>DASZPA010000001.1:0-6251 GCA_035550555.1 Fimbriimonas sp.
AACGCTCACCAGGCGCGCTTACGGATTCCACAGCGCCCGTAGCCTCATCGGCCTCATCCTCCTTTGCTGCACCGGCCTCACCCTTCACCCTGTCATCAAGACGCCGTGATCCGCACCCACTCGAACGTCAGGAGAGCCAAACACCTCTATCCTTGGTAACGCTGAGAAGTGGCAGAGCGATGCCTTCCTGCGCGCGACGGTCCACCGCACGACAGAAGTCGCCAAAGCGCCTCTCGGTCCAACCGTCGGGTCGCCTATCGCCCATGGCCGAGATCTCGCAACAACTTGTCCATCTTGGCCGCCGCGGCGTCGCGAACTGCCTCAAGCTCCCGGAGGGCTCGAAGCGCTTCATCGATGTCCGCTGTTCTCTCGGGCTCGAGAGTGTCGACATACCGAGCGATCGTTAAGTTGTAGTCGTTCTCCTTAATCTCCTCGACGGGGACGACGCGGGAGAAGCGATCCTCGTCGGCATACTTTCGGAACGTGCCAACGATCCTCGTCACATCTTGCGAGCGCAGCGCGTTCTGCGTACCGCGAGCCTCGAAACCCTCGGCGGCGTGGACGAAGAGGACCTTACCCTTGCGCTTCCTTGGCTTGTCGCGGTTCAAGATGAGTACCGCAGCCGGGATGCCCGTGCCGTAAAAGAGATTCTCGGGCAGCCCGATGATCGCCTCGAACAGGTCGTCCTCAACAAGGCCCTTGCGGATCGCGCCATCGCCGCCGCCGCGAAACAGCACACCGTGGGGCATCACAACGCCAACCATGCCCTTCGCGCTCAGCGTCGCGAGCATGTGCTGGACGAACGCGTAGTCGGCCATGTTCTTCGGTGGCAAACCATAGTGGAACCGTTGGAATGGATCCTCCGCGGCCATTTCGACGCCCCATTTGTCGAGGCTGAACGGTGGATTCGCGATCACCCTGTCATAGAGCATCAGCTCGCCACCGTGCACGAGCTTCGGTTCGCGGATCGTATCGCCCTTTTCGATCCGCGCGTCCGAGAGCCCGTGCAGGAGCATATTCATCTTGCAGATGGCCCACGTCCCGAGATTCTTCTCCTGCCCGTGCAACGTGACATTGATCGAGTCGGTACCCATTCTTCGGCGAGTCTTTTTGGCGACGTGTGCCGCGCACTGGATCAGCATGCCGCCGGATCCGCATGTCGGATCGCAGATCCGCATTCCATCTTCTGGATCGAGAAGCTCAGTGATCAGCTCGACGACGCTGTGAGGAGTGTAAAACTCCCCGCCCTTCTTACCCGCGTCGTCGGCAAACCTTTCGATCAGGAACTCGTAGGCGCGGCCTAGCATGTCCGGTTCGGAAAGATCGGCATTCCGCAACGAGAGTTCCGAGAAGTGACCGATCAGACGGTGCAGGATACTGTCACGCTGCTTGCCGTCGCCGAGCCGTCGGCTGTCGTTGAAATCGATCCCGAGGAGCACGCCTTCAAGGGTTGCATTCGCGTCCTCGAGCGCGCCGCATGCCTTGTTCAGCGCGTCGCCGATATCTTTGGTCAGCTTTGCGATGTCCTTCCATCGGGCCCGCTTGGGCACGAAGAACTGATGCTCATCTGGATCGCTCCACGCGACGTCATCGTCTGCCCCTGTCGCAATCAGGTGCTCGGCCTCTTCCTCGAACCGATCGGAGAGTCGCTTCAAGAATAGGAAGCCAAAAATGTAGTTCTTGTAGTCGGAGGAATCGATGGAGCCGCGGAGGATGTCCGCGGCGGCCCAGAGATGGCCGTTCAACCGAGCAGGGGTAACAGTCGCCAAGATCACTCTCCCTTTGATGGTGTGGAAGTCTGGGTCTTGCCCGTCAGGGCTACGGCTCCCTCGAAGAAACTCTCTGCGTAGTAGTGGGCCTTCTTCCTCACGTATGAGGGCAGGAGCCACGCGAAGGCGAACGTCCCAACTGCGAGCACGGTCGAGACGACGGCCCAGAGAAGGGGTCGTCCGAGTCGCGCGTACCCGAGCCAACATCCGACCAAGCTCCCAGCGGCTAGCAGGAGCCAGACCGGCCGAAGGCCAGCGAGATTTCGAGCGAAGCCGTAGTCGATGTTGTGCAGGCGCAAACGCTCACCTTCCGGCGCACTCCAGAGGCGGTTCCGAAGGGCCCGGATCGCATCATTAATGACAGCCTTGAGCTCCTCAGGATCGGCACTCGAAGCCGCCGCCTGGATGTCGAGACCGACGAGGTCCTTGATGGACTGATACCATCGCGTCTTCTGCTGGGACGATACCGATCGGTTCTCCGGTTGCAGCCACAGGTTCGTTGGCGAATCGTGCGGCCAGGCCGGCCAGAGGCTCTCCTGCAAGCGGTTACCGCAAGCAGAGGCGCCGTGCGAAATTGCGACGGCCACAATTGCCCCAAGTCCCACTCCTCCGACTAGAATCTTCATCCAGTCGAGGAACGGAGCGCCCATACTCGCCGAGAGAGGAACCAGTGGCAGGAGCGAAAGAGCCGCGGGAAGAAAGCGGGCCTTCCGTTCGTAGGGGTCACTCAGGTTCACGTAGCTGAGCCAACCTTTCGTCATGTGGAGCCTCCCGCTATCTGCAGCAGGCTCTCGCCTGCATCGACTACGCCTACGTAGCAGCTGGTGCGACCGGGGTCGCCGACAATCATCATGACCGCGGGGAGACCATCGGACTCCATCAAGGCGGTCAGCCACGCGAAGACTTGGAGGTCATCAGAGCTAGCGGCAGTAGAGTATCCCCGCGGATGCGAATGCCACTCGCCGATGTACTCGAGCATCTCGTGCGTCCGACGTCGCACACTCTCAACGGCGTCGCTGAGACCCTTGCTTCCGCGGATGTAGAGCGTCGGCCATTCCTTACTGTCAGGAGGAGACGACAGCGCGTCTACGATGTAGACGATGCTGCGCTCCTGATCGAATGAGCCAAGGAGGACTCCCCCGGTTTCGTTCGGGAGCCGTTCATTTCGGAGCGCGGCCAGCTTCTCAGCCAGGCCATCGTCCGTGACAACGGTCCACTTCCCGAACTTCTGGCGAACACCTGCGCGGGGTGCGATGTCGATACGGCGGATGCCGCCGGCATCGTCAGCCCGCCACACGGCGATTGCAGGTTGCGGCGTCGTCACAACCTGGCGGAGTTCCCGTGCCGCCGTCGCGGCGTGAAGGCCGACGAGGTGTTGCGGCAGGGAGCTCGTTATGTCGCGGCACGATTGTCCGAACCGCTGCTGGCCCTCGACGAGATCAAAGTGGCCCGACAGACGGTCATCGTTGGCGACCGTTCGGTAGTACTGCATCTCGAGCGCGTCAAGGCGGTGCTTTCGGTCGGCGTCCTCGGCTAGCAGCACGAGATCGCGGCCAGATGGCGTGAGAAAGACGGAAACGCGCTTGGCGCTACTTTCGACGTCTGCAGCCAACACCCGCGCGACGCCTACGGACGCAGACATGTCGAGCAGCACTTCGGTGCTCTGGAAAGCAGCCACGAGCTCATCACGCCGATCGCGCGGGAGAAGCACATCGACCGGCAGAGGGGAGGCCATTTCTGGACCGTCGAGGTTTGCGTTGGCGATAAGAGCGAGGGCCTCTGCCTTGTTCCTTCCTAAAAAGCGCACATCCAGCGCATGGCGGGCGACGTTGTGGGGCATGAGGTGGTCGTTGTCGACCAGGGTCCATCGACCGAAGCCGGCACGCGCCAGGTTCATGAAGACTTGGGACCCGAGCGCACCGAGGCCGACCGCGACGATCTTGGAGTCCTTCGGAGAAGGGCGACCATTCAGCGCTGCAGCAAGGAGGTGCGTCAGATGGAAGGAGACATTGAGGACATCGAGGCCGACCTTCTCGCCAGCTTTGGTCGCGTCGAAGGAGAGGAGACGACCGACCTGGCCGTTCTGGAGAACCCAGACCCCGAGCTCCTCGCCGATCTTGCGAATGCGGAGATCGTCCCCGGATCCGGGCAACGGGACACCGAGGTAAAACGCCCATGTCTCAACGGTCTCGATCGCCCCCGCATCGTCGCGTCTCTTAGGCAATACGAGAACCAATAGGAGATGCGACTCCAGAACCGTCGGGTCACTACCGTGCCACTCCCGCAACCGGTGCCGCAGTTCGTCGGTTAGATCCGTTCCGGTCTCACTGACCAGATCCGCGAGCTCCTTGAACGTGGTCGGCCGTCGACGAATTGTTCCATGGGTCTGCGCAGAACAACGATGAACACTGGCGATCAGGTTCGGTTTGACTCCCTCTGGAACGCTCGTTTTCGCGACCAGGAACGGCCTTCCCATCGCATCCGGACCGGTGCCTCCGACGAACAGTCGTTCGGGAGCTGAAGTCGCGTTGAGTACGCTGTTAGGTAGAACCAGATGGCCTACGAAGTCGACGAGCAAAGGTTCGAGCGGCTGGTCCCTGCGGTGAAGGTCACCTGTCGCTGTCAGAGCGAGCCATTCGCGGATCCGATGGACGAGACGAGGGGAGGTCCAGTGCCGTTTGAGTTCCTCGTACCGCTGGTCGTACAGGCAGAGACTTCGTGGGTACTCCTCAGCTTGGAGGTTGAGATGAGGAACCTCAGGGAAATCTTTCCGAAGGGCGTGTACCTGCGGGATGCGGGTATCGGCCTCGGAGAATCCGACCGATATGCGCTCCGACGGGTGAATCTGGTGAACCACTACCTGAGGGACCTCAACGTCCACGTCGAAGACGACGAGCTCCACGTCTCCTGCACGGCGGCACTCTACAAGAGTCGCAAATTGGATTTGCGTAGCCTTGAGGCGAAGGGCGAGATCTCGCGCCTTCGGGATCCGAAGGTCCTCGGGTGGAACAGGATCGCCCGGCACGCCGAAGAAGTCGTCGCTCATGTGCCTAGCCGGCGCGGGGGGCGTTACGGGTCGTCGCCGTAATCGCAGCGGTTGACGTGGGCTTCTTGAGGGTTCCCTTCGTCCGCCCTATCTCGATGACCAGCGGCTTCGGGGCGGCGACGTTAGGATGGGACATCGTGGCGACGAACTGACCCCCGAGCTGCTGGACGACCCCCTTGTAGTAGTTCGCTGACTGCCGGTGCGGCGGCTGGGGGTCTTCGTCTTCGGCGCTGCCTTCAACGGGGATCGGCTTGCTCGTCGAAATCGCGATCGCACCGCGCTGCCCCTTCTTCTCGTACAGGTAAGCCACGTGATCAGTAGGCAGAGTCTTCGTCTGCCCCTTATCCGGGCCCACGGAAAGGTAGCTGCAGTGGTGGGGCAACTTGGCGATGTCCCATTCAAGGCGCTCTTCGCGGCCATGAGCCTTCGTGATGCTGACGATCAGGGACAGGCTCTCGTAGGTGCCGTCCGCCAACAGCAGGGCCTTGGTCAACGCGCCCTCGACATCGAACGTGACGTGGAACAGCAGGGAATCCTCGTTCCGCATCTCGACGTCGTTCTCGTTCTGGCGCACCGCGAACGGTGAATGGACGAACACCTCCGCGCCGTCGGCCGCGATGTTGAACTCGGGGACCAGACCTCCGGCGTCTGTGATCAAATGGCGGCGATCATCGAGTCGAACCCCATTCTGCTGGCACCAGGCGCTCAGCCGTTCGGGCCGTGAGAAGACGCGGATTCCTGTCCCCTGCTTGAATCGATAGCGCGCCTCCCGCTGCAGAATGCGCGCTTCTTCCAGGTCGCAATTCTCCTCCGTGATGAGGGCGGCCGGGACCCACATGATGTCCATCTTCACGCGGTCAGATCCCTGGTACTTCGCCGCGTGCTCGAGATGGAAGAAGTCGGCCGCGCCCTTGAAGTGATCCTGGTCAAGATGGCTGAACGCCACGACATCAAAGCTGTCGCGGCCGCACCTCTCGAGGTCTTCGCGCAGCTCCTTCAGAAGGTCGCAGCGAAGATCCCCCCGATCTTCGGGGTCAGACGTGGCGGCGAAATCAAACAGCAGCTTTTTGCCACACGCGAGATCGATGCGGCAGCAGTCTGCATTGCCCAGGGGGAAAAAGGTCATCTTGTGCATCGGGTGTTCTCCATCAACCTTCATTCGCAGTCGTGTCGCCGTGAGTGCCTGTGCCCGCGAACAGCTGGTGGGCAACGGCGAGAGCAACAGCTCGCCGTTGCTCCGCAGCCCGCACCGCCGCTTCGTGGTTTTCTTCGGCCGCTCGGATCAGATCTGCGATCCGGCGCTGCACGTCCAGGGGCGGTAAGGGAACCAGGACGGCGCCAACTTCCCTGGCAGTGAGAGACAAACTCGCCGTCGATGATCGCCCCCGACGAAGAAGGGCGGCATGACCCGCCGGACTCTGGATGAACGCCAACAG
>DASZPA010000002.1:0-7400 GCA_035550555.1 Fimbriimonas sp.
TCCGGCGCGAATGAGGAAATGGCCAGATCCTCAATGATAAGGGGGCTGCCGTTTGTCACAGCGATGCTCGTTGGGTTCTTACCTTGCGTGTCGATCGATTGCGCAAAGGAAGGGATGAGGTTCTGATTGAGCTGATAGAGCCTGAGAGACCCCTCGTCGTTCACCGTGTAAACCAGGCCATGGAGGCTCGCGTCGTCCGCAACTCGAAAGATCGTGGTCACATCGTTGATCGTGCCACCGGCATCGACGCTCGCAGGAGTATCGGGAGCCACCTCGCTGAACTGCCCGCTCGGCGACATGGTCTGCTGATAAAGGCCAATCGTCTTGGATATTCGATTGGCGACGTAAAACTCTTGCTTCGCCGTAAACAGGTACAAGCCGGCCATGGCTACTGGTCCCATCCCCGTGCTGTAGGACTTCGTCTTGGTCGCATCGAAGCCCGTTGGAACCCCGTTGCTGTCGGTGATCGGATGATGGACCGTCATCTTATTGCCCGAGAGATCCAAGGTGTATAAATCCCCTGCAACTTCCGTCGCGAAGTACGGTCCGCCTGCCTCCGAAACCGTTGAATTCTTTTGAAGGCTCGGCACGTCGCTCAGCGTGGCGCCAAGCGTCAGGGAGTTGCTCGTAAAATTGGTCACATAAAAGGAACCTCGGCCCTCCTTGTTCCGCTCAAAGAAATCGACGACCGAAGTCGGGCTCCCTCCAGTCGGTATGACTGCTTTCTGCTTTAGAGCCCCGGAACCGCTGACGTCATAGACGCGGACTTCGTTAGACCCTCCGCAGGCGACATAAAGAGTGCCGCCTCCCTGGGCAAAAGACATCGAGGAAGGAGACGTACCTGTTGGGACCGTCGCGACGAAGCTTAGTGAATTGCCATCGGTCGAGATGGCGAAGACCGAGATCGTGTTGTCTGCCTGGTTAGACACAAAAACGTCGCGTCCATCGGTGGATATGAAGCTTGGATGCTTACCTGCCGGGTACTTGTGAAGGAACTTCATTTGCCCCGAAACAGGATCGGCGTGGATCATGCTGATATCGTTGCTTCCAGCGTTCGCGGTAAAGATCAGGACGTTGGTATAGTCGCTTGAAGGGTTCGAGCCGCCAATGCCTCCGCACCCTCCCTCGAGGAGCGGCCACGACGCGAGGAGTCCGGCACACAGTGTCAGCCATCTGAAAGATGGTCTTCTCGGCGAAACTTTCTTTTTGCACGCCCCCGCATCCTCTTTCACCGCCGAGGCCAACGGATCGATACGAGCCCCCGTACGGGCGAGAGGCATAAGTCTGCGAAGCTGAAGTAGTCGGAAAGTCATGGCGGGCCTGCGGTAGCACGAATCGCAACCTACTGTAACGACGTACCGTCAGCAGAACGTCACCTGAAGTCTTTTTGCATTGGCATGCGAATAGTACGGCTGGGCCTCGAGGCTTTCAGAGCGCTGCCCTCGCTCAGTGCCAACCTTATCCCAAAGGACGCGCCATCGTTGTCGTAATTCGGCCGTCGGATTCGCAAGCGCATGCCCGCCAAAGCTCTGGCGGAGGTGGGCGCGAACGGGGGAAAGGGGGTTCCGAAGGGGCCACTGCCGTTCCAATGTCCTTCAATTCCATGACAGGGTTCTGGCGACGGGAAAACGCTGACTTGCTTGCCGCTTGGCGCGCGCCTACAATTCGACCTGGAAATGCCTCCGAGTGCGATAGAAGCTCGCATGAGAAAGGTGACCGATCGAGACGCGCCGCGATGGAAAAGCACTTTTACCTAGACCCAAGCCGATGCATCGGCTGTAGAGCCTGCGTCCAGGCTTGCGCCGAGTGCGACACCCATCCCGGCGTCTCCATGATTCACCTCGTCGAGATCGATCGGGGACACACGGTTCAGACCACCCCTGTCGTCTGCATGCACTGCGACGAGCCGGCGTGCGCGGCGGTTTGTCCTGCCGACGCGATCAAGCGAACTCCGGATGGAGTCGTTCAGAGCGCGCTCAAGCCCAGGTGCATCGGCTGCACCAACTGCGTGTTCGCCTGTCCTTTCGGTGTTCCGAAGTACGAATCGAAGCCCGACATGATGATGAAGTGCGACATGTGCTACGACCGCACCTCGGTCGGGCTCAAGCCGATGTGCGCGACCGTGTGCCCCTCGGAGGCGCTCTTCTTTGGAACGGCTGAGGAGATCGCCGAGCGGAGAAAGAGCCATCCGGTCAACGAGTTCAACTTCGGCGGCCGCACCATTCGCACGATGGTTAGCGTGATGATGCCGGCCACGCAGCGGAGGATCGACGTGACCACTCAACAGGTCATCCGCAAGAGCGACTTGATCGGCCGGGTGAACCGCGATGGCTTGATGGACCGCGTGAATCTCCTGGAATTGGCTGGTGCCTAAACATGGATAACAGACTCGCTAACGACTTTCCGATCGACTGGGACGAAGACCACTTCGTTTGCCGCCGAGAGTTCTTGAAGTTCATGACTCTCGCAAGCGGCGGCTTGGCCTTGGGTTCGATCGGACTCGCCGCTTGGACAAAGCTACCGCGAGACCACAGGAACTTCGATGCGAAAGCGATCTGCCGCGCGGATGCAATTCCGGTCGGCGGCTCCTTTGGATTCTCCTATCCTCGCGAACACGATTTGTGCATCCTGGTTCAGTCCGAGCCTGGGGTCTTTCGAGCCTACTCCCGGCGATGCACTCACCTTTCTTGCCCGGTGGAGTGGGAGGCAGATAAGAAGCGACTCTTCTGCCCCTGCCACAACGGGGCGTTTTCCATCCAGGACGGTTCGGTCTTACAAGGCCCGCCGCCCAGAGCGCTGCCGGAGATCATGCTCGAGATCCGCGGCGACCACATCTTTGCCGTCGGCGTGAAGCAGGGGGGAGACCGTGAAAGTTAGCACCACGGCCCACCGCCGCCGGCAGAGATCGGCCGTCTTTGCTGCGCTTCTTCTTTTCAACCTGGTGCTGGTTCTGCTGCAGCTTTGGCTCTTCGTGGGAGTGCTGGAGAGCCTTCAATCCGGAAAGTCCACCATGGCCCTTCCGGCTGCAGCCGTATCGGTTCTCATTCTTGCCGTCAATGTTTGGATGCTCCGAGGCGTCGTCAAGCTGACGGAGGGAGTTATCTAGCTATGAGCTCTTCCAATCCGGGTGCCAATAGGATCCTGTTTCTCAACACCCTCGCTTTCATGGTCTGCTTTTCGGCGTGGACACTCTACGGCGTGCTTGCGGCCTTCCTTACCGACCATGGATTGCTGACGATCGACAAGGCGCAGATGGGCATGCTGATCGGCACTCCCATCCTGACCGGGTCCATCCTGCGGCTTCCAGTGGGACTGTTGACGGACCGCTTCGGCGGTAAGCCCGTGGTCATCGCGATTATGCTGCTCTCCGCTGCGGGACTGGTTGCAACCAGCGCGGTAAGCGGAATGGCGATGTTCGTCATGACGGGACTGATCTTCGGCTTAAGCGGATCCGTGTTCGCCGCCGGCATCGCCTACACGTCTCTCTGGTTCCCCAAAGAACGCCAGGGAACGGCTCTCGGCATCTTCGGTATGGGAACGGCCGGCTCGGCTCTCACCAGCATGGGCGCACCCACTCTTCTGAACGCGCTCACCAAAAACGGAGCCGAGGCCGAGCGGTGGCGAGGATTGCCTTTGATCTATGCCGGCGTGCTCGTGGCAGTCGCCGCGATCTTCGCGGTCTTCGCGACCAACAAGAAGGTTGATTCGGCCAAGCAGAAGACTTGGTCAACCATGCTGAGCCCGCTTCGCGATCTGCGCGTCTGGCGCTTCGGGCTCTACTATTTCGTCGTCTTCGGCGGCTTCGTGGCGCTGTCGCAGTGGCTGATCCCTTACTACTTGAACGTCTACGGCATGTCCCTGGCGACCGCCGGCCTAATGGCCGCGGCATTCAGCCTGCCTAGCGGAATCACACGAGCCTTGGGGGGTTGGGCAAGCGACAAGTTCGGCGCCCGCGGAACGATGTACCTCGTCCTGAGCGGATACACGCTGCTCTTCCTGGCGCTTGTGGCGCCCCGCATGATGATCACTTCTCCTGGCGAGGGAATCATGGCCGACAATGCCGGCGTCGTAAGCGCCGTCACTCCGACCTCCGTGTCGATCGGCCCAAAGAACTACACGATTCATCCGGCGCCGGCAGCTCCGTCCGAGGCGGAAGGCAACCTGGTCCTGCCCCGCTTCCAGTCCTGGCAAGAGCCGGCCGTGAAGATGGGCCAATCGGTGAGCAAGAAGCAGATCATCGCCCGAGGCGTGACACATGTGTTCTTTCAAGCCAACGTTTGGGTATTCAGCGCGGTCGTTTTGCTGGCCGGCGTCATGATGGGCTTCGGAATGGCCGCGGTCTATCGCCACATCCCGGACTACTTCCCGAACGACGTGGGTGTCGTGGGCGGTCTGGTCGGCGTCATCGGAGGCCTCGGCGGCTTTCTGTGCCCGATCCTCTTCGGATGGCTCCTGCAGACCACCGGACTCTGGAGCAGCTGCTGGCTGTTCCTAGCGGTCGCCGCGGCAGCGAGCTTGATCTGGATGCACCTCGTGATCCTCAAGATGGGCCACGAGCAGGACCGGGCGAGAGCGGCTCAGGCAGCCGGCGAGCCGGAACTGCCGAGCAACCCGCCGAGCCCCCGACCCGACAGGGAGCCCGTGCTCTCTCGAAACTAAGTTGGGGAAAGTGAATCAGTGACAACGATGAAGGCGAAATCTGTTCCTCATTCCCAGTTCCTCGCTTTCGCCGGCGCAACCTTTGCGAGTTGCCTGGTACTCGGAGCCATCTACATTGGCTCCGGGTCTCTCACCCGATTCGATACACCGCTCGCGGCCTACGCGGCTGCCACCGTGTTCGCCGCCTTCGGGCTGGTTTACCGGTATCTGATGTGGATCCAGCGGCCGCCGACCTGGAAATACTTCGTCGCGAGCCTTCGCCTCATCGCCCGGCCCAAGACGTTCGTCAAGAGCTGCTTCCATCTGGTCGCCCTTCTGTTCCGAAACATCGTCGCCCAGAAGTTCATCGCCAACCGGGGCAAGAGCCGATGGTTTGCGCACATGTGCATGGCGTGGGGCTGTTTGCTCGCCTTCGCTATCACCTTTCCCTTGAGCTGGGGATGGGTTTCGTTTGGCCACGACACCGCCGGCAACTACATCGTCGAATTTATGGGGACGAACCAGTTCTCGTTCCCGCCGCACTCGATCATCGGGTTTCTGATGTTCAACGGGTTGGTGATCTCGGCGATCATGATCATCGTGGGTGTGGCGGCCGCGATGCACAGGCGGCTGTTCGATCACGGCGCCCAGGCTGTTCAAAGCCTGGAGAACGACCTGATTCCCTTGTTCCTCCTGTTCGCCGTTTCAGTGAGCGGTCTTATGCTAACCGCCAGCTATAAGCTGATGGGTGGGCAGCATTTCTCGTTCCTTTCACTCCTGCACGCCTTCACCGTCATCGTTCTGCTCCTCTGGATGCCTTTTGGAAAGCTCTTTCACGTCTTTCAAAGGCCTGCCCAACTTGGTGTTCAGTTCTATAAAGAGGAGGGTGCGAAGGGTCCGCAGGCTCTCTGTGTCCGTAGCGGCAAACCCTATCAAAGCCAGATCCACCACGACGACCTTGCTCAAGTGATGAAGGAGCTCGGCTTCGACTTTGGCGAGCATCAGAACCTTTCTCCCGAAGAAAAGCGCAAACTGATCGCGCTCAACCAAGCTGCGCTGCTGGGCGATGTTCCGTTTGCCGGCTAATTCCTAACCCATGGCGAAACTTCCCGTTCCACCCGATCAACTGATCGAATCCTTCGGTCCTCATCTGGCTTACGAACCCCACGGCGGCTGGCAACATCGCGGCGAAGCTGAGAAGCTGGTCAAAACTCACTGCTGCTTCTGTGGCCAAGGCTGCGGCATTCAGCTCAAGGTTCGCGACAACCGCGTGATCGGATTCGAGCCGTGGGAAGAGTTTCCCTTCAACCGAGGCAAGCTGTGCCCAAAAGGAATCAAGCGGTACTTGCAGGACAACCACCCCGACAGACTGCTGTCGCCTATGAAGCGGGCAGAGGGCGTGGGATTCGTTCCTATCGAGTGGGAAGAGGCGCTTGAGACGACCGTCAAAAGTATCCGTCGAATTCAAGAGCAGCACGGCCCCAACTCGGTCGCAGTCCTCTCCGGAGTCTCGCTTACAAACGAGAAGAGCTACCTGATGGGCAAGTTCGCACGTCTTGGTGTGAAGACTGCCGAGTTGGATTACAACGGGCGGCTATGCATGGTTTCGGCGGGTGCCGGAAACAAGAAAGCGTTTGGCGTCGACCGAACAGCCGGCGCCTGGATCGATATCCCTCAGGCGGAGGTCATTCTCTGCGCCGGCACCAACGTCGCTGAGTGCGCTCCGATCACCACCGACTACATCTGGCGCGCTCGCGACAAAGGCGGCAAGCTCATCATGGTGGACCCGAGGGTAACGCCTCTGGCCCGTACCGCCGACCTCCATCTACCGGTCCGCCCCGGCACCGACTCCGCACTGTTTGGTGCGATGCTTCGCGTGCTCATCGAAGAAGGGATGGTGAACCAGGAGTTCGTCGAGAACTACACCAGTGGCTGGACCGAGACCGCGGCTGCCGCAATGGAGCTCTCCTTGCCGGATGCGGCCCGCATCACAGGCGTCCAGCTCGATGACATTCTCCGCGCCGCTCGGATGTGGGGCGAGGCAAAGACCTCGTTCCTGCTTCACGCGCGGGGTATCGAGCAGCACACGAAAGGGACCGAGAACGTTCTCTCCTGCATCAACCTCGTGCTTGCGACGGGCCGCATAGGCCGTCCTGGCTGCGGTTACGGCACCATCACCGGACAGGGCAACGGCCAGGGCGGCCGCGAGCACGGCCACAAGTGCGACCAGCTACCCGGCAACCGCGACATCGAGAATCCGGAGCATCGCGCGTATGTCGCAAAGGTTTGGGATTGCGACGAATCGGAGATTCCTCACAAGGGTCACCCAGCGCCGGTGATTATGGAGATGATCCACTCGGGCGAGATCAAGGGGCTCATCTCGATCTGCTTCAACCCCCTTGTCTCACTGCCGGACAGCAACTTCACTCGCGAAGCCCTCGAGCGGCTGGAGCACTACACGGCGATCGACTTCTTCCTCAACGAGACCGCCCAGCACGCCGATATCGTCCTGGCCGGCTCACTGCACGAGGAGGAGGACGGAACCGTCACCTCGGGTGAGGCGCGAGTCAATCGGATCCGCGCGGCCGTGACCCCTCCGGGCAAACACGCTGCGATACCGACATCATCCTCGACCTTGCTCATCGATTCGGTCAAGGAAAGTATTTCGACCACTTTAAGACATCCGAAGACATCTTCAACGAGCTTCGCCTGGCTTCGCGGTACAGCACGGTCAGCTATTACGGCATGACCTACGAGCGGAT
>DASZPA010000003.1:0-20148 GCA_035550555.1 Fimbriimonas sp.
ACCCTCGCCATGGCCCAGACTCCTGCCCCTTCGAACGTTGCTGGAAGCAAGTTCCCTCGCATCAACTCCGATCAGACAGTCACGTTCCAGGTCTCGCTTCCTGATGCGCACTCGGTCTTGCTCAATCCCAAAAGTGTCGACATGGGTCCGCGTGCGATGCCGATGGTGAACGATGGCAGCGGGAACTGGACCGTCACCACGCCTCCTGTATCGCCGGGATTCCACTACTACGAGCTGATCGTCGACGGAAAGCATGTGAACGACCCAAGCAGTCGAACCTACTTCGGCTGGGGGCAGGAGACGAGCGGCCTGGAGGTGCCGGAGCCGACGCCGAGCTTCTACGATGTCCGGGACGTTCCACATGGCCATGTTCGGCCATTCGAATACGACTCGAAGGTCACTGGAAAGCGACGAAGAGCTTTCGTCTACACCCCTCCCGATTACGACAGAAGCGGGAATCGTTATCCGGTCCTCTACCTGCAGCACGGCGCAGGTGAAAGTGAGCGGGGCTGGAGCGAGCAGGGGCATCTTTGCGCGATCGTCGACAACCTACTTGCCGAACGCAAGGCACAGCCGATGCTGGTCGTGATGGACAACGGCTACGCCGAGACCCCAGACAAGAGCCGGAGCGGCTTCGAGAAAAACCTCCTGCAAGATCTGATACCTGCAGTCGATCGTGAGTTTCGGACACTCGCCGACGCTGATCACCGGGCCTTGGCCGGCCTTTCCATGGGAGGCGGTCAGGCAGCTCAGATCGGGCTGAACCATCCTGAGGTCTTCCGTTCCATTGGCATCTTCAGTGCCTTCTTTCGGCCGCTACAAGGCAAGGTCTTGGAGACCCCGTCTGAAGCGAACCGTACTCTTCGACTGTTGTGGCTCGGGTGCGGAAAGGACGATTCATTTTATAAGGGCGGGGTGCAAAGCCATCAGGCTTTGGAAAGCCAGGGCATTCGCCATGTGTGGTTCGCGTGCGACGGTTCGCACGAGTGGCAGGTTTGGCGCAAGTGCCTTCACGCTTTCGCGCCACTTCTGTTCGCAAAGGACCCTCACCGTGTAACGGTTCTTGACTTACGAGCCGAATACCTCGCGGAACCTCTGGGACTCGACGTCGAGAAGCCCCGGCTAAGCTGGCGGATGGAGTCCGGCGACCCCGACCGGCGCGGTTTGCGCCAAACCGCCTATCGCGTCTTGGCGGCTTCGAGCCTCAAAGGCCTTAGCAACGAAAAGGGCGATCTATGGGATAGCGGCGAAATCAAGTCAGATCGTTCGACTTTCGTCGCGTATGCAGGCAAGCCGTTGGCTTCCAACCAGGAGTGCTGGTGGAAGGTGCAGGTGACTGACGATCGTGGACATGCGACTTGGAGCGAGCCGGCGCATTGGACCATGGGTCTGCTGCACGCCAGTGACTGGAAAGGGACATGGATTGGAGCGAAAGGCATCTTCGAACACCCGCCCAAGTCACCCAACTACATCGTCAAAGAGAACACAGTTTCCGACCCTTGGCTGCGCAAGGAGCTAGAGTTGCCCTCCCAGCCGACCCGAGCTGCGATCCAAGTGGCCTCGATCGGCTACCACGAGCTCTACGTAAACGGCATTCGTGTCGGCGACGGGGTCCTTGAGCCCAGCGTTTCCGACCACCTCAGGCGGGCTCGATACGTCACTTACGAGGTCGGTCCTCTTCTCCGGCAAGGACACAACGTGGTTGCTCTGTGGCTTGGAGTTTCCTGGTCGATCTATCCCGGCTACCTTAGCTCAGGCCGCCAGCCTACTCCGATGGTCCTCGCTCAGGGGAACATCTGGATGGAGGGAGGACAGCACACTCATTTCGAGACGGATGAAACGTGGCTGACCCACCCAAGCCCCAACCACCTTTTGGGCGTGTGGGACTTCATGAACTTCGGCGGAGAAGAGTACGACGCCGACCGAGAGGTCCCGGGCTGGAATACGGTCGGCTTTGATGCAACCGGTTGGGAACCTGCCGTTGAGTACGATCCGAAGGTCGAAGTTTCTTCGGCGGTTATCGAACCGAACAAGACGGAGGGCGTGATCTATCCGGCAAAAGTTGAGGCGAACCCGGACGGCTCATGTCTCGTCGACATGGGGGTCAACTTCGCCGGTTGGGTGGAGATTCCTGTTTGGGGCAAGCCGGGCGACCGCATCGAGATCGAGTTTTCGGAGGTAAAGGGTCAGGCACGGACCCACAAGCTGCACAGCACGTACGTGATCGGACCATCGGGCTGGGGCGTGTTCCGGAACCGTTTCAACTACATGTCGGGCCGGTGGGTCACGGTTCACGGTCTGAGCGGGTTGCCCGACAAAGAGTCCATCCGCGGCTGGAATGTGCGCACCGACTACGGGCAACTTGCTTCGTTCGAGTGCTCGGACCCGATGCTCAACCAGATCTATCAGACTTGCCTCAGGACGTTCGAAAATCTCAGCGTCGGCGGGTACGTGGTGGACTGCCCGCAACGGGAGCGGATGGGCTACGGCGGAGACGCGCATGCCACCACTCAAACCGCGCTCATGAACTACGGAATGGGCGCCTTCTACACCAAGTGGAGCCAAGACTGGCGGGATGTCCAGTCGCCCGATGGGAATCTGCCCTACACCGCACCCACCTACTGGGGCGGCGGAGGGCCCGCCTGGAGCGGATTCTGCATCCATCTGCCGTGGGAGGTCTATCTTCATTACGGCGACGTTGAGATCTTGCGTGCGAACTTTCCTACCATGAAGCGTTGGCTCGCCTTTCTCGAGACCAAGGCGCATAGCAACCTTCTGGAGAAGTGGGGTGGCGACTGGGACTTTCTCGGCGACTGGTTGTGGCCCGGCGCCGATGGAAACGTCAACGGCACGTTCCCCGAGACGCAGTGTTACAACAACTGCTACTGGGCCTACGCCTTGGATCTGGCTTCCAGGATTGGCACGATCCTCGGTGAGAAAACGACTTATGAAGCCCGAGCCGACGAGGTTCGTGCGGCGATTCGAGCCAAGTTCTATCATCCCGATACGCGCAACTACGCGACGGGCGACGAACAGTATCTTGCTGCCGCGCTGCTAGCTAAGGTGCCACTGCCGAGTGAGAGAGAGGGCGTGGAAAAGCGGCTTGAGGACGAGATTCTGGTCCATCGTGGAGGCCATATCTTCGGCGGCATTACGGGCGGAGCCCTGCTCTTCCGGGAGCTTCTGGACAGCAACCGTGCCGACCTCCTTTACGCAATGGTGTCGAAAGACGACTATCCGAGTTGGGGCAACTTCCTCAAGGAGGGTCACACGACGTTTCCCGAGGATTGGCCGGGCAAGATGTCCCAGCTTCACAGCTCTTACCTGTATGTCGGGGCGTGGTTCATCGAAGGACTGCTCGGAATCACACAGGCTCCTGAGGAAGTCGGCTATCAGCACCTCGTTCTGCGTCCCTTGATGACGCCCATAGAGCAGGTAGCGGGAAGCTACCGAACCCTGTATGGAACGGTAGATCTGTCTTGGAAACGAACTGGCAACTTCCTGACGTTGAGGGTGACGGTGCCGCCTAACTCTCGCGCCACCCTTCACCTTCCCACCACCGACTCGCAGTCGGTCCAGAGTGGCGGCTTGAAGATCAATGGAACGGGGCCAAAGGCTGTTGTCTTTGAGTTGGAGCCTGGAACGTACGACTTTCAGAGTAAATGGGAGGATCAAAAGTGACTTGTACTAAGGTCGGTCTTGTCGTGGTGCTTGCAGCAGCGACTTCATTGGGCTTTGGCCAAACGAATCCTCCGAACCCAGCCCATCCTCGGCCGGAGGTTCGCTGGAACATTCCCGACGGCCCGGCCATTCCCGGTATTCAGCACTTCGTGCTTCACAGCCCCTCAATGGATAGGGATGTCGGCTACAACGTGTTCTTGCCGCCAGGCTACGCAGAAGGAACGCGCCGCTACCCCGTTATTTACTTCCTTCATGGCGCTGGCGGAAACGAGAACTCGGATGCAGGTGGGTTCTCGGGGCTTGTCAAGACCCAGATGGCAGCCAAAACGATCCCGGATGTGATCTGCGTGTTCCCAAACGGCGGAATGAGCGGCTATCAGGACCACCCGGACGAGAAGGTGATGGGTGAGACGCTGATCGTGAAGGAGCTGATTCCTCAGATCGACAAGCAGTTTCGAACGATCGCTTCTCGAGAAGGGAGGAGCATCTGCGGCTTCTCGATGGGAGGTGGTGGTTCGGTTCGGCTGCTTCTCAGTCATCCAGATCTGTTCTCAGCAGCAGCCTCTTGGGCGGCTGCGCTGGGATTCCGCCGCTCGGGCGCTTCGGCGGAGGAACTGGCAAAGCAAAACGTCGACCAAATCAAGGGCAAGGTGCGACTGATGATGGTGGTCGGAGACAAAGACCTGACGTTCGCGAGCCATGCTCCGTTTGTCGAGACGCTCAAGGACCTTGGGATCGAGTTCGACTACAAGGTGCTGCCGGGCATCGACCACAACTTGGGCGCTTATTACAACTTAACTGGGGCAGACCTGGTCAAGTTCGTCGCAGCGGAATTTCCAAGGGAGTGAAGCCTCTTGGGCTTCCATGCGACAGACTCCCCAGATCGGGGCTGTAGGCAGATTAATGCCTTTAGTGCATTCCGCCCATCATTCCGCCGAAACCCGCGAGCGGGTTGTCGATTCCCGGAAGGATTCGCCCCTGCATCGCGGCCCACTTGGCGCGCTGCCCTCGCGTAAGTACGGCCTTCATTTGAGCCTCTTCGCTAGCTCGAGCCCGCGCTTGGGCTTGCATAACGTTCTGGTAGCCCGACATGTATCCATTTGCATTCGATCCGGGCTTTGGCATCGAAGCTGCCACTTGGCGGCTGTTCTTTGCGATGATCGCGACCATCTTTGCGTGTTGGGCAGGTGTGATCTCGAGCTGCTTCGTCACCTTGGGCTGAATAAGTGCCAGCGGACCGAAGAACTGTAGGCTGAGCTGTCGATACCGGACCCGTTGCGCAGGCGTGAGGGGTGCAAGCGACTTGTCCGACATGCTCTTATATGCGGCGAGAGCAGCCTTGGCCATCTTTACGCGGTCCACGCTTTGTCCCCTATTACCCATTGTTGAAAGCATCTTCATGCCCTCTTGGATCAGGATCGATTGCTCCTGCTGAGCGACCGCTGGTGAGAGATGCATATCCGCCACAACCTTTTGGTTCATGAACAGCGCAGGCATGTATTCGGTGTTTGGCGGGGTCATGCCGGGGCCAAACTGGGCCGAAGCGAAGGGCGAGAAGACTGCGAATGAGGCGACGAGGGTGGTCTTGAGATTCATCTTGAGTTGGTAAGTTGCTGAGTTTGTAAGTTTTAAGACGTTGGCTTACTGGCCGGGGATGCCGGGTTCCGTGAGAAGGGCGGGATCGAGCGCTTTTCTTAGTGTTTCTTCATCCAAAAGGCCCATTTCCCGGACGACGTCCGGGATCGTCTTCTTCTCAGCCAACGCCTTTTTGACCACTGCGGCGGCTTGCTTGTAGCCGATGAACACATTGAGGGCCGTCGCCAGTGAAGGCGAGGTCTCCGCGTAGTGGGCGCAACGCTCTGCGTCGGCTTTGATCCCCACGACGCAGTTGGTCGTGAACGTCTTGAGCGTGTTAGCGAGGATCTGAAGCGAGAACTGCGAGGCGAACGCCATCCCCGGCATCATGACGTTTAGCTCGAGCTGTCCGGCCTGGACCGAGTAGTCGAGAGTTTGGCACTGGCCGAGCACCTGGAAAAGCACCAAGTTAAGGTTCTCCGCCATTGAGGGGTTCACCTTGCCAGGCATGATGGAGGAGCCGGGTTGGACGGGCGGAAGAACGATCTCAGCGATGCCTGTGAGAGGTCCGGAACAGAGCAGCCGGAGGTCGTTCGAGATACGCGTGAGCTCCAGGCAGAGAACTCTTAGGCCGCTGCTAAGGCTGCTCATCGCGAGAGTCGATTGCATGGCTTCCCGGAGGTCGTCGGCTGGCCGGAAGGGCAGACCCGTGTACTCCCTCAGCAGCTCCACCACTCGGAACCGGTACTGCGGATGCGTGTTGAGGCCCGTTCCTGCGGCGCTTCCGCCGATACCGAGCTCTTCGAGCTCATAGGCGGCGTGCTCCAGCCATCGGCGGCCCTTCTTGACGGCTACCGAGTAGGCGGTGAACTCCTGTCCGAGACGGATTGGTACGGCGTCTTGAAGGTGGGTCCGGCCAGATTTGAGGATGGTGTCGAATTCCTGACCTTTGGCAGCTAGCGCATCCGAAAGCTCGTCAACGGCTCCAAGAAGCGGATCCAACAAGAGCCGGGACATGATGCGCATGGCGGCAGGGAAGGTGTCGTTGGTGCTTTGGCCGTAGTTGGGGTGGTCGTTCGGGTTGACCCTCTGGTACTCGCCGAGGCCCCCGCCGAGGATCTCTTCGGCGCGGTTCGCGAGGACCTCGTTGCAGTTCATGTTGAAACTGGTTCCGGCGCCCATGTGGAATACGTCGACGGGGAACTGGTCGCGGAACTTGCCTGCCAGGATCTCGTCGGCGGCCTGGACGATCGCGTCGCCGATCTGCTTGTCGAGGAGGCCCAGCTCCGTGTTGGCGACCGTGCACGCCTTCTTGAGCAGGATGTAGGCATCGATCATCTTCGGGTGCTCGGTGAGCCCAGAGATCTGGAAGAGGTTGCGCGACCGCTCCGCTTGGCTCCCCCAATAGGCGCCGGCCGGAACCTGCACCTCGCCCAAACTGTCCTTCTCAACTCGAAACTGCATAGGAGGCAAGTTTATTCGATGCAAGTTCGCGGCGTTTCAAGGACAGGTTAAGCCATAATCGGCCCGTGCCCGATTACATGGATCAGGTCGATTCGGTTGCCGCCCTCATGGAAGAGTTCCGGCTGAGCGAGGCGTCGCTCACGGTGGACGGTTTTCGGATCGCATTTCGGCGCTCGCCGGCGACGCCTGTGGTGGTCGCCTCGGGAGTGGCGACCGAAGTCCATGAGGAGGCGGAGGTCGAGGAGACGGTCTCAGTCTCGCCTCCCGTGGCCGCGGTCGGTATTCCAATCACCAGCCCGATGAACGGAATCTTTTACAACTCCCCCAACCCCTCGTCGCCGCCGTTTGCCAAGGTTGGCGAGCTGGTTTCGGAAGGTCAGATCATCGGCTTGATCGAGGCAATGAAGGTCTTCAACGAGATCCCGAGCCCCTTTGCCGGTACAGTGAGAGAGCTGGTCGCGGAGAGCGGCGCGGTGGTTCAGCCGGGCGACGTTTTGATCCGAATCGAGCCTTAGGTTGTTCGCCTGCCCAGGGCTGTTGCATACGCGAGTTCTTCAACCCAATGTAGCCGCGACCTGATTTGTGCCTGTCCTTACCCACATCTCCAAATGTAGATTTGCGCGACCGCAGATTCCAATAGCCGTGACATGACCCTAGAAACTAGGCCGGCCAAGTCACGCCGCTTCCCGCCGCGGGAGGGGCGGCGAGCCTAAGCGAGCGGGGCGAGAGAGAAAACCATTTCCAGATAAGTCCGGTTCAAACACGGCCTCTTGGTGCTTGTAAGTCTTTCGATTCAATGGACTTTTGCAGTGACAGACCCGATCTCCCTCACCCCCGGTTCGCTTCGCTCAGCGACCCCTCTCGTGGCGGCGGACAGTGGCGGGAAGGGGTTTGGCCCAGCTGGCATATTCAGCTGACTCGGTCCTACCCGACCCGTCCTGAGGTGTGTACAAGGACAAGTTGGTGTGTGGTCGCGTGAGGATCCCAATTCCGCTTCGGTTTTGTTGTAACCGACGTGTCTTGATAGGTTTACGCGACCACGAGCCAGGTCGCCGCTACAGTACATACTTGGAAGCTGATTCCCCCGCGACAAACCCGGTAGCGAAGGCTGCTTGAAGGTTATAGCCCCCGACTTGGCCGGCGATATCAAGGACTTCTCCGCAGAGATAGAGTCCTTTGACGAGCTTTGACTGCATCGTTTTTGGATCGACTTCGTCAAGCGCGACACCGCCGGCTACGACTTCGCCTTTTTCGAGTGGGACGGACTTGACAGAGCCGACGGGCCACCGTTTGAGAGTAGAGGCGAACCGGTTGAGGATCTTCTTTTCGAGCTTTGCATGGGTGGTCGTGGGATCGAGCTGGGCGGCTTGGAGGATTCGAGAGCGCAACCGCTCAGGGACGAGGTCGTCCAGGTAACTCGAAACCTGTTTGCGTGGATCTCGATTTCGTAACTCAGAGGCAATCTCTTCGAATTCGTGGGCTGGCAACAGGTCGATCTCCATGTCAACAGGCGCGCTTTCCATCTGCTCGGCGACCGACCGGCTGATCCGTAAGGTCGCAGGGCCGCTGATGCCTTTGTGGGTGAAAAGAACGTCGCCATCTGCCCTCGCGAACTGGCGGCCCTCCGATCTGGCATAGAGCACTCCTCCTCGGACGGCAACGCCCGAAAGCTCTGCATCTGGCGCCTGGAAGTAGATCGGGGCCAGGGCGGCTCGGAGCCTTTCGATTCGGTGCCCGAGTTTTCTGGCCCAAACCCAACCGTCGCCGGTCGTCCCGCTATTGGGATAGGAGCTTCCGCCCGTGGCGAGCACGACTCGGTTGCACGGGAGCCAGTCTTCGCCTTGCCAGTCCCGGCCGAAATCAGACTCGGTCGTCATCGCCTGCCGGAGAAGTGCTTGCGCGCCAAAACCTCCTTCCGTAGCCGATTTGCTCAAGAGGTTCGTTTTGGAGAGGCGCACGCCTGAAATCGCCCCACCCTCCGTGACGATCTCTGACACGGCGACATTCAGCCGCACATCGACTCCGGCTTCTCGTAGGTAGTCGGTTAAGATTGCGACCACGTCCTTGGCCGTGGCCGATTTGGGAAACACCCGCCCATCGGGGCGCGTGTAGAGCTCGCAGCCCCGATCAGTGAAGAGGCCCATGATCGTCTTGTTGGGGAAGCGGTAGCAGGCGGGACGGATGAACTGCGCCTCGTTGGGGCGGAAGGCGCGAATCACATCTTCAAGCGGACCGTCATGCGCGACGTTGCACTTGCCGCCGCCGGAGATCAAGATCTTGGTGCCGATCCGCGGCGTCTTCTCGAGCAGCAGGGCCTGGGCGCCAAGCTGTGCGGCTCGCCAAGCGGCGATGATGCCGCCAGCGCCTGCACCAATCACGACGACGTCCGGCTTACTTGGGGGCAACGTCGTCAGGAACCGGCACTTCCAACGCCTTCAAAACGCAGTCCGCCATGAGCGCGTTTCCGGCCTTGTTCATGTGAACGCCGTCGACCGTGAGCAGCAAGCTCCGCTTGCCGGCCGCCTGCTGATACTTGGCGACCACGTCGCGAAACGTCCGGTTGAGGTCCACGAAGGCGGTGTGGTGGGCTTCGGCGATCTGGCGCTCGGCTCGCGCGTACTCCATCAGCCGCTTGTTCTCGGCGCAATTCAGGTCCTCATAGACGAGGGTCGGCGAGAGGATGATGACCCGTGTACCGGCCGCTTGAGCTTCAGCCACCATCGCCTCGACCTCCTTGATGTAGATCGGAAGTTTGACGCCTCGCCCGCTGTCGCCAGTCGGAACCCGTGCCGTCCACTGTGGAGTTCGAAAGTCGTGCCACACGTCGTTGACTCCGACGCTGATCATCACGATCTGTGGGTGCTTGTCGAGCACGTCCCGCTGGAACCGCGCGTGCATGTCAGGCGCCTTTTGACCGCTAATCCCTGCGTTGATGACTTCGATGGGATGGTCGGGATAGTCGCCTTTGAGAGTGTTCCTTACGATGCCGACGTAGCCATCAGGACCGTCGCCAACCTGAGTGATGCTGTCGCCGAGCATCACGATGCGCTGGACTCCTTCAAGGGACGCGGGAAGGGGCAAGTTCATGAGTGCCAGGAGCGGAACGAAGGGCAGCATGGGCCAATTCTACTGCGGAACCTACAGGCCGTTTTGTGCGCTCATAGGATTGCGGCCAAGCAGAACCGCGATGGAGAAACCAATGGCAGACACCACGAACACCAGTCAAGAATCCAACCCCGATCCGGGCCGTGACCCTTCGGCTCCGAAGCCGCTGAGCCCTGAAGAGTACGAAGAGGCTAAGGAAGAGGCACGTGAGGCTCAGCCGACCGACGGTCATCCGGAGAAAGCTCGGGAGTAAGTCGTTAACGGGCACTTTGGAGAATTGCCACCGAGAATGGCGGCAGCTCCAGAGTTGCCCCAATCTTTTGGGATTTCGGCTGCACATGATGGGGTTGGCCGGCACTGTTTTCGGCGTTCGCAGAGGGACCTGACAGCAAGGTACAAACGGCAGCCCAATTTGGAACCTGAAGCTCGGCTGGTTGCGTGAAGTGGCGATTGGTAATCGTCAAAACCGGGCCCTCTTCTCCAACGGAAGCTGTTGCCGATACGGAAGGCGAACCATCGGGAAGCGCCGAAGAGCCCTCTACGGATGTCCTGATAGCTTGTTGGCCAATGTGCGCCGAGGACATCCGCAAAACATGGTAGGTCGGCGTGAGCCACATCTGAGCGCCTGAAGTCTGGATCGGTGCGTGGAGAACGTTGACGATCTGGGCCAGGTTAGCCATCGAGAGGCTTGCGCACTGGCGATGGAATCCTTCTAGTGCGACGGCGACAAGGACTGCATCCCGCAGAGTTGCCGCTTGGAAATACTCTTTCGTTTCGTCGCCTTTGCCCCCCGGGCCCCACGGTCTGGCCTCGGGGTGCCACACACCCCATTCGTCTAACGCGATGCCGACTCGTCCTTTCGGATCGACTTCATCTAGCAGAGCGCGCGTTTCCTGGACGAACT
Organism: Fimbriimonas sp.; assembly: GCA_035550555.1. Classification (GTDB taxonomy): domain Bacteria; phylum Armatimonadota; class Fimbriimonadia; order Fimbriimonadales; family Fimbriimonadaceae; genus Fimbriimonas. The sequence continues at coordinate 10,730 of DASZPA010000003.1, forward strand.
TCTCCGTCGCATCGGCTTCCTTGACCGACCGATAGTAATCCTCCTCCGTGAAATCGACTCCAGGTCCGCAATCGATCCAGTAACGATGGATGGAGAAGTGGTCCACCAGGCCGATGTGGTTCCTGAGCGTCTGAATGATTCGGGCGTTCCAATGGGAGTCGTGCCCGCACACGACAAGCTCAGCGGTCGGATCGACGTGCCGGAGCATGCCGGCGTAGCGCCGGTACTCCAAGCCATAGGACTCGGCCTCGTAGTTGCCGCCACATCCCCAGTTCTCGTTGCCGACTCCCCAAAGCTTCACTCCGAAAGGCTGTGTGCGTCCGTTTCGCCCCCGCTCTTGGGCAAGGTCCGTCTGTACGGGAGCATTGCAGTATTCGACCCAGTCGCAAAGCTCTTGAACCGATCCGCTGCCCACATTTCCTGCGAGGTAAGGCTCCGCGCCGATCAGCTCGCAGAAGCGAAGGAACTCGTGAGTGCCGAGACTGTTGTCGTCTCGAACCTGCAGCCCACACGACATACCGAGCCGAACCGGCCTTTCGGAAGGGTTCCCAACGCCGTCGCGCCAATGATAGTGGTCGGCGTAGCACCCACCTGGCCAGCGCAGGAGCGGCACTCGCATCGCTTGGAACGCCTCGACGATATCGGTTCGAAAGCCCTCGATGTTGGGAATCGGAGACGCGGGGCCGACCCACAGGCCGTTGTAGCAGCATCGCCCAAGGTGCTCGGCGAAGTGTCCGTAGAGACGGGGGGAGATTTGGCCATACGGCTCGTCTTCATGGATTCGAACAGTTGTCATGGGCGAAGGGTCCTAGGCTGCGTGGCTTGTAAGCCTACAATAACGCGTGCCGCGCGTACTGCTGCAGGCCCTCGATATCGGCTTTTTCGTCCTCCACAGCGCGATCGTCTTGCTCAACGTGTTCGGCTGGATGTGGCGACCCCTGCGCAAGGCCAACCTGGTCATGCTCCTGCTGACCCTCGCCTCCTGGACTCTGATGGGCGTGTTTTATGGAGTCGGCTACTGCGTTTGCACCGATTGGCATTTTCGGGTTCGGCAAGCTTTGGGCTACCACGACCTCGGCGGCAACTACATCGGGTTCTTCACCTGGAAGTTGACTGGCTACTTGCCCCCAGAGTCCCTGGTTCGGACCGGCTGCGCGGTGATCTTTTCCGTCAGTCTGATTGCGAGCCTTTGGGTCAACTTGGCCGACTTTCGGAAGAATCGGGCGGCTGCCGTTGCCAGTACTCAGCCGACGTAAGCACCTCGACGATTTCGAAGTCGACCAGGTCGCTCCAGCAGGCTATCCACTGATTGAGTGCTCCCCGGCTTTCCGACTCCATGATCTGAAAGCACTTCGAGCCGTCCTCGACCATCCAACTTGCTTGGTAGATAACTCCTTCCGGAAGCATGCGTCCCTTGGTTCGGAATCGCTCCCCCATCGGTTCCAGATTTTCCGGCTTGAACCGCTCGACGACCATATACAGCATGCGTTGAGTCTACCGACGCATCAAAATGGCGTTAGATGTCTTTTTCAATCGAGGAGTGGCGCCCAGGTTCTTCGTCGGACTTGGACCAGATGGCCGAGGTGCTTCTGGAGGCGGTGCACGGCGGCTCCAGCGTCAGCTTTGTGTTTCCGTTCTCATTTGAGGACGCCCGCCGGTTCTGGTCGGAGACCGTAATGCCCGACGTGTCAAACGGAGGCGTTCGAGCCTACGTCGCGCGAGTCGACGGCCAGATCGTTGGCACGGCTTTGCTCTGTTTAGCGATGCCTCCGAATCAGAAACATCGGGCGTCGGTAGCGAAGATGCTGGTCCATCCGAGGGCTCGCCGGCAGGGAATCGCTCGAGCGTTGATGGTGCGCGTCGAGCAAGTCGCGAAGGAAGAAGGGAAGACGCTTCTGACTCTCGACACCCACTCCGGCAGCGCCGCCGAGCGGCTCTACGAGTCCTTGGGATTTGTGGTGATGGGCGTGATCCCGCGGTTCTCGAAAGCTGTCGATTCCGACGAGTTGCAGGACGCGACGTTCTTTTACAAAGAGCTGACTTAAAGGGGGCAATAGCGGATGGGATGGATCGCCTCGACGTCGTAACGCAGGAAATCGACCGTATTGAAGGTCAGGAGTTTCTTAATGCCGTGGACCTTCATCGAGGCGACAAGCTTTGCATCGCGAACCTTGCTTCCCAAAACTTGGTGTTCGAACCACCAGCCCTTTCCATTCGGTGTAAGTTGCGGCCGTGTCAGGTAGGAGTTGAAGGAGGTCTTCTATATCTCCGATCTCTCTGAGTACTAAGTCAATCGAAAGTCCGAGCCCGTTCTTGTCGTAGGGACGCGTCGCAACATTCCAGACTCGGAAATATTCTGCACAGTAGAGCAGACCACGTCCTCTATCCTCAATGCTTTGGCGACCGACTCCACAGCCGGTCCATGGAGGTCGTGATCAGGTTGCGCCGCAACAGCACATTGGTATCGACGAGCAGACTCATTTAGAGCCGATCTTCATACATCGATTCGCGCGATATTTGCTCGTCTGACAAGCGAGGGGTATGGGGAAATTTCTTGGACGTTTCTATCCATCGGGCTGCCTTTTCTTCTCCCGACAGTTTTCGCTGGGCTGAGAAAACCCCTACGTGATCCTGCAACACCGAACTAACGAGCTGTGCCAGTAGCACGCCTTTCTCGTGAGCCTCTCTGCTGAGGCCGGCCTCCACGTCGGGCGTAAGGCCGATATTCACCGTCATCAGGATATACCTATCTATTCCATGGCGGCCCCATCCGTTCCAAGTCCCCAGATAGTCCTATTGCCGAACAACCCGATTCGTAGAAGCCGGATACCTATCCAACAACTCTGTGGGTCGCCTTGGCCTGACCACCAACTCGCCGCCACAGTTGGGGCAAATGTCTGCCATCCCGTCGGCGCACGAAGCGCAGAAGGTGCATTCGAACGTGCAGATCCTCGCTTCGGTCGAGTCGGGCGGAAGATCTTTCTCACAGATTTCGCAACAGGGGCGGAGTTCGAGCATTACTTGGTTGGGCGTAGGCGAATCGTTCCGTTGTAGAGCCAGTCGGTTTCGCCGACCGGCGTAAGCGTGACCGTGTACAGCCTTTTCATCTCCGGGGCTACTCGGGCGATGGGAGTATCGGCCACCGCGTCCGGCACGAAGGTGGCTTGTTTTGACGCGTATTCAATATGGCCCGTGACCGGTATGCCGGCGACGCTTAAGTAGGCAAGCTGGTCGGTCTTGATGATCAGCTTGATCGTGGAAAGCTGCTTGGCGATAAACGGGTCGGTGCCGGGTTTGACCTGAACCGGAGACGTTCCGACATACGTCCCGCTCAGCCGTCGAATCGAGCCGCCGCCCGTGTTGAAGATGAACCAGAGCAGGGCGAAGACGGCAACGGCGACCCCCACGGATATACTTCTGCGGATGGCGGTCGTCACGCGCGAAGTCTACACGTCGATGGGCCTGAACCACGACGAATACTCCAAGATCCTCGAGCTGCTGGGCCGAGAGCCCACTTACACGGAGCTGGGGATGTTCGCGGTGATGTGGAGCGAGCACTGCGGCTACAAGTACAGCCGGCCCGTGTTGAGCTACTTCGCCAAGTACAAGGCCTCCATGGAGGGCGAGGGGCTGGAGAACGCCGGCGTGGTCGACATTGGCGACGGACTCGGCATCACCATGAAGGTGGAGAGCCACAACCACCCCAGCGCAGTTGAGCCGTACCAGGGCGCCGCGACGGGAGTTGGCGGAATCATCCGCGACATTCTGACAATGGGCGCGAGGCCGATCGCGGGGCTCAATTCGTTACGTTTTGGGCCCATCGAGGGCGACGAGCAGGATTCGAAGGTTATCGAGCGCAACCGGTTTCTGTTCGAGCACGTGGTGGCCGGAATCGCGGGCTATGGCAACTGTGTGGGAGTGCCCACGGTTGCCGGCGAGGTCGGGTTTCATAAGCGGTACAGCGGCAACCCACTGGTGAACGCCATGTGCGTCGGCATCCTTCCGCTGGACGAGGTCACCACGGCGGCGGCCAGTGGAGAGGGGAACCCGGTCATCTACATGGGCTCTGCCACCGGAAAGGATGGGATCCACGGTGCGACCTTCGCCAGCGACGCTCTTGGCGAGGACAACGATGCGAAGCGGCCGAATGTTCAGATCGGCGATCCGTTCGCCGAGAAGCTGCTAATCGAGGCGACCTTGGAGGCGCTCCAAACCGGCTCGATCGTCGCGATTCAGGACATGGGCGCGGCGGGTCTGACATGCGGCTCGATCGAGATGGCGAGCAAAGGCGGGGTCGGCATGGAGATCGACCTCGATCTCGTCCCGATGCGCGAGAGCGACATGACGGCGTACGAGCTGATGCTCAGCGAGAGCCAGGAGCGGATGATTGCCGTCGCTGCGCAGGGAAGGGAGCAGGAGGCGATTGGGGTCTTCAAGAAGTGGGGCCTGAACGCGGTCGTGATCGGCCACGTCACTTCCGATGGAAGGGTCACGGTCCGGCGCCACGGCAAGATCGAAGCGAACATCGATCCGACTCTGCTTACCGATCACTGCCCGACCTACCACACATCAATTGAGGTTCCTGCCTACCATCGAAGGGCTGCGGAATTCGATCCAGCCGACCTGCCTGCAACCGACTTGAGAGAGGCGCTCCTAACGCTGCTTTCTTGGCCGGATATCACGTCCAAGCGGTGGGTTTTCCAGCAGTACGATCAAGAGGTCCAGACCCAAACGATCCTCCGGCCTGGGGAGTCCGATGCTGCCGTCTTGGCGCCCAGGGGCACGCGAAAGGGAATCGCGGTGAAGCTCGACGGCAATGCTCGCCAAACCTATCTCCACCCGTACCGAGGTGGCCAACTCGCCGTCGCTGAAGCTGCGCGAAACGTCGCCTGCACGGGCGCTCGCCCGTCGGCTGTGACGGACGGCTTGAACTTCGGCAATCCGACCTATCCAACCGTCTACTGGCAGTTCGAGCAAGCCGTCAAAGGCATCGCTGATGCGGCCGACGCGATGGGGACGCCTGTGATTAGCGGGAACGTCAGCTTCTACAACGAGAGCGACTTGGGCGAGGTTCTTCCTACCCCGCTCATCGGTATGCTGGGCGTGCTTCACGATGCCGAAGACCGGCTTTCCAGTGCTCCCAGGGAACCGGAAGAGCTCTATCTCCTGTCCGTTCCGAACTTGGATCACGAGCACGGCGGCCTTGGGGCGAGCGCCTATTTGGCAGCCGTTCACAACACGGACGACGGCTATCCGGTTGCGACATCCATCGAGGGTGAGAAACGGCTCTGCGAGATGCTCGCGCGAGCGGCTGAGCAGAAGTTGGTGCTCTCAGCGCACGACTCCAGCGAAGGCGGCTTGGCCGTGTGTATCGCCGAGATCTGCCTGGCCGGCGGATTCGGTGGAAGGGTGACTTTGCCGATCGGCAGGACCGATGCGGCGGAGCTTTTTGGGGAGATTCCAGGCCGAGTCCTGGTTTCCACGGATCGTGCCGAAGATTTAACTCAGTTGGCGGATTGGCACGATATTCGCATCGAGCGTGTCGGACGCTTGTCGACGGACCCCGATTTGGAGATCAGCACGTCGAGCGGCACCTCCTTCGAGTGGTCGCTGGAAGAGTTGAGAGAAACCTACGAGGGATCGATTCCGTCGATTATGCGGCGTCGCTAGGGGCGCAATAACCGCACTTTGCGGGGCAAATCGAACGAATTGATGCTATTAAGAGGTAGAGGACCGAACATGAAATCCCTTCATTTGTTGGCAGCGTTGGCGATCTCCGCCGTGGCGGGGAGCGCGCTCGGGCAGGACGGCCATGCCGTTCAGATGCGAGCCCACGAGTTTAGAGCGCGAGTGATCAAGGCAGCCAGCGAGTACAAGGCCGGCGATGCGGACCGGAGCTTCGAGCACTTCAAAGCCCTCTATAAAGAGGACCCGCACGATGCCGACGTAGAAGGATGGCTAGGCTTTCTGCTGCTTCTTCAGAATCATGGCGCCGACGCGATTGGCATGCTCGAGGATGCGACGCATCAGCGCCCTCAAGACCTTGAGATCGCGGACAATCTCGGCAACGCCTATTACGCAGCCGGCGATTACGAGAAGGCTCTCCGGCAGTACCAGTCGGTGATCGCCGCCGATCCGCACCTTTTCGTCCCGCACTACAACAGCGGCAATATCTATCTCAAGAAGCAGGATTACACCCACGCGCTGGTGGAGTACCTGCGAGCCGCAACGCTCAAGAAGGACGACGCCGCGATTCAGAACGACCTGGGCATCTGCTATGAGAAGCTGGGCGACGACCGCAACAGCGCGCTTTCCTTTATCGCCGCATCCGACATGGCCCCAGACGTCAAGGTCTACGGCCGAAACGCCGGTCTGGCGCTGCTTCGGAACGGCCGCCTCAAAGAAGCGCTGAAGTATCTTCAGCGAGCCGACGCCGGCGATCCAGCCGTTGGATTGGCGCTTGGAGAGGCCTTTGCTCGTTCGGGAGACAAGGAGCGCGCTCTGCGATCCTACGAGGGCGTTCGCGACTCTATGAACGATAACCCGACGTTCTGGTTCAACCTGGGAGTGATGAGGGCCGAGGCGGGAGACCGCGCCGGCGCCGAAGAGGCTTATCGGAAGTCGCTCGAGCTGAGGCCAAACGATCTGGACGCACTCACCAACTACGGCTTGCTCTTGTTCCGCAGAGGTCAATACAAGGAGGCCGAGATGGTCTTCGACCGTCTGGCTGGTCTGAACCCTGATTCGATCGCAGCCAAGATGGACCTCGGCAGCGCCGCTGCGCGAGCAGGCGACACCGAGCGAGCGATGGAGGCTTGGAAGTCCGTGCTCCGCGTCGATTCGACCGATTGGAAGGTGCGCCTCGCGCTTGCCGAGCTTCAGTACGACTCCGGCGATTACACGAGTGCGCAAGCCAACTACCGCCAAGTTTTGCGGAGCGATCCCAACAATTCTCAGGCGCTGAACGGTATCGGCCTGATGTATCTCAAAAATTCGTCATATCCCCAGGCAGAAGCCGCATTTCGAGGCAGCATCCAGTCGAATCCGCACTACACGCCCGCGTACAATAACCTGGCGGTCACGTTGGAGCGAATGAATCGGCGAGGGCAAGCGATCGAGGTCTTGAAGCGCGCCCTTAAAGTTGACGGCAACGACGCGAACGTACGAAAGAACCTGGAGAGGCTCACAGCCGGCCGTTAGAACTTGCGAATCCACTTAGTTGCCAACGTTCACCGCCCAGACGCTTTGGCGGCAGCGGAATCGGCTTCTAAGTGGATTATCAATCGCGGCATCGAGTTCGCCGTAGAGCCGGAAACGGCTCGTCACGTCAAACTTCCCGTGATCGCCTCGGAGCATTTCGCCGAGGCCGATCTGGTTTTGGCCTTCGGCGGCGATGGCACCTTGATTCGAGCGGCTCATCTCTGCTCAGAGCGAGGCACTCCGATCCTCGGCGTCTATTACGGACGCTTCGGTTTTGTTACCCAGTGCACGGACGAGAACCTCGAGAAGTGCGTCGTCGACGTGATAGAGGGGCGCGGGCATATCGAAAGCCGCCTTATGCTCGAAGCGAGTCTGCTTCGCGCCGGGCATCCCGTCGCGTCCCTTTACGCCTTGAACGAGGTCGTTTTGCAAAGGTCGATCAGCACGCGGATGCTGACGTTCCGGGTGACGGTCGATGGTTACCCACTGACTTCCTATCCTGCCGACGGCGTCTTGGTGAGCACTCCTACGGGATCGACTGCTTACAATTTGTCGGTGGGTGGCCCGATCGTGGATCCAACGCTGGAGGCCCTGGTCCTCTCGGCGATTGCACCCCACACCCTTTCCGCACGCTCCCTGATTTTGCGCACGGACTCGGTGATCGACCTCAGCCTCGAAACCAGCTTCGGCGAGTCGATCCTCTCGGCCGACGCCCAAACCCGGCTGCACGTCCTGCCGGGCGATGAGGTGAAGATTCGGCGGTCGGAGCGGGTGACCAACCTGGTGATCGTGGAGTCCGAGGACTTCTTGGTCAAGCTCCGTCAGCGACTCTTGTGGAGCAAAGGCATGTTCGGGGAAGAGTAGCGGGTTTAATCTGTTCGTGCCCACCGCCGTCGCCACCTCCGCCGCTCTGCTCGGGGTCGAGGACGCACGCGTCGAGTTTCCTGGGACGGGCGGTTCGGTTCGAGCGTTGGATGGCGTCTCACTTCACGTTGTGCCCGGCGAGACGTTGGCCGTTGTGGGCGAGTCAGGCTGCGGCAAGACGACGCTTGCCCGAGCGATCCTCGGATTGCAGCCTTTGAGTGGCGGCCACATCCGGTTGAACGGGGAAGCGGTGACTGGCACGATTCGGCGCATGGCCGAGAGGGTCGGCATGGTCTGGCAAGACCCGTATGCGAGTCTCAACCCGAAGTGGAAGGTCGGGCGTTCGGTTCTGGAGCCGGCGCGCATCGTAGGCAAACAGCAGGACCCGAAGGAGATCTTCACCGAGGTCGGTTTGGACACGCAGATGATCGGCCGCTATCCACACGAGCTGAGCGGCGGACAGAGGCAGCGCGTGGCGATCGGCCGAGCTCTGGCGCTCAAGCCGCCTTTGGTTATCTGCGACGAGCCGACGGCGGCGCTCGACCTCAGCATCCGGGCTCAGATTCTAAACCTGCTCAAAGACATCCAAGCTAACAACGGCTGTTCGTTCCTTTACATCTCGCACGACCTGACGACGGTCCGATTCCTGGCCGACCGGGTTGCGGTGATGTATTTGGGGCGCATCGTCGAGGAGGGGCCGACCGAACAGATCTTCTCAGACCCTCGTCACCCGTATACGAAGGCGCTGCTGGACAGCGCACCGAGTCTGGAAAAGCTGATGCAGTTGCCCGAGCCGCCCGAAGGCGAGATCCCCGACCCGCGAACGCGATTCGAAGGGTGCCGTTATGCCGGCCGTTGCCCGAACCGACAGGACATCTGCATGAACCACGATCCGGGTCCGACCACCGAAGGCGAACGCGTCTACTTCTGCCACTTCCCGGTGCGCCCGTGATGAAGGCGCTCGACGAGGCGATCCGCCTCGCCGCCAAGCTTCACGAGGGGCAGTTTCGCGACGGGGATAGCCCTTTGCCTTACATCGTTCATCCCATCGAGGTGGTTTCGAACCTGCGATATGTGGGTGGGGTGGTCGATGAGGACATTTTGGTTGCCGGGGCCTTGCACGATACGATCGAGGAGAGCGATGCCGATCCGATTCTGTTTAGGAAGAAGTTCGGCAATCGAGCTACGGCGCTGATCGTCGAGATGACTCGCAAGGAGCCGAGCGAGTCGGAGACGAAGGGCATGTCGGCCGAAGAGATCTGGCAGCTACGGTCCCGGATGCTTTTGGACGAGATCGGGAAGATGTCTCGGGACTGTCAGATTTTGAAGCTGGCCGATCGGCTTTCGAACGTCCG
>DASZPA010000004.1:0-8818 GCA_035550555.1 Fimbriimonas sp.
CCAACAAGAATTCGTTGGGATGGGCCATCGCGGACCGTGCGAACCAAGAAGGCGCAACAGTAGGCGTGGGAGCTCAAAACGAGCGACTTCTGGAAGGCGTTGTCAAGCTGGTGACGGAACGGGAGCGTTTTGAAACCGTCATCGCCGACTTCACATTTGAAGAGCAGTATTTGGAGCTCGGCAAGCAAGTGTCGGAGAAGCTGGGCAAGCTCGACTTTCTGGTGCACAGCGTCGGCTATGCGCCAAAGGAAGCGTTGACGGGCCGGTTCATCGAGACCACCCTCGAGGACTTTCAGGTTGCGATGAACGCCTCCGCCTATTCGCTGGTGCGCCTTTGCAAAGAGATGGAGCCGCTGCTCAACGACGACGCGTCCGTCATTACGCTGAGCTATCTGGGCAGCACCCGCATTGCGAGCAACTACAAGGTGATGGGCATGTGCAAAGCCGCTCTGGAAGCAGCCGTGCGGTACCTGGCTTATGAGCTTGGAGAACGAGGCATTCGCGTCAACACGGTTTCTCCTGGGCCGGTAAATACCATTTCGGGTCGCGGCGTCCCGGGCCTGACTTCGATGATCGAGCATGTCAAAAACGTCTCGCCTTTGCGACGGCCCTACGGGCAGCAAGAGGCCGCTGGAGCGGCGCTGTACCTGTTAAGCGATCTCTCACAGGGTGTGACAGGCCAGATCATCTTCGTGGATAGCGGCTATAACGCAATGGCTTTGTAATGCGGCTGCTTGCGGTCCCCAACTGGTCGTTCGGACGCAACCGAGCGCTGTTGAACCGATTTAGGGCCATCCTCGAATCCGCTTGGGTCACGACGCACTTCTGCGAGAGCGACGTCGATCACAACAGGACTGTCACCGCGTTCAGCGGAGAAGGGGAACAGGTCTATGAAGCGCTCCTACGGCTCTGCGATGCCGCGTTCGATACGATCGACCTGAATGCTCACGTCGGCGTGCACCCGAGGATCGGGGCTCTGGACGTTTGTCCGTTCGTCCTCCTGGAAGGAGAGCAGCTGGAGGCGCTGGCTCTGGCCGAATATGCGGCCTCCAAGATCGCCTCGACTTACGATGTCCCGGTTTTTCTCTATGAGAAGTCCGAGAGAGGCCGGCATGAGGCGGACCTACCCAGTCTGCGGAAGGGGGGGGTTGGAGGCCTCGCCAGCCGGGAGCTCCAGGCGGATTTCGGCCCTCCTCACGCGCATCCGAGACTGGGGGTGGTGATCCTCGGAGTGCGCGGCTTTCTCATTGCCACGAACGTGAACCTGGCCGCCGCCGATCCAGCCTTTGCCAAGGCACTCTCCGGCAAGGCCCGCAAACTCCGCGCAGAGGGTGACGAACGGTTCCTCGGCGTCCGGTCGATGGGCGTCGCGCTGGCGTCCAAGAGCCAATCGCAGCTCTCCCTGAACCTGACGCTGCCGGATCTCACGCCGGTCGATCCGATCATCGAATGGGCGATTCAGGAGGCGGAACGAGCCCAAATTCGCGTTTCGGACACTGAGCTGATCGGCGTCATCCGGGACAAGGACGTTCCAACGGCGACGCGGCTCAAGATCAAACCGGAGCAGATCGTCCGTGTCGCCTAGACATTCCCGGCGCCGGTTGGCAAACCGGGATACAGCTCGCGGCTGATTTGGACCACGTCCACCTTCCACTCGCCGTTGACGAGCTTCATGGGGAGCGCGTAGTTCTCTTCGTAGCTGGCGGCCGAACCGAAGTTTCGGGTCACGCCGAGGCTTACGGTGGCCGTATCCCCGGTGACCGACGTGGCCGTAATGCGCCAGGCAAAGTTATAGTGCTTGCCAGCCACGCCCGTCGCGAGGGTCCACTCGTCGGTAAGCTCCTTGGATGACGGCGCCTGGCTGAAGTAGGAGAGCTCGCACAGCTTCTTGACATCGCCGCGCGCCAGCGCGTCCATAAACTCTGCTCCTGCGTTGCCAGGTCCAGGCTTTCCAAAAAGCAGGAGCACCGCTACCAGGACTACGGCTAGAAGGCAAAATGCCCCAACCAGGCTGATTCTGCCTGAACGTCTCATGTGCGCCCTATATTAAACCCAGATTGCTTCGGCAGCGTTCCAGAAATCCGCCTAGAGAATGCGGCCAACAGTATCTTGATTCGCGCGGACGGTCTCGAACGGGTCAATTTGCCAGGTGCCGCGATTCTTCTTGACCACCCAGATGTAAGGTCTTTCGCCGCCCTGAAGCCGGTAGAGAACCAAAACATCGACCTCCGCGGCGCTCCGGTCTTCGCTTGCGATGGTGGAGGTCGCACCGCGCTCATCCAAGTCGTTGAGCATTTGCGCCAGCATTCCCACCTCCAGGCTGTTGATGTCCTCACGGCAAATGCGTTGCAGGTCCGCGTAGTTCTGGGAAATCACATCGTCGTGAAAGCGGCGGATGGCGCTGCCCGGACCGTAATCCTGAAGCGTGAAGAAGACAAAGAGAGTGATGGCCGCCAAAACAGCCGCGGCGTAATACGGAGCTCCGGCCTTTCCCTTCGCCGCCATCGCTGTGATGTTACACTTTCTCCGTTATTGCCCGGAACGCGAAGGCCCGGCAGAGAAAGCGTAAGGCTCAGTACGCCGAGCCGGCCAGAACGGACTCATCGGAGCCGGCAGACCCGGAGTCCACGGCGTCCACGATCGTGATCGTCGCGGTCGCTCCCACCCGCGTCGCCCCCGCCTCGAGCATCTCCAAGAGCGCGGGCAGCGTCCGAACACCGCCGGCCGCCTTTACTTGCACGTTCGGTCCCACCGCTTCCCTCATGAGGCGGATGTCCTCCAGGGTCGCTCCGCTGGGCGCGAAGCCCGTGGAAGTCTTCACAAAGTGCGCTCCGGCGGATTCAGCGGCCTTACAGCCGGCAAGCTTCTGCTCCTGATCGAGATAGGCCATCTCGAGGATCACTTTGACGATCGCGCCTTGCCCTGCCTCCACGACCGCACGTATCTCGTCGCGGACGAAGTCCGTCTGGCCCGCCTTCAAGGCCCCGACGTTGACCACCATGTCGAGCTCAACGGCCCCGTTCGCGACTGCCTCGACGGCTTCAAACACCTTGGTTGCGGTCGTGTGGCTGCCGTGAGGGAATCCGATGACGGTTCCGACCGCCACGCCCGTTCCTTCCAGGAGCCCCTTGGCCAACTTGACGTGGCAAGGCTTTACGCAGACCGAAGCCACGGCGTACCTAGCGGCAATTTCGCAGCCGGCGACCACCTCTTCGTCTGTCAAGTCTGGACGCAAAAGCGAATGGTCGATAGTCTTGGCGATTTGGGCTTTGGTGTATGGCATCGATGGAACCCCGCCAGGAGAGCTTACCGCGCAAGAAAAAAGGGGCCTTCCCGTCGGAAGACCCCTTCTTACCGTGGAGGCGACGATTCCTACGGAACGGCCTTGACCTCCACGTTGTCCAATCCCCACGCCATCTGCGCGATCGTGCCGTCCAAGTCGGACTTGTACACGATCGTCGTTGTGCTCGCGGTGTGCGGCACGTTCAGAGTGATGTGATAGATAGTGTCGTTGAACAAGATCGGCGGCGTAAACGTGTAGCCGAGCGAGTTCTGTGACGCGCTTCCAAATCCCGGATCATGGGAACCGCCATCGGGGAATGACTGGTTCGTGCCCGTGATGTTCGAGAACGTCTGCGAGAACTGGGTCGTTCCATCGACCGAGACGGTGAACGGCTTGTTGGCATCCCAGCCGCCGATCACATACAGATCGAAGGTGATTTGCAGCGACGTGTGCTGGGTGAGGCCGGCCAGCGAGAGCGTTGCCGTCTGGTTGGTGGCAAGCTGCCCAAGGAACTTCTGACCGGCAGGCGCCGTGGCGCTGAGTTGTGGACTCCACACCGTCGGAATGCCGTTCTCGAAGTTGTAGACGTCGTCGGTAGACGCTTGGACCGTTACCGTCGCGGTGCCCTTGGTCGTGTTGTCAGCCTTGCTGGTGGCGGTGATCGTCACCGTCTCAGCAGTCATCGGCGCGGTGAACAGGCCCGTCGAGTCGATGATTCCATCGCTCGCGCTCCACGTCACCGAGGTGTTGCTGGTGCCGATCACCTTCGCCGTGAACTGAGCCTGCGTACCTTCGACCATCGTCAAAGTTGAAGGCGTGACGCTTACGGTGACAGGCTGAATCAGGACAAGGACCGTCGCGCTGCGGGTGTTATCCGCTTGGCTCGTGGCCGTTACGTGGAACGTGCCTGGCGTCGTGCCGGCGGTGAAGAGTCCGTCCTGGGTGATCGTTCCACCCGTTGCGGACCAGGTCACCCTTGTGTTGGTCGTATTCGTAACCGAGGCTGTGAACTGCTGCTGGGCGTTGACGGCCAAAGTGGCGCCGGCCGGCGAGATAGTCACGAGCGGGCCGCTGTCGACCACGTTCACCTGGACACTGGCCGTTACGGTGGGATCGGCGTTGCTGCGTGCAAGCACGTTCACGGTCGCCAACCGGTCGGGAGCCGTAAAGAAGCCCGTATCGGTGATGGTTCCGTTATTGGTCGCCCAAGTGACTCCCTTATTGGAAGAGCCGGTAACCGTCGCAGTGAACTGAAGCACACCGCCCAGCCCCAGCGTTGCCACGGGCGGGTTGATGGAAATCTGAACCTTTGACGCGCTCGTCACGCTCACGAGAACGCTGGCCGCGGCAGAGGAAGAGACTTCCGAGGTGGCGGTGACCGTCACGTCCCCTATGGTCTTGGGGGGCGTGAAAACACCGGCCGGTGTAATAGAGCCTGCAGAAGCGCTCCAGATCACCTTCTGGTCGGAGGTGCCGTCGACGCTCGCGGAGAACTTGATCGTGTTTCCGATCGCAACGGTGGGCGTTGGCGGACTAATGGTTACCGTGATATTTGGAGGCGGCTGCTGGTTGGGAGATCCGTTGTCGTTCCCAGCGCATGCCGTCAGGGCCAGCATCACGAATAACGTAAGGCAAAACCAGAGGGCTGGTATTAATCGCTTCCCTTTCATCTGTCTTCTTATATTAGCTCTCCGCTCGGATTCGCGCCAGCGCATGGCGTGCAAGGATTGACTGTCCACTGGCCGCAGATAGTTCTTGCGAATTTGCAGGAACCTCTGCAGATGCGATGAGGTGGCAGGAAACCGAAAAATTGGCCCTGCCATACTTGCAGCCATGAGTGAGAATCAGGCTTCCAAGCTGGCAGCTGCGCTGGCGGATTCGGCGTTCGACGCATTCTTTGCCACCGCCCCCGCCACGATGGGCTACCTGCATGGCCTGCATGAAAGCGGTGGCGAGCGGTTCCTCACTCTGGCAGTTCATAGCTCCGGAGAGGTTCGTCTGTTGGCGCCAGCCCTTACCGAAACCCAAGCCCGGCGCGCCGGAATCAAAGACGTCAGGACCTGGAGAGACGGAGAAGACCCGCTGGCACTGCTCGAGCAGCTGGCGACCGATTGGAATCTGCGCAGCGGAATCTTGGCCGTGGATGACGAGATGCCAGCCCAGATGCTGCTGAAGATGCAGGCGACTCTGCCGGCGGCCCTCTTCAAGGCTGGAGGCTCCCTGATGTTTTCGCTCATGCGCCGGAAAAGCGAACTGGAGCTGGACGTCATGCGCAGGGCCGGCGCCATCGCAGACGAAGCGTTCGAGGAGGTGCGGCCCAAGATCCACGCCGGCCTCACGGAGCTTGAACTGGACAAGATGTTACGGGACGCCATGCAGTCGAGAGGAGGGAAACCCGAGTTCTGCATCGTGGCGGCGGGCGCAGGCGGAGCGGAGCCGCATCACCTTTCCGACGATACCGTGATCCAAGACGGCGACGTGGTTGTTCTCGACTTTGGTTGCGACGTCGGCGGTTACAAGAGCGACATCACGCGCACCGTCGCCGTCGGGACGCCCGATCCCGAGGCCGTAACCGTCTATTCGATCGTTTACAAGGCTCACATGGCGGCCCGTGAGGCAGCCAAGTTGGGAGCGACGGGTCAGGACGTGGACCGCGCTGCCCGAAAAGTCATCGAGGATTCCGGCTATGGTCAGTGGTTCTTCCACCGCCTTGGACACGGCATCGGTCTTCGCATCCACGAAGAGCCGAACATGGTCGAAGGCAACGACCAGCTTCTGGAGGTTGGCAACACCTTCAGCGTCGAGCCGGGGATCTATCTGCCTGGCCGCTTCGGCGTTCGAATCGAAAACATCGTGGTCATGACCGACGCCGGCGCCAAGAGCCTCAACGCGGAGCCCAGCCCGTCGCTGATCCATCTATGACAAGACTGCCCCGACAGGCTTGAGGCCTGAGGAGGCGGTATTTGTTTGGCAAGGGAGTCGGCCTTTGGAAGTGCGCCTTTTAGAGAGACTTCTTGCGGCGTCGCATCAGCAGACCGCCGATGCCCAGCGCCAGAACGCTCATCGAAGCAGGCTCCGGAACCGGAGGAGGAGTGTGCCCGTGGTGGCCGTGGCCGCCCGAGCTGATGCCGAGGAACAGTGCGCCGACGACGACCGTTGCGCCCGCCGCCTTTGACACGTTCGTCGTGTTGTTGGTCGTCGTATAAGTCGTAGTGGCAACCTCGGCCGGAGGCGCCGGAGGACACGGCAGCTCCGCAGGAATCTGTGGAGGAGGCGCCATCGCCAGCGGCGGCGGAGTGGCTACGATATTCACGTTGATCGGGGTCGGAGGAACTCCGTGCGTTTTCGGCGTCGAAATCGTGTGCTCGGTCACCACAGCGGGGCCCTTCGTGAGCGGATTGCCGCAGATCATCATCAGGATCGGGTTTCCGTTCTGATCCGCGAAGATCCTTTCACCCCTGTGCAGCCTTTGCGTGTGAACTTTGACATGCCCGTCCGGAGGGATGCTGTAGACGTGGAAAACCTCGTCGTGAGACAGCCGTGCCGAGTGGAGGCCACCCAAATAGGCGATGACTTCGGCCTTGGACATTCCGAAGTGCCGCTCATAACGGTCGGCGACCGCCGGATCGTTCTTGACCTCCTTGACCAGTTCTGCGACCGAATGAACTGAATAATTGATAAACGCGTTCCGCGCCGGCCGCTCGGCGAGGGCGGAGGTTGCCGCCACGCCGACCATTAAAACTAAGACTCCTTTCATATAACTCACGTCCTGGACAACCGAGGGGCAAGAAGGTTGCCAACAAGGGCGCGATCACAAGGATCTGGGCAATTCTCGTAGATTTACGGGCCTACTCGAATCTTCGGTCGGCAGGCTGGGTGAACCGGCGGTGGCTTTCTATGATGCTGATGGCGTCCTCGGCCGCGGCTTGCTCGGCTTCTTTCTTGGACCTGCCCGTACCCTCGCCGATCACCTCGTCGTCGAGGTTGACCTGCACCACGAAGCGCCGCTCATGGGCGCTGCCGAGCTCTCTCACCACCCGATACTGGGGGGTCTTTCGCCAAAGCTGCTGGGAAGTCTCTTGGAGCTTCGACTTGTAATCGTCGGGGCTTACGTCGCCGCTGCTGATACGGTGGATGTCTGCATTCAGCTGCTCCAACACAAACCACCTGGCGACCTCCAACCCCGACTCCAGATAGATGGCGCCGATCACCGCTTCCACCACGTCGGCAAGGATCGATGGCCGTTTGCGCCCGCCCGTCGCCTCCTCGCTCGGACTCAGCTCAAGAAACTCGTCCAAGCCGAGCCTCAACGCGACTTCGGCAAGCGGCCTTTCTTGCACGACGCTGGACTTTGCTTTGGAAAGCATCCCCTGGTCCCAATCTGGATGATGCTCATAGAGGAATTGGGCGATCACGAGCCCCAGAACCGAGTCTCCGAAGAACTCGAGCCGCTCATAGCTATCGGTAACGACGTTTGGGGCCGCCGAGGCGTGACGCATCGCGAGCTGAAACATCGTCTCATCGCGAAGCGGGATGGCCCTTGGGATCATGTTGGGAGTTGTTGCAAGGCTTCAGCGATGCGCGCTACTCCCCTTTCGATATCGGCGCGGCTAGTGGCGTAACTAAGGCGCAGATGGCCTGGCGCCTCGAAAACGGCTCCGGGAATCGTCGCGACGTGCACCTTCTCCAGCAAGTAGTCGGCCAGGTCGAAGTCGGTTCGAATTTTCCCGCTCAGCACCCCGGCGAAACTCGGCAGTACGTAGAAGGCGCCGTGGGGAGCCTCCAAGCTGACGCCAGGGATCTCTCTCAGAAGCCTGACGATCAGGTCGCGCCGCGCCTCGAACTCCGATCTCATGCTCTCCACTGATTCCGAAGGAAGCTGCAGGGCGACGATAGCGCCCATCTGCGCAAAGGTGGTCGGATTGCTGGTCACCTGGTCTTGGAGATTGCTCATCGCTTTGGCCACTGGAAGAGGGGCCGCCGCGTAGCCGATGCGCCATCCGGTCATGCTGTAGGTCTTTGAGCAGCCGTTGATCGTGATGGTTCGGTCGGCCACCTCGCCGCTGAGCGACGCGATGCTGACGTGAGTTGTTCCACCGTAAATGAGCTTCTCATAAATCTCGTCCGTCACGATCCAAAGGCCGTGGCGAAGCGCAAGGGCCGCCACCTGCTTGATCGTCTCGCGCGGCCAAACGGCCCCGGTGGGATTGGAGGGGCTATTGATGAGGATCGCCTTTGTGCGGGGTGTGACGGCGTCCTTGATCTTCTGATAGTCCGGCAGAAATCCGTCGGCTGCGTCCGCATGAACCACGACCGGCGTCCCTCCCGCCAATCGGATCTGCTCCGTGTAGGTCATCCAGTACGGCGCAACCAAAATGACCTCATCGCCTGGATCGAGAAGCACCTGCATGCTGTTGTAGACAGACTGCTTGGCGCCACAGCTCACAATCACCTGTTCGGGCGAAACCTTGATGCCGTTGTCCCTTTCCAGCTTCGCCGCGACAGCCTTCCGAAGTTGGGGAGTTCCCGCGCTGG
>DASZPA010000005.1:0-6124 GCA_035550555.1 Fimbriimonas sp.
TGAATTCAGGAGAAGTGGGTTGTCCCATGAATGGCTAAGAGTCATGGTTTGGGACTTATTGCGGCAATATTGAACTACTGGTGGGCCCAGCTAGATTCGAACTAGCGACCTCACCCTTATCAGGGGTGCGCTCTAACCAACTGAGCTATGAGCCCGAAGCGGATGGGGATTGTACCCGCATGTGGATGATTGGCAAAAGGGCTGGCGCGAGCTAGGCGTTCTGGGCGTTCCACTGGGTGTAGAGCGCGACGATCTGGCCTCCGTGGTAGGCCTCGTGTTGAATGACATGGCCCAGAATCCATCGAAGGCTCGTCTGCCGGCCGTGGTGCTCGAGGAGCGTCTCGGGCGAAGCCCAACTCTTCACGGCCTCCAAGGTCACTGCCCGGAAGCGGTCCTGCAAAGCGAAGTACCAGGACAGCGGCTTAAGAGGCACGTCTGGCCAGCGGGCCTCGTTCACATCGATCTCGTCCCAAAGAAGCAGCTCTTTATCTTCCAGGGGAATTGAGCGGCCCAGCGCCACTTGCTCAAACCAGTACCGCTCCGCCGTGATCATGTGAAGCAGGATGGCTCCGATCGACGGGCCTCCAGGGCGTGGACGCCAGGTAGTGATCTCCGGACCGAGCTCCGCGTTGATCTCCCACCGCCACTCGTTCGTCGCGTCCTGCAAAGTCGCGCAGAGGATGCCGTAAAGCTCAGGATAGCCGGGAAGCGGTGCGACGTCGACGATCAAGCCGGCACGACCTCGTACTTGTGCGGCTTCGGCTGTGCGGCAAGGTGCTGCTGCTTGACGATCTCTTCGATCTCGCCGTCCAACGCCTTCTTCGCATTCTCCAAGGAACTGGAGGGATAGTCCTGCAGCGTGAAGTCGAGCTGACGCCAGCGCTGGTACCAGAGGTCGGCGCGCTTTTGGCTTAGGTCGAGCACTTTGGCGGCTTGTTCGATCATCGGCGTGTCCAACTGCGCCAAGTTGACTCCAGCCGCGAACTGCTGGGAGGTGAAGCTCCCCAAGTCCTTGCCGTCGATTTTCAGATGGTAAGAGCCGTCGGAGAGACCGGTGACGGTCAGGATCTCTTGGTTGAGCGCCAGATCGAAGTCGGAGCATTGCAAAACGAGGGCAGCGAGCGGGTCTTTGCGCGCGATGGGGAAGGGAAGGCTCGCTTCGGTTTCCGTCCACGAGGGCGAGTTGCCCTTCTGAACGCCCGTCACTTTCGCGTTGACTGGAGCGGCTTGGCCAACGGCAGCATCGATGGCGACCGTGGAAACTATTGGCTGAGCGCCCCAAGCCTTGAGGACCTGCTCGGCCATGATCATGTCGCCCTGCCAGCCTGGGTGGATCGAATCAGGAATGATTTGCTGAGCCAAAGGAATCGGCTTTGCTTTGTACAAAACATCGTTGAGCGGAGCGTTCTGATCCACAACGCCGTAGCCGTTTGCTTTCGCCAGGTCGCTCACGTAGTCGGCGTACTTCAGAAGGACGTCGTTGTAGCCGTTCGCATCGTTCATCCACGCGGCGTGCTCCGTGTGGGTAATCACGTCGAATGGGGAGGGGCGAAACAGCCAGACGCGTGCGTTCGGCGCCTCGGCATGGAACCGGTCCACCATGTGCTGGTATCCCTTCTTATAGGTGTCGAAGATCCCCTCGTCGAACTTCTGATAGGAGGCGTCGTTCATGCCGAGCATGCTGGTGATCACGGTCGGCTTGCGAGAGAACAGGTCGCGGGTCAGCCGCTGATCGATTGGGCCCATCCAGCCGCCGGTGACCCGGTCGCCGCCCACGCCAGCGTTATAGAAGCGCACGTTCAGGTTCGGATAGTGCAGCACCGTGTACGCCTCGGCATAGACGCAGTAAGGCGAGTTATCGGTGATGCTGTCGCCATACCAAGCCACCCGGTCGCCGTTGTGCAACGCATAGTGCTCACCCTGCCCGGCTAGGGCGAAGGAGGAGAGAAGAACCAAGAACCCAACGGTGCTGCCTCGAACCATGGGGTCATGTTGGCATAGGACGCGCCCTCGAGTGTCTCTTAGCCACGGCGACACGGAGGACACGGCGGTTCACGGCGATTCGAATGCGCGCTGCTTAACTCCGTGTCCGCCGTGCCTCCATGGCTAAAAACTTGGCGGCTCAACGAGAGCCTCCCGACCACCATCCGAAAACGCCAACCTCACCCTCCAGCAGGCACCAGGATCGACTAGGCCCCGAAGCCGATCAGGCCACTCGATGAGACAAACGTGGGTCTCCAGATAATCTTCCAATCCCACTCCCTCGGCGGACGTCAGCCGATACAGATCAGCGTGCATCACGGGAGGGTCCGTGTCGAAAGCCTGGATCAAGTTGAAGGTCGGCGATCGAACCGGCTCCTCATGGCCCCGCGCCTCCAAAAAGCCCCGGACGAGCGTCGTCTTCCCGGCTCCGAGAGGACCATCAAGCAACACCACATCACCGGCCGCAACTTCCAGAGAAAGCGCTGCTCCAAGCGCGCGAGTAGCGGCTTCGTCAGGAAGGGGGATTCGACCTTTGAGCACGAGATATCTGATTAGACCTCGGACGGCAATTCGACGCAGTGATAACATGCGCGCGAAATGTTTATCGCCCCTGCGATCTTGCTTCTAGCCCAATCTGACGCCGAGCCGCTCAGCCTCGAAGACATCGGCAAGGGTGTCGGAGTCTCTTCACCCGAGATTTCGCCCGATGGCCGGCGAATCGCCGTGGTGGTCAGCACACCGATACCCGAAAAGAACGGCGGCGAAAGCGCGCTCTACTTGCTCGACGCCAAAACCGGCGCCAAAAAGAGGCTCACCTACGAGCGGCCTTTCGTCGCTGCCCCGGCATGGTCGCCGAACGGCGATCGGTTGGCTTTCCTCGCGCGCGATCCAGACAGGCACGTCGAGGTCTATGTGCTACCCATGGATGGCGGCGAAGCACAGAAGGTGACTTCAGCGAAAGACGGCGTGCAGCAGTTTGCCTGGAAGCCGGACGGAACCCAGATCGCCTACGCGACCCTCGATGAAGAGCTGGAGAAGAAGGGGGACGACAAGTTTCTCGATGCGTTCAAAGTCGGAGACAACGATTTCCTGGAGACTTCCGCACCGCGCATGGCGCATCTATGGGTGGTCGATGCCGACGGCAAGAATTCGAAACGGCTCACCAAGGGCGAGTGGACGCTGCCGGTGAGCTTTCCACCAGGACCGCCTTCGTCACCCATCGGCTGGTCGCCCGACGGGAAGTCCATCGTGATCGTTAAGCAAGACGACGCCCACACCGGGC
Organism: Fimbriimonas sp.; assembly: GCA_035550555.1. GTDB lineage: Bacteria > Armatimonadota > Fimbriimonadia > Fimbriimonadales > Fimbriimonadaceae > Fimbriimonas. The sequence goes on from DASZPA010000005.1 coordinate 3,266, forward strand.
AGGGGGACGTCACGACGGTCCAGATCGTGGACGTCGCGACGCAGCAGATGCGGCCGCTCACTTCTCGCAAGCGGCTCGAGTCGTATCCGGTCATCTCGCCGGACGGCAAGCACATCGCGTACCTCTACCCTCGGCAGGACGACTGGAACCAGTTTGCTGAGGTCAACCTATCGCCCTTCGAAGGCGGGGCAGGGAAGTCGATCACGGCCGACCTTGACAAGTGCCTCTACCGCGCGCGATGGACTGCGGACTCTCGGGCAGTGGTTGTGGCAGGCAACGACACGACGCAGGTCGGCTATTGGATTCAACCGATCGATGGCAAGGCTCGTCGGCTCCAACTAGGCCGGGTCAATCCGACTCACGGTTTCTGGCCGCAGTACTCGGTCGCAAAAGACGGCACGGTCGCATTCGTGGCTAACGAGCCCGACCGCCCAACCGAGATCTACACCGTCAAAGAAGGCAGCGCCCCGGTTCGCCTCACCGACTTCAATCACGCTCTCGACCACCGGAAGCTCGGAGCCTCGAAGATCGTCGAATGGAAGTCGGACGGCTTCTCTATGAACGGCGTCGTGATCACGCCGCCCGATTTCGATCCGAGCAAGAAGTATCCACTCGTGCTGGTCATCCACGGCGGCCCTAACTCGGCCTCCATCCTCAGTTTCGATACGTTCGGACAGATCATGGCGACACACGGGTACGTCGTCTTCGAACCCAACTATCGCGGCAGCGACAACCTAGGCAACGCGATTTACAAGGCGATCGAGCACAACCCAGGCGAAGGTCCGGACAAAGATGTGATGGCCGGTCTCGACGTGGTCAAGAAGCTGCCCTATGTGGATGGCGACAACATCGCAATCACGGGCTGGTCCTACGGCGGATTCATGACGAGCTGGATGATCGGCCACCACGACTTCTGGAAATGCGCCGTCGCCGGCGCGCCGGTCACCGACTACGTCGGCATGTACAACCTCTCGGACGGCAGCGTGCAGTGGCGCTCCTGGTTCGGAGGCTCTCCTTACGTGGGCGACCGACAGAAGGAGTACTGGGCCGCGTCGCCGATCTCATATGTCTCGCGAATGAAGACTCCCACGTTGATCATGGGAGACGTAGGCGACTTTCGAGTCCCGATTACCCAGTCGTACGAGCTCTACCACGCGCTCAAAGACAACGGAGTGACCACCGAATTCGTGGCTATCCCCGCCGACGGTCACTTTCCCGGCGACGCGGCGCGGGCTCGAGATGTGTATCGGCGTTGGATCGGATGGGTCGATAAATACTTAGGTGGGAAGGCGTGAGGTTTCTTAACCACGAAGACACAAAGGGCACTAAGTTCTACAGAGTTTTTGGAAGCACACCAACTCTTGTGGTGATGCAAACCCCCTTTGTGAAACTTCGTGCTCTTAGTGTCTTCGTGGTTAACTCTCCGCCCGCAATAACCACCAGTTTCGATCAAAAACCGCATCAAATCGGCCATAATAAATCCCGTCGCTGAGGAGCGTTGCGAATCCTGCGGGATCTAGGCTCAGCGAAGTTAGGAACGGCAACGGCGCTCTCAGGCAAAAGCTTGCGGGCGCTTTTTTGTGCCCGCGCACGGAGAAAACATGAGCACCACCACTCCTCTCAAAACCGACTTTCACGTAGCCGACCTCGGCCTTGCCGGCTGGGGCCGCAAAGAGATGACCATCGCCGAGACCGAGATGCCCGGTTTGATGGCGATCCGCGAAGAGTTCGCCGCGACGAAGCCGCTCAAGGGCGCGCGAATCGCCGGCTCGCTCCACATGACCATCCAGACCGCGGTCCTTATCGAGACGTTGACTGCGCTCGGCGCCGAGGTCCGGTGGGCCAGCTGCAATATCTACAGCACGCAAGACCATGCCGCGTCGGCCATCGCCGAGTCGGGCGTTCCGGTCTTCGCATTCAAGGGCGAGAGCCTCGCCGAGTACTGGGAGTACACCCACCGCATCATGGAGTGGGCCGACGGCGGCACGCCGAACATGATCCTCGACGATGGCGGCGACGCGACCCTCCTCGTGCTCCTTGGCAGCCAAGCCGAGACGGACCGAAGCGTGATTGCCAAGCCGACCAACGAAGAAGAGGAAGCGCTCTTCGCGTCGATCGCCGAGCACCTCGACAAAAAGCCCAACTACTACTCCGAGATTAAGAAGAACATCGAGGGCGTCAGCGAGGAGACCACGACAGGCGTCAAGCGTCTGTATCGACTCCACTCCGAGGGCAAGCTGCCGTTCCCGGCGTTCAACGTGAACGATTCGGTCACCAAGTCCAAGTTCGACAACCTGTACGGCTGCCGCGAGTCGCTGGTCGACGGTATCAAGCGTGCGACCGACGTGATGGTCGCGGGCAAGATCGCGGTCGTGTGCGGTTTCGGCGACGTTGGCAAGGGTAGCGCTCAGGCCCTTCGCTCGCTCAGCGCTCAGGTCTGGATTACGGAGATCGACCCGATCTGCGCCCTGCAAGCTGCGATGGAAGGCTACAAGGTGGTCACCATGGACTACGCCGCCGACAAGGGCGATATCTTTGTGACGGCCACCGGCAACTACCATGTGATCGGGCATGACCACATGGCGAAGATGAAGAACAACGCCATCGTCTGCAACATTGGCCACTTCGATAGCGAGATCGACGTCGCGTCGCTCAGCTACTGCAAGGTCGAAGAGATCAAGCCGCAGGTCGACCATGTGATCTTCCCCGACGGCAAGCGGATCATCCTCCTCGCCGGCGGCCGACTCGTCAACCTCGGCTGCGGAACCGGACACCCGTCCTACGTCATGAGCTCCAGCTTCTCCAACCAGGTGATGGCCCAGATCGAGCTCTGGACCAAGAAGGGCTATTACGTACCAG
>DASZPA010000006.1:0-3518 GCA_035550555.1 Fimbriimonas sp.
AAAAGAGCCCTCGTCGATTGAAGATGTTTATGAAGACCGCCTGTACAAGGTCTGGAGCACGAACCCGGGTGTTATCTCCTGGAAGGATGCGATGGCGGACGGGGCTCTCCACGATTTCGCCCTCAGCCTCAACATGAACTACTCTTTCATCGACCTGCGAGAGCCCAGTGTCGGCATGGGGTTCTCGTGGGGCAGATACGGCCCGGACACCGAGGTGCGCCGCTTCGATCGTCAGAGAATCTTCGCGTACGCCGCACCTGAAAAGAAGCCCGGATTATTCAGCCGCCTCTTCGGCAGATAGTCGCGTGCCTAAGAAATCCACGTGTCCGACATATCGATAACGACCCACTGGCCGAAAAACTTTCGGAGCACGATGTGGTTTCCACCGCCGCTAAGAGAGGCAAAAGCCGTCCCGATGTCGACTTCGGCAAGAGAGTGCTTCCTGTCCCAGTGAATAAACCGATCTGGCCACGGTTTCGTTTTGTCCTCTGAGACGTCCGAAAAGTTTACGAAGCCCACCCCGTGGTCGAAACAGGACTGGAGCGCTTCGAACTCCTTGTCTTTTCCATCGACGGCCAAAATGTCGGTCCTCGGCGTCCGGCCATTTCGAACGGTTTCATATCGGGTGGGGCGGTAAAGATCATGGGCCACTCGCTATCGTCGAAGTGGAAACGCGCTTCGAAGGCGGCTGCAAGAATCTGCTCTGCTTCGCTCAGCGGCCCGGTTCGGCGCATTGGGCCACGGGTCGATGGAATCGATGTCGCCATCGTTGTCCGTATCGGCGGTCTGCCTGGGAATACCTAGCCGCGCCCGTTCCAAGTCGGTGAAGCCAGAAGCATCGGATCGCTTGGAAAAGAGTGGATTGCCCACGAGGATCTTGATCCAGTCGGCGGAAAGCAACTGCTCACCGGTCATTCCCTCCACTTTAGGACCGGCGACGCTTGTCTCTTCCTGAGGACTCGTCGACGCCCGGCGCGAAAGAGCGAGTGTCATGCAAACGGATTCGTCTTCGATCGACGAGGTGCGAAACAGTCCGAACCTCGAGCGGCTCGGAATACCGGATGGCAACTACACGTTCGAGGAGGGCGATGCGATCGAAATCCCAGTCTGGGATCCGGAGAAATGCTCCCTTTGCGGAGAAATGGCATACGGCTTTGCTTACATAACACATGAGCCTTCCAATCTCTTCTCAAGTATCGATGAAGACAAGCTCGCCGGGATCGAACGCAAACGAATGTAAAGCCTAGATACCAAAGGCTGGATCAAGGTCTATCGCGCCGTCGAAGGCAATTGGTATCTGTACTACTTCGAAAGACGGTAGGCCCACCCTAGTGCACGGTACGGATCGAGATATCGTCGATGCCAACGAGGCTGCCCGAGCTTGCAAAGGGTGGAAGGACGTCTCGCCAGATCCTTACCGTGACATAAGGCTTCGAACCTGTCCGCGCCGTGAGCCAAACCTTTACCCAACGATCGCCTTCCACGAGATAGACGGGCTGCGCCTTGACGCCGTCGATGTCGAGCACGATGGAGACCCAAGAGCTGTCGTTGTTGTCGGAAACGTCCGCGCAGTAGGCCGATAGCTCATACTGCGTGTTCGGCTGCACTTTGATCTTCTCGCCCCAAAGAAGGATTGGTTGACGGCCCGGCCCAGGGTTGATGAACATGGCTTTGCTGCCCGATGTTCGGGTGTTTTGGGTGAAGTCCAACCGCAAGCCACCGCCTAGTTCGAATGGACGCAGCACTCCTTCTGCAAAGGTGAAAACTCCGGGCGAGTTGAGGGCGCCGTTGCTTGCGGGAACGTATTTGAGCGAGCTAAAGAAGCTCGTACTGTCGTCGGAATCGAAGCTGCCGTTGGTGAGCGAGTCCAGCAACTTGTACGATTCGGCGATGAGGGTTACCGTCTCTCCGTCCGTGCCCGTAAACGTCCTCGAATTTCCATCGGGAAGCAGAACTGTAACCGTCAGAGTTTTGTGAACGCCGACCGCCGGATCCGGGATGCCGAAGGTTCCCGGGTCGACGCGGATCGTCGTATTTCCATCGTTCACAGCGGCTTGGACTTTCGCGGTTACGTCCTGATCGTAATAGACGGCGCTGACGACCTTGATGAGAGATGGGGCGACCGCAAAGGAACTTGGGGCGATATCTAACGCGCTCGTAATATCGAGACTCTTGCCTTCGTCGACCGTGATGGTCCCCGCCTTGCCGCGCAAGGCATATCGCACGGTCAGAAGCTTGTGCACCCCGGAAGCCGGATCTCCGAAGTTGGCGTTGGTTACATCGATGGTGGTCAAGCCTTTGCGAAGAAACGACATCAACCGGTCGGTAACGTCTGCCACCTGACCGTTCGCGCCGTACCATGCGCTTTGGATCACGATATCGCTTAGAGTGGGCGGGCGCTCGACCGGCTTCGGCGTTGCGGACTCGTCGGCAAGTTCCAAGGTTCGAGTCTCCGGACCGAGCGTCGATCCGTCCGCCAACCGTCCCACGACGGCAAGCTTGTAGGACCCCTCGTTATAGTCGGCGAGGTTAAGGAGGATAGAGCCCTGCCAATCATCGAATTCGCCCAAACGCTTGTTGTTCAGGTACACGATGACGCTCTTGACACCTTTGTGATGCGTGTCTCGCACGTGAATCGTCACCGGGGACTTCGCCGGAACCGGTTGGTCGACCCCGTCGATCCCCAACCTACTATCGATCATCACTTCGGTCGAGACAGGCGCTTCGGCATAGTCGCCTTTCAGATAGACGCCTTTGAATTCGCAAAGTCCGGTCGGAAGGCTTGAGAGGTCGACGGAGAAAGGCTCGTGACCAGCCTGACCGAGAAGCCCTGAGGGGCCGAACAGCAAGCAACTCCCTTCTTTTGGGCCGATACCGCGAAGCGTTTCGCCATCCGCTTGGATCTGGGGCGGGTGAAGCTCCTTCCCGTCGGTGCGGATGTCATAGGTGGCCAAGGTTTGAGACTTTCCGCCGCCTGTAACCCGGTACACCGCTATCTCGTGAGCGTCGGAGGGGCTGTATCCAAGAACGGGCGCTCTCCCGTTAGAAAACTTGCCGACGGCGACATTCGTTCCGTTGACCTGTAATGAAGCCGATTCGAAGCTCGAACCCTGCGGCACAGCCGGCTGAAACTGGAATGCCGATCCCTGAGGACCCGCAACCGAAAAGGCGCTTTTGCCGGAAATCACTCTAAGTGTCGTTCCCGCGACCTCCACGGGAGGCGCCTGAAGTTTGGTCAGGCCGATCGATTTGAAGGTCGGCGTCAATGGATTGGACTGCACGGGGCCTGACGTCAGCGCCACAAGAAGAAACGAACCAAGGAAAGTCATATTGCGAGCGAATCCTGCTCGAAACCTATTCTATAGCGGATTAGTCTCGATGCCTTGAGACTTTATAGGCATGCGGTGGGACCATTCGGACCGGATGGTCTGCTAGGAAACCCAGGATTGACCCATCGAGGCGACCACCCATTGACCGAGAGCTTTGCGGAGGACGACGTGGAACCCGATTCCGTTGAG
>DASZPA010000007.1:0-4942 GCA_035550555.1 Fimbriimonas sp.
GGGCACGGTAAATACTCCATCATCGCGAAACATGCCCCATTTGTGGACTCCATTGGCACCGCTGGCAACGCCCAGGGTCGTGTTCTGATTGTTTTGGTAGAGTTGTGGCCACGCACTGGCGCCGAGGCCGTTTCCCATCACGTTGATGGGGGCCTTCGCAGACGAATCTGCGACTGAGCCAGTTATGTCCGCAAAGCAATTGGCCCCCAGAACGCCCGTTTGAACGATGAACTTAGCCGTCTTGTATCCTGCAGCGACGACGACCGCGCTCGGAACTGTGGCTATGGTCGAGTCGCTGGCCAGATGAATGACTTCCCCGCCTGCTGGCGCAGGCAAGCTCACGGTTAGTGTGCCTGTAGAGGTCGAGCCGCCTGAAACGGTGCTGGGACTAAGCGTGAGGGAGGTCACGGTTGGCGGATCGATGGTGATGGGCGCAGTGGCGGGGGGACCTCCGGTCGTCGCTGACACAGTATCGAACCGCTGGTTTGGAGTGACCGCCGTCCTCACCTTGAACGAGCCCGTGAGATAGCCGGCCTTGATGGTGATCGTTCCCACTGTTGGCGTTGCGTAACCCATCTGGCTGCTTAGCTGGACGTCGATGCCGCCCTGCGGAGCACGTAGTCCAAGGGTGACAACACCCGAGACTGCAAAGCCCCCGACCACCGGATTCGGTGTCAAAGAGACTGACTGAACGGGCCAGGCCTCTACATCCAATGCGCACGAAACCGTACCGGCAACTCCCTTCACAGAGGCCGTGAGAGTTGCGGTCGTTGGAGCGGAAACTCGATGAGTAGTAACCGTGATAGTAGCGGAAGTGCCGCCCCCAGGGACGACAATCGACGCTGGCACCTGGGCGCACGATTGGTCGCTGGCGAGGAACACGGTTTCGCCTGCGCCCTGAGCCTGTTCTGTCAGGGTGATCTTTCCTTTGGAAGAATAGGTTCCGATCACCGAGGCGGGTGTCACCGAGATTCTCTGAAGAGGGACCAGCGATGGAGAAACGGTCAGCGTAGCGTGAAGGCTTTGCGATCCCGCTGAAAATGTGACCGTCGCCGAACTCTTGCTTGTCACGAGCGACGTGGAGATGGAGAACGTCTTGATGTTGCTCCCGGCTGGGACAGTTACGGTAGCAGGGACTTGGACATACGAGTGTGCACAAGAGACTTGAACGTCGAACCCGTTTGCAGGCGCATTGGCGGTGAGCTTGATCGTTCCGGTCGTCGAATCTCCTCCGACTACCGAGCTAGGGCTGATCGAAACGCTCGCCAAGCTCTGTGCGGCACTCATCGAAGCAAGACTTAAAAGTAACAAAATACATATAAGGCTTATCAGGCGAGATAATTGAGAGGCCATGCTTCCGAATGGGATTATAACAAAGGCCTACTGCCTTCCAAACGATTCTTGTGCGGGAATCGTCGCAGCTTGGTCGGATCAGGCTCGCAGCCGGTGGCCTTGTGTGGTCAGCCTCGTGTCGCGCTGGACAGTAATCTGTCTCTCATGGTTCTACCGTGGTCTCCCGAGCATTCCCAAGGCGCCGTAGAGGTGGTAAGAGCCGTCTTCGACGAGTACGGGTTTACATGGGATGAAGCGGAATATCATGCCGACCTTTACGACGTCCCGACTTACTATCTCTCGAAAGGCAACCTGTTCTATGTCTCTATCGTCGACGGACGTGTGGTCGGGACGGTCGGGTTGGAACTCTTCCCTCCCGTTCCCGGCGTCGCAGGCGTTCCGGCTGAAATCGACGGAAAAGTGAGGATCTCGGGATGCGACTGCTCCCTGGAAAGGCTGTACGTCCACCCTGAGGCGAGGCGCATGGGCGTCGGCAGCGCGCTGTTTGAAAAGGCTGTCGCAGAGGCGCAAGCGAGGGGCTGCCGGGCGATGGAAATCTGGAGCGACAAGCGGCTGGTGGACGCCCACCGGCTGTACAAACGCTACGGCGCGAAGCCGGTGAGCGAACGCGTCTGCGACGATCCGGACCTTTCGCCGGAGTGGGGCCTGATTCTTAACCTTTAGAAGCCAACTTCAGCTCTTGAACGTCTGGAAACTGGTGATAAGATGAAGGACGTATCGTTGCTATGTGGTGCTCATTGCGGAAAGGATTAGCGCCCGTTGTCTTGGGCGTCTTGTACGTCGTATCTTGCCCTGGATGCCGGCACGCTGAAGCGGAGATTTCGCAGATTCCAGCCAGCTCAGTCACCTGCCAAGTCAACGCGTCTTCTCAGAAGTTTGACGACGGAACCCCTTACGCCGATCTGGAGCTTGTCGCCCAGAAGACCGGTCCGGCCAGCTTTACTGCCCACTCCGACGTCTTTCCTCCTCATGTGATCGTCGAGCGTGTGGCCCGAGACGGAACCTCAGAGGTGATCTCCGAAACCGACGCGAAAGGATCGACCGCAGACGCAAGCTTCAGTGCCGAAATGGGCGGCCTGTACCGGCTCCTGATCTGCAACGGACGCGATGCGAAGATCGGACCAGTCACGGTCAATCTCCAGCCGCAGCTCCAAGTCGCATACACTGGAGAAAAGGCGCTGTGAGATTTCGCTACGCGCTGTCGCTGCTTGCCCTCATTCCAGCAGGCGCGCTGGCGTCTCGTCTCTTCTTCTCCCAGCAGGACGGCCGCTGGAGTTCTCACTGGTTGGGATACTCCCATCAAACCACGATCGGCGACGACGGGTGCGCGGTGACCGCGATGGCGATGGCGCTCCAGTCGGCCGGCACCACCGTCGACCCTTCCCAGCTCAACGATTGGCTCACCAATAACGATGGCTTCGATGACGGCTATCTGATTCGCTGGAACGTCGCCGCCCGGTATCCCGGGTCACAGCTCACCTGGCTCAATTCCGGCAAGCTCTCGTCGCCCTCGGATTTGAAAGCCGCCATCGACGGCGGAAAGACTCTGATCTCCATCTCGAGCCGCTTCCGATCTCACGACGTGCTCATCGCAGGCTACCGCGGCGCCGGCGCCGCCTGGTCGGACTTCTACTACTGGGACCCCTGGGACGACGCTCAGCAGGATCGGCCGCTCGGGGACGGTTGGGTAAGTCCGGGCAATTCGGTGGAGACCTTCATGTCCGTGACCCAGGTTGGGAAGGGGCTGGACGATCCGCGCCTCCTAATCGAATGCTATCAAAGGAACGGGGGAGGCATTACCGTTGGCAACCCGTTGGGCGAAGTTCAGACGGTTGCCTACGGGGTTCCCTCACAAGAGTTCCAGTCAGGCGCGGGAGGAGCGGGAGCCATCATTCTCAACGGACCTGCCGCCTACTGGGTACATGGAGCTATCTTCAGCCGTTACGCGTCGCGCGCGGCCTCAATCGGCCTACCATCGATTGAGGAGCAAGATGCGCCCAGCTCGCCCGTGAGCGGCCGTGGACGTTACCAAGCTTTTGACAAGGCAGACATCTACTCCGCCAAGCCAGGGACTTTCCTTGTGGCCGCCGACGTTCGCTCGTGTTATTCTCAAAATGGCGCCAGCGGCGGCAAGTTGGGCTTTCCCGCCGGTGACGAAACGAACGCTCCCACCTCCCCCCGCGGTACGGCAGGACATCTTCAGACTTTCGAAGGCGGAGCCATCTATAGTTCGGCCTCTGACGGCGCCTATGCCGTGACGGACGACGTCGGAAAGATCTACAACGCGGCCGGAGGACCGTCGGGCCGTTACGGCTTCCCGGTGGCGGCTTCCCGCGTCTCAAATGGAATTGTGCAGCAGCCGTTCGAGGGGGGCGTCATCAGCGTCGAAGGCTCGGCTCCGTCGCTCGAGATCTCGGGAGATGTAGCCGTTCACGGGAGCATCGTGGAAGTCGAAGTCACTCTGACGAATGGCGGCAAGGCCCCGGTGAGCGGCGAAACCGTCGACCTGCTTCAGTTGGGATCCTACAGGTCGTCGGGCACGCCTTGGACGCCACGCGACCTGGAGTCGGGAGCTTCGGACAAAGAGACGTTCGAGTTCCCCGCAGAAGCGTTGGCCGGAAAGGTTCGGCTGCTTTCAGCTAACGTCTCCTTCCCGAACTCGAAGGTACGCCTCAGATATCTGATTCGCAATCGCTGACCAAGGTTTGAGGCTCAAAGCGGAAGATCCGGAGGAGCTCCCGCGCCAAAAAGGCCTCTAGGGCTGCGGAGCTTTCTTCCGCTCTTCCGCTTGCTTCTTCCGGAGGTCTTTATGCAGCTCTCGATACTGCTTGAGCTGGTCGGGCGTCAAAATCGTCTTCAGACTGTCGAGGTACGACTTCCGAATCTCGAGCTGCTTCTTGTGCAGCTCGTCCTTGTCAGGCTTCGCTTTGTTCGCTTGGCGCATCGCCTTGAGATCCTTTCCGAGCTTCTTCACCAACTCGCGGATCTGCTTCTGCTGATCGGCGGAAAGGTTTAGCTTTGCGAAAATCTCCCGCTCGATGACCAGGGGACCCCTTTTGACTTTGGGAGCCTCTACGGACGGCGCTCCGCCAACGGGTCCAGCAGCCTGGGCGGAGGCAAAAGTAGCTGCGCCAAGGGTCGCCGTCGAACAGAGAATGAGTAAGAGCGTCCTTTTCATGTTAAATACCTGGGCTGAATCAAGACAGTGGGGGAAGTGGCGGGCGCACAATCTGCACGCGTGAAAGGCGCCCGACCGGGTTATAAACCGAACTGGGCGACTAGTGGCCGCCGGGCCTGCCGCCTGGGCCTCCCATCATCGGGCGTCCGCCGGGCCCGCCCATACCGCGAAACCGCGCTCGCGCGGCCGCCTGCTCATCCTTGTATTTCTTGAGCTGTTTCGGCGTCAGGATCTTCTCGAGCTTCTTGTCGAACTCGTCGCGGATTCCTCGAAACTTCTTCATCATGTCCGGGGATGGCCTCTGACCGCGCTTGAAGCCCAGCCCCTGCATCTCCTTCATCTGATGGTCGACCAGCGCGTAGGCCTTCTTCTTTTGAGCGGCCGAAAGCCCGAGGCCGTCGAGCATCTTCT
>DASZPA010000008.1:0-4219 GCA_035550555.1 Fimbriimonas sp.
CCTCGCGCTTGACCCCAGACGTTGGCGCAAGCGGATCGTCCCGCCGATCGTCCTTCCAGTCGAAGCTCGCCCTGCCCACCGAATAGGGGCCTTCAAGTTCCGGCAGCGCCGTGGACGCGACGTGCTGGTTGGAAGATGACCCAAATCCCACCATCGCGACGGCAAGCCACGCCGCGATCAACGAAGCGGCTCCAGACTGCGACCACGGCCTTCCATCGCGAAAATGCCTCTGGCCAAGTACGGGATGGCCGAAAGGAACAGAATCCCTGCCGCGTGGAGCAGGACCACTTGAAGCTCAGACCACTGAGTGGGGACAACGAGGCCGAACCGCACGCGTTCAACCTGCCCAACGCGCTCGGCGTAAACGTGGATCAAAGCCGCGATCAAGGCTGCCGGAAGCATTCCGATGGCCGGCCACCAACGGCCCGGGTGTCGCTTTCCAGCGAGACAGCAGACTCCCCAAGCGATCAACACCGGCGCCGAGTAGTAAAGGAGTCTGTCGATTCCAAAGTAGAACACCGCGCCGCCCTCAAGGCGGACGAACGGAGTGGCCTCGCCGGGAAGGAACATTCGCCAGCCCCACCAGAGCATCCTGCCTGCGACGATGTACAAGAGCAGCAGTGCTCCGGTCGGGCCGATGCCGAACACGATCCCGGACGAGCCGAACCGAAGCGCACGCAGATGCTGAATCAGGGCGGAGCGCAGAATGTCCGTTACTGCCCCGAACCCTTCGCCCTCCTCCACCAGCAGCAATTCCAACTCAGCGCCGTAACGGCCACGCCACCGCTGGGGATAAAGCCGGACCAGCGCTCGGGCCAGTCTCGGGCTCACAAAGCCCCTAGCCGCTTCAGTCCGGCGGTCGAGAAGCGGTGAAGTGTAGTGAGCTTGGCCCGAAGTAGCTCAAGGCCCCGAGGAGTGATGCGGTATGGCTGCCGCCGCTCTTCAGAAGGAAGCGCTTCGATAAAACCCTTCTCCTCAAGGAGGCTGATCGCTCCGTAGAGCGTGCCGGGCCCAAGGCGCGAACCGCTGAGTGACAAGATGTCCGCCAGCATCGCGTGCCCGTGTTTCGGCCCCTCCGCAAGGCTGGCCAGAACCAGCGTCTGGGGATCGGAAATGTGCACCGTGCGATCTCCTGGATCACCGACAGCTACGTCTCGCGTACTACGCATGACGTAGTTATACCACGAGAGGCCTATCGCGGAGATTCAGAGGCACTCAGGCCCCGAGTTGCTCGCCTTCATAAACTCTTGAGACGGTAGTCTCGTGCGAGCCGGTCGAAGGCCGGAGTGCGGTGTGGACACCATGAAGTCCAGACAGGGAGGGAACGATGGCTCATCGGAGTGCCTATGACAGACACCGACCTTATGCGAATCCCTCTCGGACTCAAAATCTGATGACGAATTGCTGACGATAGCCGTGGAAACTGGGAGCGTACTCCCATGCGACTCCTGCCAAAGTTTTTACACGTCGTGCTTTGGTCTTTGACCACACTCTTCCTCGCCGGGTGCGGAGGGACGAGCGGGGTCGGAGCGAGCAACACTTATCAGCCGTTCTTCGTTTACGTTCTGAACCAGACGTCGTCGAACATCTCCGAGTTTGAGGGAGACCAGAACGGGAACATGACTCTGATCGGGCAGGTAGCGTGTCCGGCTGGTTCCACCTGCATCGTAAGCGACATTCTGCGGGTGTTCGTCGGAGGCCCCGGCGCCATCGTCTCCTACATCATCGCCCCCAACGGGCAGTTGGAGCAGGCCTATTCGGTCTCCCTTCCCTTCACGGCGAAGTCGCTGGCACTGGGCTATGGCAATCGGCGGTATGCCGATTCCGTTTACGCGCTCGGCGGAAACGGCTCAATTTCGGCCTTTCAACTTGGCACAGTAGGCAATTTCTTCTTCGCCTATAACGGTACTGGGCCGTCGAACCCCGGCCGAATGGTGTCGCCGACCGAAGTCCATCGAACTCCGACGTTGTTCATCACGGACGCAGGCGCCGACGCTATCGATGTCGTCAAGGACACCGGGGCCGCGCTCCCCAAAGTGGGTACCTATTCCATCGATTCGAATGGAACCACGCCCATTAATGCCGTTGCGTACGACGAGCGCAACGATGTCGTCTACGCCCTAGACGGGAATCGCGGAACGCTAACCAGCTTTACGGACGACGGCAACGGCGCTCTCAAGAAATCCAGCGCCCTGACCTCGGGATCTGGAGACATCGACTTAGGCGTGGACGGAGACGGCGGCTATGTGTACGGGCTGAACAAGCAGGTGGGCACGGTCAATGTGTATCAAGCACAGTCCTATACAAAAGCTTTCGCGCGCATTGCCGGTGGAGAACCTCCGGCTGGCGCCGACCCTGTCGCAATCAATGGCGCCTCGTTCACGGATACCCACATGCCCGATCAGCACCTTGCCTTTGTCGCCACCCAGAACGGGAACCTTAGGGTGTATGGGCACGCCGGCAAACCCAATCTGCTCTTCCTCAAAGAAGTCAGCGGGGCGGGCACAGGAGCGGTTGCGATGACGGTAACCGCCAACATCGGAAACAGCTCCTATGTGCTGCCGACGTTTGCGACCAAGAGCTTTCCGGACGGCAAAGTCAACGCCAAGTATTTTCAGCCCATCGTCCTTACCAACGCGACTGACGGTGGCATTCTCAGCGTTGATGCCGGGAACCTACCTCCCGGCTTGACCCTGGTTCAAGCCTCCGAGCCTGGCAACACCGCCGGCGCCCTTCAAGGCACTCCCACGAAGGCGGGACAGTACACCTTTACCCTTCGGGCGAAGGTCGACCTTGTGCCGGTCACCCAGTCGTTCACGATGAACGTCGACACAGCGCTGAGCATCGCCACCACGTCTCTTCCCGGCGGCACTACTGGACTTCCCTACTCGGCCGACTTGCTGCTGGCGGGAGGAAACGGAACCCAAGGCGGGACCTGGTCAGTGTCCGCCGGCAGCCTGCCTCCAGGTCTTTCGCTCAAGGCCGGGGCAAAGAACGAGCTTTTGAGCGGATCTCCCACTGTCGCCGGGACCTACAACTTCACCTTGAAAGCAGTCGAAGGGGACCTTTCAGCCACGCAGGCTTACATAGTGATCATCGTCGAAGGAGCTCAGCCAACCACGCTCCGAGTGTTCGATGCGGCAAGCGATGCCGATGACTCCTCCGATACCGTCCAGATTGGGGGAACGGACTTCCCTGCGGTGGCATACGGCGCTCTTGGGACGCCGCAGACGACCACCCTTCTGAACTCTCAGTCATACACCGTGACGACCGCCTCCAGTCAGACCTGGAACGGCAGCACCTACATCGTGCAGAACGATCGGAACGTTGCGGTTACTTTGGGCCCGACTGCTGCCGACAGAAAGCTGGTGACGATCTTCAACTCGAGCTCGGTGCCGGGAATCGTTAACGGCGGCTTTACCTTTGTCAACGGAATTCCCGCGAGCGGGGTGGCCATGGTTGACGCCCACCTTCTCAACTCGGCGGGCGCCGAGGTTGCGCATCAGGATACGCTCAGTTACGGCGGCTTCGTCTCCTTCAGCTTCACCCCGGGTACCTATCAACTGAAGCTGACCGAAACAGGCAACCCAACGCATGTGATTGCGACCTCTCCTCTCACGCCAATCTCAGCGAGCCAAAGCTTCATCGACGTTCTGGTGCGGCCGAGCGGAAAGGCCGCGACGGTCCTTCAAAAAGAAGAACTCTGAGGCCGTATCGAACGTGGAGGTTGGCTGAATTCGCGGCGCGCGTTCAGGCAGCGACGCTCGACCGTTGGCCCTCAGCTAAATGGAGGCTGTACTTCAGGCTCGTAGTCGAGAGACATCAAGTGGCTGTCTCTTACGAGCAGGTAGGAGCGAGCCGCTGTTCACGGCGCAGTCTCCGGAGATGCTCCTGCGGTCACGACCGAAGACAATCAGGGAATGCGGTCCGCGATCTACCAAATTGGCTTGACTTAGGCTCCGTAGTTATCGATCACTAGCCGAATACCGACTGGATTGTCCATATAGCTCTCTCCTGTTGAGGCCGCATTGTCGTATTTAAGGATGTGGACGGATTTACAAATTATAAGGAGCTTGCTAGGTCGTGTCCCGAAGCTGGTGGAAATTCCCTGTGAAGGGTTAGAGGCGTATGCTTCCAGGTTAAGCAAAAACACCTCCCGGTATGGAGCCGGGTGGGAGCAACACGCCTATGGAGCATTCTACAACCACCAATCTTTTCG
>DASZPA010000009.1:0-6421 GCA_035550555.1 Fimbriimonas sp.
CGCGGTTGGTTCTACGAGTATCGCGACGAGACGCAGCTGCCGCTCCAAAGCATCGCCCGAATCCTCCGGACCCATGTAGAGAAGCTGGCCAAGCTCGAAGGAATCGATCCGCCCCGCCTCTTGATGGTCGACGCGGTTAACAACGGCGACAATCGTACATGGAAGAACAACGTTCCCGGCCGGTTCGCGCTCGATTGCGAGCCGATGGTCTTGGCCGGAATGAACGCCCTCACGTTCCGAACGATCGACGACGGGCGGGACCGGTTCGACACACCATTCGACACGTTGGATCATGTCGATATATCCAATGTCTTCCGCCAAATCCAGACTACAACGGTCCTGTTCCATCATCTGCTCGACGATCGTCAGGATCAATCGGGAACCGACGAGAACCGGGTGCCGCTCGATGACGCGAAGCCAACGCGCACGCGACTGATTGGAGGCTTTGGCCTCGTAAGGGGGCAGGTCGTCTCGTACGATCCGCAAAAGAGCTTCATTCCAGACACCAAGCAGCCCAACTCCCTAGCCTGCGCGGTGTCCAAACAGAAGACGCTGATGGGCGTGCGGGGGGACCTGATCCAGTACGCGGAGGGACCTAACGCCAACTATGCTCTGGACGGCCTGGCGCTCAGCAACTCATGGGCGAACCCCACCGACGTCCATGCCGTCCAGCTTCAGGCTTTCCATATCGACCAGGCGACCGGCAACATCGACATGGCTCCAACTTGGGAGCTGCCGGGGTTCGAAGCGTACGACACGATCTTCCCCCTCACCACGACTGAGCGCGAGTCTCCAATCGTTGTGTTCAAGTCTGTGAGTGTTGACCTGTACGATATGGTCGACCCGCAGGCACTCACCGCGTTGACGTTCACGATGCTGTTCGACCCCGCGACAGGCTCTCGGCCACGCAACTTCGGCATCTTCGAGCCCCCTTTCGATCAGCGGCTGAGTCCAGAGGTCGAAGACGCCCAGGTCATCTTCTTGCTTCCTGGGCAAAGATTCCAGGTTCTCAGCGGCGCCATTGGAGACTCCGACCGCCTGATACTCACCAACTCGACTCTGACCGATGAGAAAGGCAGCGGCTATGAAGCTCCGGGAGGATCCAACGCCACAGGCCGCGCGGATGCGGCAATGAGCGGCGTTTTTTCAAGTCTTCCGCTTCAAACTGCTATCGATCTCACCAACATCAACGACGGGCGGCTGAATCAATTCCGGAAATACCGGATCATCAGCGGAGACGTCGAGGACCTTGAGAAGCAGGCGCATCAGGAGATTGACGCCGCACAGAAGGCGATCCAGGAGAAGAACTGGACCGAGCTCGAGCGCCACTCCCGCGCCGCCTGGGGATTCGCGCTAAGGGCGCATCCCATTGTCATGTCCACCGCGAACGACGTGGTGAACGGCGTGGTGTTCTACCTCTTCCTGCTGATTCCGTTCAGCTACTTCCTGGAGCGGCTGCTGTTCGGCAACCGGCTCCTGACCAAGCAGCTTTCGTGGACGATCGTCTTCTTCATCGCCTCGTTCCTTCTGCTTCGGCTGATCCACCCCGCGTTCGAGATCGTGACGAACCCTTCCATGATCTTCATCGCGTTCGTCATGGGGGCTCTCAGTATCATCGTCATCGGCTTCATCGTTGGCAAGTTCGAAAGCTCCATGCAGGAGATCAAGGCTCAGCAAAGCGGGATGCACGAGGTCGATATTCGCCGCTCCAGCGTCGCCATGGCAGCGTTCAACCTCGGCGTGAGCAATATGCGACGGCGCAAAGCGCGGACGATCTTGACCACCCTCACCCTGGTCGTCATGACCTTTATCGTGCTGAGCTTCACGAGCATGGTGAACAAGCTGCAGCTCGACCAGACTCCGACCAATAACGTCGCCCGGTACTCGGGAATCATGATCCGAAACCCCGGCATGGACCAGCTTCAGCTCGCGACCTACCGGCAGATCCAGAACGAATTCACCAGTGCGACCGTCGTTCGCCGCGCGTACTACTACGGAGCCGACGTCGGCACGGAGGGGATCCTTTCGCTTCAACGCGGAAAGAACGTGATCGCCACACGGGCGATGTTGGGACTGGACCCGGACGAGGATCAGGTCCTGAAGCCGCAAACGGCACTCTATGCCGGCCGGTGGTTCAAGCCGGGCGAGCGGAAAGTGATGATATTGCCCCAAGACCTGGCCGAGGAGATGAAGATCGATCCTTCGCAAGTCGGCAAGGCGAAGGTGACTTACGCCGGGATCGACTTCACGGTGATCGGCTTGGCCAACAGCTCGGTGCTCCGGTCTTTACGCGACTTGGACGGGGACGGCGTGATGCCGCCCGACTTCAGCCTGAGCAGGGAGTTCCAGACGAAGAGCTCGTCCACGAACAAGGCGTTTCGCAGCTTTGTAAGGATCGATCCCGGAGCGATCTTCATTTTGCCGGCGGAGACGGCCCTGCAGCTCGGCGCCGACCTTCGGACGTTAGCCGTCAAGTTCACGCAGCCGGACGCGACGCAGAAGGCGTTGGAATCGCTGATGCCTCGGCTGAGGCTGAACCTCTATGCGGGCGTTCCCGTCACACCTGGATCGCCGAACCTCGTGGTCCGCGAGTTTTCGGTGCAGCAAGGCAGTGAGAGCTCCGGCCTCTTGATGATTCTTGTCCAGCTTGTGATCGCGGGCGTGTTCGTCCTGAACACGATGATCGCCAGCGTGTACGAGCGTACGCGAGAGATCGCCATCTTCAGCAGCATCGGCCTGGCGCCAAACCATATTTCGATGCTTTTCTTTGCGGAGTCGCTCGTCTACGGCATTCTCGGCGCGGTCATCGGATACTTCGCGGCGCAGATCACGGCGAAGATCATCGTGGCGACCGGAACGCTGCAGGGCCTCACGCTGAACTTCTCCAGCTCGTCGGCCGTGATGTCGGCAGGGCTGGTGATGGCCGTCGTCATTGGCAGCACGATCTACCCGGCGCGGAAGGCGGCAAAGATCGCCGCACCGGCCATGAACGAGGAGGTGTTCCAGACCGAACCCGACGGCGACGTGTGGGACCTTCCCCTTCCCTTCAGCATCAGCGCATCCGAAGCGGGCCCGATCGCGCACTTTCTGCGCGACTGGGTTCAGGCGCACGAGGGTTACACCATCGGCTCTTTCGTTTCGGCCGAGACCGAATTGGAGGCCAGAGAGGGCGGCGTTTTTGTGTTGCGAGCCGTGACGTGGCTTGCACCGTTCGACTTGGGCGTGAGCCAAAGGCTGGAGCTTACGTTGAGTCCCAGCGTGGTCGCGGGGGTTTACATGCTGGATCTGCGGTTGACGCGTCTTGGCGGCGACCCGGAGAACTGGCCGACGGTTAACCAGCGATTCCTGGCCTCCATTCGGAAGGAGTTCCTTACGTGGCGAACGCTTGGGGCTGAGGTCCGAGAGAAGTATCTGGCGGCGTAGCGGCCGGAGAGGGGAGTTTGCAGGTTTTCAAGTTTGCAAGAACCCAAGTTGTCACGTCGTCAAGGGGCGGCGTTGAGCCTAGCTACTCTTACTTACAACTTCTTATTCCGCGTCTTCGCGTGCCATGTATTCGAAGTGGCTGAACCAGAGACAGCCAACTCCCAGGCACGCGGCCGTCAGGCACAGCAAGGCTGCCCATGCGATGGTCGGGCTGACGGAGTTGGTGCCTAGCATTCCCGCCAGCGCGTCGAACACGCCGCCTGCCGACTGTCCAAGGGAGGGCCGCTCGGCGATGCTGCTTAAATAGCCCGTGATCGTAAGCAGGTATAGGTCCCCAGGCATGTTGGGGACAGCCGTTTCCCAGATGAAGGCAAAGAGGAGGCACACAATCATCGAACGGTTCATCAATAGGCTGATGAACGTGAACAACGAGACGTACGCGATCGAACCGACGAGGATCGCCTTGAGATCTCGAACGAGCATCTCGTTTTTGAGGCCAGCCGTCCCTAACGACGCGGCAAATGCCACGATCGACCCCAGCACGAAGACGACCGTGATGGCCGCGAGAGTGCGGAACAGCAGAAGCTTCCAGCGCGGAACCGGGCGTGTGAGCAAGTAGACGATGGTTCTCTGCTCGATCTCTTGCGCCACGACGGCCGCGCTCAGGATGGCCGCTGCAAGAGGAAGGATGCGAAACACGAGAGTCGCCGAAACGAGGACATACGAATCCTGGGGCGTGCCGCTGGTCACCTTCTGGAAAACCAGGCTCATTCCGTACACCGCGAGGACCACCAGGAGCCACGGAGCGATCCGCCTGAACCGAAAAAGCTCCCGCAGCATGCTGCCGTAGATGTAGCCTTCCATCAGTACTCCACCAGATATTTGAAGATCGACTCGAGGTTGTTATCGGGGCTCGAGAAAGAGGTGATCGGGATGTCTTCCTCGAGAATCATCGATGGAACGGAATCGTAAAACTCGTTCGGCTGTCGCGTTTGGATCTCCAGGCCGGCTCCGCGCGGGTCCATCTGAACGCTGAGGACGTAGGGGAGACCCACCACTCTTTCCGCGACCCGCCTGGGCTCGGGGGTTTCGATGTGAATGCGATGCGGGTACTTGTCGATCACTTCTCGGATCACGCTGAGATCGCCGGTCGCAAGGAGCCTTCCGCGGTGCAGAAGGATGATGCTCCGCGTCATCTGTTCGACCTCGAAAAGGATGTGCGAGCTTACGATGATCGTCTTGCCCATCGAAGCGAACGTCTTCAGGACATCCATGAACTCCCTGCGCCCAACCGGGTCCAAGCCGTTGAGGGGTTCGTCGAGGAGGATGATGTCGGGGTCGTGCAGCATGGCCTGCGCGAGCTTGATCCGCTGCCGCATGCCCTTCGAATAGCCGGCGATCTTTCGATCGCACCGGTCCGCCATCCCGACCTCTTCCAGCAACGTCTGAGTACGCATTCTCGCCTTCTCTTTGCTGAATCCGTAAAGGCGGGCCATTCCGATGACGAACTGGCGCCCCGTTTGATGCTCGTAGAAGTTGTCGATTTCCGGGCAGTAGCCGAGGCGCTTATACACCTCAGGATTGGCAAAAGGCTCCATGCCGCAAACCGAGACCCTTCCGGTCGTCTCGCGGATCTGGCCCGTAATCATGCGGATCATCGTCGTCTTGCCCGCGCCATTCATACCGAGCAGCGCCGTGACGCCCGGACCCACCGTGCAAGTTACGTCGTTGAGGCCGATGACCTGCCCATACCAGCGCGAGACGCGATCCAGCGTGACGAGCGCCTCGCTCAACCCACCACCTCGACGGCGCGAACCCTACGCCAAGTGATGAGGATGCAGAGCGCCGAAACGGCCAAGACGACGACCAACATCAGCCATGGCGAAGGAGGATTCGCGATCATCTGCTGGATCGATGGCACGCCGAAGGGGCCGGTCTTGCTGAAGTCCAAGATAGACCGAATCCATGCGACCTGGACGCCGTCCACCGAGCAGTAGAAGAGGGTTTTGATGATTTCGGGCGGATGATTGTGTCCCTTGGAGCCAATTCTCCAAACGAGCTCCATGAGGGTCGTGAAGAAGAAGAGCATGAAGTAGAAGCCGGCGTAAGCGGCTCCGGCGATCCTTCCCTGCTTGAACATCGAGGAGAACGCCAGCACAAGGGACGTGTGAAGCATCGCCGAAATCGGCAGTACGACAAGCAGCTTCGCTACCAACCACTTGTCCGAGCTGAAGAAACCCTCTCCTCTAAAACTGAAGAGCCCGTACCCATAGAACACGAAGACGGGAAGGCTGATGATCAAGAGCATCGGTATGAACACTCCGATCCACTTGCCCAAAACATAGTCGAACTTCGTGCAAGGCTTGCTCAGGTAGACGAGCAAGGCGTTTGCCCGGTTGTCATTCGCAATGGCGCCGGCTCCGGTCATGAGCGCAACCACCAGAACCAGATGCTGCGCATAGCTCATTCCGTGAACGAACTGGTCTTTCCAAACGATTCTGTCGATAAAGGTGTGAAATGCCTTCTGCCCGCCTGAGAGACTCGAAAGCTCCTGCAGGAAGAACAGGATGATGATCATCACGATGAAGTACCAGCCGGCTATCACCGAGACCGTCCAGAGGCTCTTCATCCTCGCAGCCTTCATCATCGTGCTCTTGGCGATCACCCACCAGGCCAGGTCCGTCCTTTGAAGCGGCCCGTCGTAGTTTCGATAGCTGAGATCCGCGACCGGCGAAGAGGTTTGATTCATGCCACACCTCCCGGAAGAGACGCGACGGGAGGTGGAATAGAAACCGCCTGGTGACCTATCGCGTCCAGGAAGGCATCCTCCAGCGACCTTTCCGCCAGGTTGAAGCCTCGAATCTGCGACTTCGACTTCAGGGCCGCCTCGAACACGATCCGCTGCACCTCTTGCGGCAGTCCGGAGCCCTTCACGCGATACGTGCTTCGTTCCACCGACAAGATCTTCAGGCCCGCATCGGCCACGTTCTGAGCAAAC
>DASZPA010000010.1:0-17137 GCA_035550555.1 Fimbriimonas sp.
ATGGCTCGCTCGGTCTCTATTACGGCGGCACCATCAACGACGGCTCGGTAATCCGGGCAATCCAGCATCTGCGCAGCCTTGGCTACAAGGTGATGCTGTACCCGTTCCTAATGATGGACATCCCGCCGCCTGACCCGTCGCCGTTCCCATGGCGCGGTCGGATTGGCGGCGCCGCGGGCGATGTAGCGGGCTTCTTCGAGCGCGCCGACGGTTACCTTCGCTTCATCCGGCACTGTATGTCGCTTGCCGAGGACGCAGGCGGCGTCGACGGCTTCGTCGTCGGCTCCGAGATGGTCGCGCTCAACCGCATCCGCGGCGGCGGCGGCAATTATCCTTCCGTGCCATTTTGGCAGCAGATCGCTTCCGAAGCGAAAGCGCGGCTCGGATCAGAATGCGTCGTCACCTATGCGGCGGATTGGTCCGAGTACCGCTACCACGATCGCGGCAACGCGGACGTGGACTTCCCGCTCGATGCGGTCTGGGCCGACCCGAACATCGACGTGGTCGGGATCGATGCGTACTTCCCGCTCACCGACTTGCCGCGCGCGGTCTATGACAAGACGGTCGTTGGAGCCGGCTGGGCGTCGGGCGAGCTAATCGATTACTTCTACGCCACGCTGGCCGACCGCGACCTCGAGCGCCGCGGCTTCGACCCGCAGCGCTCCCCGATCGATGATCCGTTCTGGGCCATCAAGGACATCCGCTACTGGTGGGAGAATGCGCACGTCCCGCGCGTTGCCGGCGTGCCGACCGGTTCTGCGACGGCTTGGGTGCCGCGCGGCAAGCCGATCTGGTTCACCGAGTACGGCTTCCCGACGGTGAACTGCGCCACCAACCAGCCCAACGTCTTCATCGACCCGAAGTCGATCGAGAGCTTCGCGCCCTATTACTCGAATCGCGCGGTCGACCGCGTCGTGCAGCGCGCCGCGATCGAGGCGACCGAAGAGTTCTGGGCGGAGCCGGTCAACAACCCGACCTCACCAGCATACGGCGGCCCGATGGTCGACCGCCGGTTCGTCCGGTGCTGGGACGCGCGGCCTTACCCATTCTTTCCGGCACTCACCAACGTCTGGTCAGACGGCGAGAACTTTCGGCTCGGCCACTGGATCGAAGGAAAAATCGGTAACATGCAGCTCGCCGAGATTGTGCGGGACCTGTGCCTGCGGACCGGCCTCGCCGAGAGCGAGTTCGACGTCACCGCGCTCGACGACGAGGTGGTCGGCTACGTCGTGACCGAGCGCAAGCCGGTGCGCGACATGATCGCCGTGCTACAGACCGCGTACTTCTTCGATGCGGTCGAGCGCGACGGCGTGCTGGTGTTCGTCAAGCGGGGCGCCGGTGCTCCTATCACGCTCGACCCGAACGACCTGGGCGCGAGCGAAAACGATAGTGATCGCTCGCGCGTCAAGGTGGAGCGCACCCAGGACACCGAACTGCCGATCGCGGTCGATGTCGTCCACATCGACGAGGGGCGCGACTACCAATCTTCCACCGTCACGGTGCGCAAGCAGGTCGGGCAGTCCGAGAGCGTCAACACGCTGAGCTTCCCGATCGTGCTCACCGTCGAGCAGGCGCAGGCGATCGGCCAGCGGGCGCTCCGCGAGATGTGGCAGGGCCGCGAGGCAGTGGACCTGCGGCTACCGACGCGCGCCATCAGGCTCGACCCGACCGATACGGTAGAAGTCCCGATTGATGGAGTCTGGCGCCGCGTCCGCCTCACGGCCGTGACCTACGGCAAGCCGGGGCTCGTGCTCCTGCGCGGTGTCGCGACCGACGGCGGCATCCCGGAGTTCTATACCGCGCCGACCGGCAGCGGCGTGCTGCCACCTTCGGTGCCAGAGCCGGTTGCGCCGATCCGGGTCGAACTCCTCGACATGCCGATCATGATCGACAGCCACGATGCTTCGGCGCCGAGCTTCTATGCGGCGGCGTGCCCTGTGGGTACCGGCCGCTTCCGCGGCGCGACGCTGTTCCAGCCGACCGCCGATGCGCTGGACTATGTAGTCGCGGCCGTTGCGGGGCTGCCATCCATCATGGGCGCGACTGTCACCGATGTGGCGGCCGGACCATGGTGGCGATGGGACCGCGTGAATTCGGTCGAGGTGCAGCTCGATTTTGGCTCGCTGCAAAGCCTCGCCGACGAGCGCGTTCTCGCCGGCGGCAATGCCGCTCTCCTCGACGACGAGGTGATCCAGTTCGCCAATGCGGAGCTCATTGCCGAAGGCCGTTATCAGCTCAGCCGGTTGTTGCGCGGCCAGCGCGGCACCGAGCACGAGATCGCGGCGCATCCGGCCGGTAGCCGCTTCATCCTCCTCGACCCGGCGCGCCAGCCGCGTCCGAGCTTCTCGGTCTCGCGTATCGGGATCGAGATCGCCTGGCGCTATGCGCCGGTGCCGCAGGGACCGAGCGGTGATCTTTCGGGCGAGATCGTGTTCACCAACACTGGCAACGGCCTGCGGCCGTTCGCGCCGGTGCACCTTAAGGCGGTCCGTGACCCGTCATCCGGCGACGTCAATCTCTCCTGGATTCGACGCACGCGCGTCGGTGGCGACTCCTGGCTCAACGAGGTGCCGCTCGGCGAGGAGACCGAGGAGTACGACGTTCTTATCCTCAACGGCGCGAATGTCCTTCGAACCATGCGCGTGACCAGCCAGGGCACGCTTTACACCGCCGCCCAGCAGACAGCCGATTTCGGCGCACCGCCGGCATCGCTCGCATGGCGCGTCACCCAGGTCTCGCGCGCCTACGGCCGCGGCGTTGCCACCGAAACCCTTTCTACCCTCTGAGGATCACCCATGCCGACGCCCAACTTGGGCTTGCCGCAGCTCGCGGCGGACCAGGCGCAGAAACACGTCACCGTGAACGAGGCGCTCTACGACCTCGATGCGCTCGTGCAGCTCGCGGTGCTCGATCGGAGTCTCGCCGCCCCGCCGGGTTCGCCGGCGGAAGGCGCGCGCTATATCGTGGCCGCAAGCCCGACCGGTGCCTGGGCCGGCCATGCCAACCACATTGCGGCCTGGCTAGACGGCGCGTGGCGGTTCTTTATCCCTGGCAATGGCTGGCTCGCCTGGGTGGTCGATGAAGCGGCGCTGCTCGCCTGGAACGGATCGGCCTGGGTCGACGCGCTCTCCGCCGTATCCGCCATCCAGAACCTGGCGCTGCTCGGCATTCGTACCACCGCGGACACAAACAACCGCCTGGCCGTGAAGTCCGACGGCGTGTTGCTCAGCCATGATGATGTGACGCCCGGCACCGGACACATGCGCGTGAGCCTCAACAAGAGCTCTGCGGCAAAGGACGCGGGCTTTACGTTCCAGGACGCCTTCAGTACGCGGGCGTTGTTTGGACTGCTCGGGGACGACGACTTCACCATCAAGGTGTCGCCTGACGGCTCGACCTTCTATCTCGCCCTATCCATCGACAAGGACACGGGCCACGTTGGCCTCGGCGGCGCGACCGCGGACGCCAACAATGCCCTGATCGTCAAGGGCACAGCCTTCCTGTTCGACCGCGAGACGGACGATGTCCGCTTCACTTTCAACAAGGCGGCGGCCGGCGACGATGTGGCGCTCACGTTCCAGAGCAACTATTCGGCGCGTGCGCTGTTCGGCCTCCTCGGTGACGACGACTTTACCGTCAAGGTCTCGCCTGACGGCTCAAACTACTTCACCGGCTTCGTGATCGACCGCAGCACGGGCCGTCTCAAGCTCCCGCTCGCCCCGAAGTTCTCGGCCTACACCAACTTCGACAACTACATCGCAGCCAACATCTGGACCAAGGTCCAGTTCAACAACGCCGACTCCAACGACCAGAGCGCCTTCAACGGCAGCAACAACAATTTCACGGCGCCGTTCGCCGGTACCTACGCGTTTGGCTTCTCGTTGCGGTTCAGGGCAAACGCGACCGTGCCGACGAAGGTGATCGCCACGTTCTACAAGAACGGCGCTGAGCTCGGTCGCGGTCGGGCCGTCTCCGGTGCGCCGGTCGACGATGTCACGACCTATAACCTGACCGTCCTCACGCCACTTGCGGCGAACGATGTCATCGACGTGCGCGTGAATTTCGCGACCAACGACGGTTACGTCGAGAGTGACCAGTCCCACTTCTGGGGCAATTACATCCCCTAAACCAAGCACTCACGGCCCGCAGCCACCGTTGGGCCGTATCTCATATCCCGTGTCGAGTTGGGTCAGGTACCCTACATCTGAAGGGATCGAAATCACTCCGGGCGGAGGTCGAGCATCACTCGCGTCTTTTCGGTGTTGGTAAGTGCGCCGGTTGAACCGTCGTCTACGATTCGATCCTGATCTATCTCCTGTTCGACCTGCTCAGGTAGCGCGCCGAGTTCCTTCTTCTTCGATCCGATTAACACCTGAAACCACTGGTCGCGCTGCATGACTGTGTGGAAAATTCGTTCTTCGTAGGTGCCCTTCAACAGCATGAAGCGCACGTCGATGTAACCCTCAGACGCCCGACCCCAACCCATTCGGTCCACACGTCCCTCTCGCTGCTCCATGCGCGCTGGGTTCCACTCAAGATCGTAGTGAATCACATATCTGCATTGTTCCTGAAGATCGATACCCTCTTCTCCAACCTGCCCAACAAGCAGCAGGAACGGATTGTGCCTACGATTGAAGTTTCGGCGGTGAGCCTCCCGGTCAGCCGCGTTGACGCCATCAAACCGACCGACCGGAGCGACGGCCTTTGTTTCCTCCAATTCAACAATCAAATCTCGCTCCGCATGATCAATTAGTGTTTCTAGCAGAACATCGTCGCGAGGCGAGTCGTTGAGATAGCGATCAATCACAGCACGCACGGTTCGCACTACTCGGTCAGTCAGCTCTTGTCTTACCCATGCCTCGATATTCGAATCACTGAGATCCGGAAGCGCTTTTACTACCTCGATGAGTGCGAGTGGTTGGCGTGCTCGCCGGCGCAGCGGCTCTCGGAAAACCTGCAAGAACGACCGGCCGCGATACTTTACAAAATCTTCGTGCACGAATTCCTCTGGCACGTTGCGCCACGCTGAGTACGTGCGGTCCGCTTTCAACTCACGCTCCGCCCCATCAAGTTGCTGATCGACAGCCCGCCTAATCTTCTTTGCGAGTTCATCCCGCCTGATGCCCGTGGGAGCCAGAAGCTCTGCCAGGCACTTTTCAAAGGCGCGATTTAAAAGATCGCCTAACACTTGCGTCAGTTGCGGCGCGGTGCCGCGGATCATCTTATTGAAGACTATGATCTTTGAGAACCATGCATCACGTCCGCGGATCACTTTATCTATCTCTGCTTCGACGATGACGCCCACTACTTCGACAAGTGCCGCGACCTTCGGATGCAGCTTGCGGTCTCGGTTCCACCGTTCGACTAATGATCGGATGACTCTCGCGCTTTCGAGATCCCTGGTAAGGAGAGCCGCAGTCGCGATCTGAGGGTATGACGACAATCCCTGACGTAAGTCGGTGGGAATGAATGTACGGAAGCCGTCACCGCTGCGAGCACGTTCACCTACCTCCTGAATAAGTTCGCGTAGCTCCAAGTAGAAGAGTGCGTGCTCTCCTTCGAACGGTATCAGAGGGGACTGCTGCACACGGTGCTTGAGATCATCATCAAGCTTCCGAAATTCGCCGTAGTCGAAGCCCCCGTCACCACGCTCAACTAGGAAGTAGCGCCGTTCGTTCTGTCTTTTCGTGTTGCGAACGAGATAGCGACGCAGAAGAGTCTGAAGGCCTCGGTTCGATCCCCCCGAATTCAGAGCGTCCTCGTCGCGCAAATGCTGGAGCAATGCGACCTGCTGATCGCGAAGCGAATCTGTTGGGGATCGGCCACGAAGCTCAAAAAATCGATCAAGAGCCCTGACGAAGTTCTGTAAGCCGTCCTCTATCGTATCGAGTACAGCCTTATCCGCCCTTACAAGAGCAAGCAGGTTAACCATCTCATGCGGGGTAAGCTCGAATGGCGTTGCAGTAAGAGCGATGATCCGGTCGAAGTGAAGGGCCGGTTGGGCGTAGTTTCGAAGATCGCCGTCGGGAGCGAAGAGCAGCATCGGCCTGTTTCCACGAGCGTAATGGTGCGCCTCATCCACGATCACGACATTCCATTGTGTTCGCCAAATCTGCCGCAGCAGAGTGGACTCCCTTCGTTTCTCTTCCTGAAGGAGCTTCTCATTCACGATGTAGAGTCCTGGCGGAACCTGTTGGCGGCCGGCCACCCGCTGTCCGCGGACGCCCGAATGCCGGAGCTCCCGGGCGGTTGCGCGGTTATCAATGCAGCGAACCTCGTGGCCAAATAGTTCACGAGCCGGGTGGTTCTCGCGAAGGTATCTTGGAAACCCACGGCCCGTGCGTGTCGAACTTGTCTCCTCTTCCCATTTGCGAACCAGCGAGGGCTTGCACAGGACCAGCGCACGTTCGAATGGTTTGCGTTGCTTTCGTGCGAGTGCACAGAGATGCGAAAGCAGCGCTAGGGCTTCATACGTCTTGCCGAATCCCACTTCGTCGGCCAATACGACTCCACGTTCACCATGGATGAGGAGGCGACGGAGTGCGGCAGCCACCACCCGCATTTGGTCATCATGCCCAGGTCCGAGCGGCACTTCCGAGACAAGACCTACGATTTCATCCTCGGTCGTCAAAGTGCCGCTCCGTGCTTGAAGGCGGCGAGCATTTTCCTTGCGTGAGATCGGGTCCTAACTGCGTAAGTAGCAAGTGCAGGTTCGTCGATCTGGTCGAGCCAGTCGACGACTTGAGACAGCCGGTCCGTAACGCGAAGTTCGGCTGCCACCCTGGGTATGCGCTCCTTCATCGCGGATGGACTCTCCTCGACGATGAAACGACTGCCCCGAAGAAGCCGCTCCACGAGAAATAGTCGGCACTCGCGAGACATGATGTTCCCCTCGCTCGTCGTGGCTTCGACCGCCCAGCGGGTTAATTCGTCCAAACTACGACGAACCGAGAACTCCGAGCCGGGCGCTGCTTTGAGACGAGAAAGAATTCCCCGAAGTCCTTGGTGAACGTTCCGGTAGAATCGGTCGAGGTCGGCTTGATGGCTCACGACGGAGGGGCCGGCGCCGACAGATTCTTGCGCCTTGCGTGCCTCCAGCCACTTCTGTTGCTCACGGTAGCTTGGCGGGAGACCTATGCCCGCACGAGCGATGCGCTCGTCCAGAGTGAGAAGCGCGCCCCCCACCATTGTGAGTCCACAAAACGCTTCCGGCACATCGACGTTGATTGGTGTCAAGTGAGATGCCAGCACGCTCCCCTTCGCGCTCACAATCTCGATTCGGATGCTCGTACCACGAAGCTCAAGCAGATTGGTGCGAACGTCGATCTCTGCTATGCCTGCCACCGGGATAGTGACCTCGGCGAGGCCCGACGCGCTGGCCTCACCAATAACGATCCAGGATCCGTCGCGCTGAAGAAGGATTCGGACGCGGGCATCTGCCGGGGCCGCTTGGAGAAGCGAAACATTCACCGTCTGCTCCGCCACCCGATAAGTTGCGTCTGCAACTCCCTGAGAAACGGGCTCGGGCGGCTCACGCTCCCCCTCAGTCTTCAATGTACTGAGATCAACTACTCGCTTAAACCCCCGCTCCAGGCCGAGCACGCGAGTCGTCTGGTCGAGGGTTTTTCGCTTGGCAGGCAATGTCGTCAACACCGCGAGTTCGGAGTTGCCGTAGGGCGGTCGGTTGATGAGACCTGCTGTCGTGAAATTCGGTGAGCCGTGAAGCGCAATCAGAAACGGCTTCCGGCCTTTTCCCTCCGCACCTTCTAGGAGCACCAGCTTCGCGTGCAGGCGTTGTTCACGCTCGTCCTGGGCAAAGAAGGCGATCCTATCCTTAAACTTCCTCAGCTTGCGTACCGGAAGTTCGGTGCGCCCTTCGCTCTGTCGAAAGAACACTTGCACGGACGACTCGCCAAGCGAGTCGAACTCGAAGTCCTCAAGGAGCATCCGTGCGAAGATAGAAGCGTCCTGGGGCCCCAGAGCTGGATCCTCTGGGTGTCGTCGGTCAGGTTCGAAAAAGGGGCTTACGATGACGGCGCGCCGTAGCACGCGGTGGGGTATGCTTTTGAGTACCTGCGTCCAGATCGGCTCCGCGTAATTGTGAAGCAAGGTGTGGGGCGGAGGCGTTGATGGAGGTTTATAACGCTTCACGACCTCGGCAAGGGCACTTGCTGTGTCGGCTAGGTCCCGAGCAGCATCCCCCCGTACCTCGCTCGCAATGCCGTTCTGCAAGTAGCCGGCAAGGCTTACAAAGAGGTTGTGATCCGCAGTCGCGGAAGGGCCGAGATCGAACACTCGGCCCAGCTCTCGCTGACGCTCAAAACCACCTCGCGTAAGATTGGCGCTGCTTATTACGGCGCGAGCCCTATCGTCGGCGACGAGCAGGGCGAGTTTGGGATGAAAAACCGCACTCGCGCAGGCATTAGCCTTGCGGTAGCGAAAGCTCGGGGCTTCGCTCGCAATCGCATTTCGATCGCGAATGACGAGCATCGTCGCGATGGAACGTTCGCAGAGGTCGGGGACAATCGCATCTTCGAACCATCGTCCGTCGAATGAATAGGTCAAGAAGAGGGCGGCTCGAAGTGGCTCCCGCGCGGCAAAGGAAACTAGGGCATCTCGGACAGGCAACCGTTCAGACATCGAGTAGATCCTCCTCGCGGAGGTCGATGTCCCGTGCGAGGGACCCAAGCTGTGGGAAGCGCAAGGCGTGAAGACCCAGCCCCATCGCGTACGGGTCATCGCGTATCAAATTGTTACCCTCGACGAAGAGCCATCGCTGACGATTTTTTCGCTTCGACACGAGTTCGTGCCGTTCGACCATCGCGAGAAGCATCTCGGGTAACGTTGTGGCAAGCGACCGGTCCATGCGCTGGTAAATGTGACGGTCAACCAGCTCGATCGGCTCTCGGGCGATCTGGATGAGTAGGTCCCAGACGGCAGGCAGAAGCGGATCGCGACAGACGCGCACAAGTAGCGCCCCTCCGATTGACGCAGCCTCGGACGCGTCGTCACAGGCCAGAAGATCAGTTACGAGCTTCCTCACTGTCTTCGGCTTGGCATCCTTCATCGGCATCTTCCAAAGCGTGGCCAGCGCAGCTGGCGAAGCAATTGAGTGCGTAAGGCCGGCGATGTCGGACTTTCCGCTCTGAGTTATGCTGACCACCGCAGCGCGGAAGATCGCAGTGAGCCCGAGCGACAGAACTTCAAACACGGCGAGTGCTTGGATCTGGCGTAGGTCGTCGTGCGGTTTGCAGCTATAAAAGTGGAGCACCACATCGAGATTGGAGATGCCGACACCATGAGCGTCATCTTCAAGGATCGTCGCATCTTCCTCGTTGAGGTTATCCGGCGATTCCACAGCGCTTTTGTCGGTTCGGAGCAGTCCATGCGCGAATAGGAGTTCGACTGTTCTGTAGCGCTTCTCCGCATCACGGCCATTTCCCAGCAACAGACCTCGTAGGAAACGTTTGCGATAGCCCGCCCTCCGAGCGATCGAGGAGAAGCACAGGGCCTTACCCCACTGACGTAGCGTTTCACGGGTCTGCTTGCGCTCGCCCATGGCGAACGGGATGAAGAAAGAATCGACGTGCCCCTGGAAGGCGGTAGCGAGCTCGTCGCCGAGTGAAGTCAGCTGAAACGGCAGCAACCCGTCGGCGGCCAATTCATCGGAGTTCTCCGCCAATCCAAGGCTCACGAGCGACGTCGCAAAGAGTCGGAAGCTGCCGGCGCTGTCTTGATTTTTGAGGATACTCTCAGGAACGCGATAGCGCTCACCCTCATTGCCAGACAGAACGCGTAGTTTACTGCGCTGTCCGATCAGGCTGCAGGAGTCATCCTCAAGCCCATGATGCACAAACTCGCAAAGGGCCAGCGCTCGCTCGAAAGCGTTGAGTACCTCGTGCCGCGGCGAACGCCGCGGAATCGCGTCGCTCGCCAGCCGATTCACGGAGCGAATCGCCCAGGTCAGAAAGCCGTAGTAACCAGCTCGGGACGTGAACACGGTGAGTCCAGGAAGGACTTCGTTGACCAACCTCTCGGCGGGCGCCTGTAAGCCAAGCGGGTCACGCGAACCGGATGGCAATACGAAGGGTTCCAGCCACTGAGGAAGAAGCGAACCGAGCTTCTGGTCTGAGTCATTTGACTTGACGAAGCTGCCATCGCGCCAAAGTCGGATCCGAGTGTCTGCGGCGGGCCATTCTTCCGGATAGAACGTGATCCCTGCCCTTCGAAGTGCCTGCTTCATCTGGTTGGCGCGGTGATCCCGAAGCCGTTCAAACTCACGGCCATAGAAGAAAGCAGTCAGTTGTGAACGTGTTCGGGAGAATGCTCGTGTTCGCTGCCCAAGAAATCCATCCAACCCGTCTACTCGCGATCGGGCAACCTTCATGGGCGCCGATCCGTCAAAAAAAGAGAGTTCAATTTCCTTTGGATGAGCGCGTCTGACCCGCGCGAAATACCATCGCGTGTTAGTCTCGAAATAACGCACCAGCTGGCCTGAGCTTAGCGGTTCATCATCATCCACTCGGTCCTGATCACTCGACACGATTGGTCATCCTCGAATAATTTTGGGACTAAGTGTTGTTCGAAATATTACCGGCGGCACAGGTCAATGCGGCCCCACCAGAAAATTCCGCAGCCCAGCAGAGCACGTTTGCAAGCCGCATTTCCTCCACGCTGTATGCGACGAAATCGAGCAAGCCAGGTGAAGCGACGAGGACCGACAAGCACCGAGCCCGGCTGATCGCCACGTTCAGGCGATTACGGGACAGTAGGAACGATGCGTCACGCGGCATGTCGTCCGCGCCCGACGTAGCCATGGAGACGATCACAACCTCCGCCTCCTGACCCTGAAATTTGTCGACCGTGCCCACCCTAGCCCCTTGGGGCAGTATCGAACGAAGCAGATTGACCTGCATGTTATAGGGAGCGACCACGAGCACATCCTCAAGCGTCATTGCACGCTCGACACCTGTGCGCCCAACGACTCGCTGATTAAGCGCACTCGAAACGAGATCTCGTACTGCGAACGCTTCCTGCTCCGACTTCTGCCGGCAGCCCATATGTTGGACAGGGAGAAATGCCAGCCCAGCAGGTTTCAAGCTTGGATGCGCGCTCTTAGCAAGCACGAGCCGCTGCGTCCCACAGCCCGCCTCGGAGTGCAACTTTCCCTCATAGACGGCGGCGGAGATAAACGAGCAGAGGTCAGGGTGCATACGCCAAGTCTTAGATAGGAAGATGCCACGTTCGGCCGGCACCACAGCGTGGCCTTCCAGTAGGTACTCAAGAGCGGAGCAACCGCTTTCGCCGGGATGGGCCCCCTGTATCGGCTGGGCGAGCTGCATCTGATCGCCCACCAGGACAATTGATTTGGCGGCCGTCGCCATCGCGATCAGATTACCGAGTGAGACCTGCCCGGCTTCATCTACGAAGAGCACATCGCGGCTTGCTAATAGCTCGGGACGAGCGAAAGCCCATGCCGTGCCACCAATGACTGGGATCGAGGGATCGACATCGTCGTTGTTCGTGACGCTTTCAAAGAACCCGCGGCCTTCATATCGCTCGCCGACGCTATCCTTCTTCTGTCCCAACACGCGTACCCGTTCGCGGCTTTCGGTCAGGCGCTCCTCGATGGCGTGAAGCACATTGTCGATCGCCTTGTGACTATTCGAGGCGACGCCAACTGTTTTTCCGGATCGAATTAGAGATGCAATGAGCTGCGAGGTTGTGTAGGTCTTTCCCGCCCCCGGCGGGCCTTGTATCACTAGCCAAGACCGATCAAGCGCGTGAACTGCGCGCCTGGCTCCTTCGAGGAGCCGACCCGGATCGTCGCGATCGTCGACCTGGATAATCGGCGCTCCAAGGAGTCGATCCGTGAGCCGTGGCGGCTCTCGCCTCAGCAGCGAGATGATGTGTGGGAATGTTACTCCTCCCGCCATCATGTCGCGCGCGACGCTCCAGACCGCATCCCGAAGCGTGTCGGTGCTCACCGGCCCGCCAGGTATCAGACTTATCTCCTGGGGAAGTTTGCCCTTCACTGCGCCACGTTTAACAACGACAGTGCGAGCTGCTTCGTCGATGGCTGCAATCGTACCGGCCGCTTCACCGGTTACGGCAAGGTGAACGGGAACGTCTTCGCGGAGCTTGGTTTCCTGCTCGGGATATCGATATCGGAAAATCAGGCTCCTTTTCTCGCTGCCTATCCAGTCATCGCCATCGGCTACGCAGCCTCCCAGACATTCCTCGTCATCTTGGAGTTCCACGGCGCTTCGTTCTTGTCTGTCGAAATAGGCCCACCATGCGGGCTTGGCTTCCCTTCGATGAAAGCCCACAAGGTCGGCCATGAGCAGCCGAACCTGTGCGTCTGGTCGTTGTGGATTTGAAACAAGCGCGGCCTCGAGCGATGCTTGCTCCCGTTCCATGGCCTCCCGATCAGCCTGCCTGCCGGCCGTTGCCTCAGAATCTTCGGTGGGCGTCTGTTCGGTGCTCACGGCAGGGGGCCATCGACCTGACTCCTTTGCTCGGTCGATCAACCAATTTCGCAATAAGAGCGTCGATACGCAGTCGTCTCGATTGTAGTCACGCAGGTCGTTCAGCAGCGAGCTTTCGCCGGTTTCCCGAAATCGATCGTAGATGACAAGACTATCGCCCCCTGACACGACCGCCGTGGTGCGGGCTGGCATGTAGAACCGTTCGAGGTTCTTGATCGAATAGCTTGGCTCTCCGACTCGCACGCTTTCACGCACCACTCGGTACAGGTCAACCATTCGATTTGTGCGGAGTAATTCATCCACGGCCGTTTCAGCAGTTGCGTGCATCGAAGCCAATCGCCGCAGAGCAGTCTTTTCGTAGGGAGCGTAGTGATAAAGGTGCGCCCCCGGCGCGCGGGCAAGGCGCATCATCAGAAACGCCATCAGTTCCGAAAAGGCTTGCTTTTCCTGCGCACGATCATGAGCCCAGAACGCGCGGAAGCGCAGGTGCGGATAACCCGGAACAGCGTCGCCATCCTCCTCACCAAGTGTTGGCTGCCAGAGCACTCCACAGAGATACTCAAGGCCGCCCGGATGCATTGGATCGCCCTCAAAATCAAAGAACAGGTCGCCCGCATCAGGCGTCGGCAGCCGGTCGAAGCCAAATCCGGGCTGATGCGCTATTACCTCGTGAGCACCAGATCCGGTGGCGGAGCTCTGCTTCTGCAGTCGCGCTTGCTGCATCAATCGCGCAAGGGTCTCTGGCGCGATGCCGCTTATTCGCATGCCGTTGAGTTTGGCGAGCATCGACAACGTCGATACGCCGGCCTCGACTAACCGTCGCATCTGGTTCTTCGTGATGTCGGCGACTCGGCAGAGGTGATCGGTTTCTTCCCATCGTGCTTCGCACGCACTAAGCCAGTCGCATTTGCCGCAGTAACCGCAGGGCTCGGGCGTCAGGCTGCTCGGCAAATTGGCCGAGAAGACCTCCAGGCGTCGTGCAGCGCGACGAACGTAATATCGGACCTCATCGAGAAGAAAGCTCTCAATCTTGTAAGGGGCTTCCGCTTCGGACGTACCAAGCATGAGATGGCCTTGACACGCCGAACGCCCTTGCACTGTGCCAAGCATGTCTCCATAGAGAGCGATCTGGAGCAGGTGCTCAGGTCGGGCGCTGTGCGAAAGCTTCGCGTCCCAGGGTTCGTAGGACCACACCCAACGTGGGCAGCCTTCGTTGACCCTCACCAGAAAGTCTGCATACCCAAGCCAAGACCCCGCGGTTAGCGCAGCTTGGTAAATGAGGGGGGCGCCCCGCTCCATTGCCTCTACTGTGGCACCGAAACGCGCGTTCAACGTACCGGATGGGATCGCGACAACATCCCCACACCGCTCCCGAAGGGATGTGAGGCAGCGGGCTTCATGCTCGTGCCCCTTGCGAACGATCAGTGCTGATTGAGGATCATCAACGGGAGCGGCTGCACCGCGCAATCCGCGACGCGCTTCCAGGGACCACGCCGCAGACGCGGTGCATCCCAGAAATGCAGCGGCGAGGGTTGGCGATAGCCTAGCCAAGCCGTCATCAAGATCGTTCGCCAAAATGCTAGCTCCCCCAGATACTTACGCCGATCTCAGGGAAGGCTGAACCCTGATCGGACGCAACGCCGTCCCTCGGCGCCCTCGGCATAATCTGCGACAGTCTACGCCGAGACTATTCGGTTCGGTATTCTCCCGCGATCACGCCCCGGCCGATCGGGGACTGCGCTGGTCGGCAATTCAGCGCAGCGGCGGCGTGCCGGAATTGGGCCGATACTGTCACGCGGGCAATCAGTACACACGCCGTTCAAGGTTACAGATGACCGAAGATCCGCATCTTTCTCCCGCAGAGGCAGCTGCATGCAAAGCCATAAAGGCAAAGGACCGAGACCTCCGCGCATTTCTAACTCGTAGCGAACTCACGGAGCCAATCGACCCTGCAGGGTGGCTCCAGCACTTGACGAACCTCAAGCACACTCTCGGAAATCTCAATAACGATGTCGGATTCGTCGCTACGCTGCTGGTGAAGGCCTATCTCGAAAAGCGCTTTGCGATAACCGATTTTGATGCTGGCGCTAAGGCACAGGGGGCGCCTGGAATTGATATCGTGGCGAAGACAATCGACGGCAAGATGATTGTGGGTGAACTGAAGACTACAAAGCCTTATCAGCCAGGCTTCGGGGCTCAACAACGCACGACGATTATTAAGGACCTGAACCGACTTGCAAGCAGCACGGCAGACCACCGTCTGATGTTCGTCATTGATGCCGAGACCTTCCGGACCCTTTGCGGAAAGAACTTCTCGTCCAAAGCGCCCGGAGTCGAGGTGATCGACCTCGTTACTGGCCAAATGTTCTTATGTCCGGCGTCGGGCAGCTGACACGCTCAGGCCCCGGCCGGCGTCGGAGTGTTACTTGGCGATTTTTGTAGAGCGGCCCTGATGCGATTCTTTCGAGGCATATCGGTTCCGGCAGAAAACGCAGCTGAAGTGACCGCAGAAATTCGTGAAAAAGGATTGCACGAGACCCAAGGTCGTTGGCGGATGCATCAGATATATCCGGGTCGAATCGATGAACTTGTTACTAAGCACGATCTGTCTCTCGACGACACGCGTCACGATTCGAAGCCACGTTACCCGGCAGTATGCGCATGCTCGGATGAGGCTGGCGCGGCATACTATGCGTGGCGCCACAACCGAACTGCCGAGGATGATACTCCAATCATGATCGAATTCGACGCTCAAGAAGGTGAGGTGGCGATCGATAGCAGAGACTTCTTGGCCACTGTATTTCAGCTTGGCGATCCGAAACTCGCTCGATATCCGTTGGAGCAAGCGTTTGGGCCTAAAATCCTGCGATACGCCGAGATGGCATGGTCATCTGACAACCAGGACTCTCGGATCGCGCTATGCGACTTGGCCATTCACGATCCCGAAGTTGTTAGAGGCCATCATGCCAACAAACTGGTCATTGCCGGTCGGCATGGGACCATCTTCAGAAGTGCGTTTACTGTGAAGTTGCCCGTTGGTGGTGCCGCAATTCGAAAGGTATGGACGCCAGAAAGCCAATCAGAAATGCCGTCCGCAGACATTGTTCTAAGTGATGTCCTTGCAAGCAACCGAGCTTGATGGGTTCTAGGGACGCAGTTCATGAAGTCGCATCTAGCGCATTGCGAATCGCCTGTTTGGCTATCTCCCGTTTCCTTCCTTGTCCAACGTCCGGGTCGCCTTCCAAAAAGGCCATGAGGTATCCATTTCCCCGCGAAGGGTGCCCAACGTGGACCCAAAGTCTTCCACCTGCGTGGTAGGCAATTCGCTCGTAGGATGGCGGAGCGCTGAAATCCGTCAAGTACCGCGTCCTGACCAAATAGCTCATCTTCTCCACGTAATCGTCCGAGTTGCCGAGCAGAACCACAATCTTGACGCGGGGCGGTAGCACGGAAAGGAATTGATCGAAGCAATTCGACACTACCGGGCCCATTTCCAGATCCTTGAATGCCGGCAGGACTTTGCCGCTCTCTCCGGAAAAAACGCCGTTCTTCTTGTCCCACCCCGTCAGGCTGCACCGTACAACAGACCCCCAACCGAAATTTCGCTCGTTCGCGCTGATTAGCTCGGATACAGACTTAGTGTGCGTAGCCAATCCAACGGCGTGCAGTACACGTGTGAGCCTCGGCCGAAAATCCTTGAAAGCAACCTGATCAAAGCTACCGTCCCTTTCGGAAATGCTCATGGCGTCCGATTGCGTGTTCCCTTTCGTGATCCCCAGAACCAGATATTTGGGATCTTGAGCGCCCCAGGCGCCGGGATCATTGATGAGCTGAAAGCGCTTGTTCTTCGAGGTGAAACTGCTTTGGCCATCTCGCTTGTCCCAACAACGTCGGCATTCGATACGGCCATGCCTCGGCAGCGCACGATCTTCTGGCAAGCGTCAATCCTCCGCTGGCGCTTCACACAGGCGCCCAAACCTCACGACTCTAGATGCTTCAATCGTAAAGGGGATAGTGGCAAGCGCGACCGGGGTGGTTAGCGTCAGAGCTGCCCTCGCATACACTGCTCTTCAAATGCTTCAATATCTCCCAACCTGTACAGGACGCGCCCCCCTACCTTGACGTATTTTGGTCCCTCTTGGAGCCATCGCCATCGCTCAAGAGTTCGCGGGCTCAATGCCCATCGGCGGGCAAGCTGGACCTGATTCAGATGGACGAGCCTGGCTCGTTCCACGAGATTGGCTTCGGCGGCGGGGGCCGCGTGTTACTGCAGCTGGCAGAATCGTGTTGCTACTATCGCTCACGCTACTACCCTCTTCGATCGTCGGTTGCCGGTCGGATCGTGGGACTGCTACTGACGGTCTAACTTTGAAGAGTAGTCAACGATGAGAGTGTGCGAAGCAAGTTGGCGCCCGCTTACAACCGCTTCGAATTGTAGCGAAGAGATGCGGCGCAAATCTGCGAGAGAACGTTGGAATACAGTTCCTCTCCCTCCGCCAGTCCTTCCACGACCAACTTTCTCTGTGGCTTGCGCGCGCTCAATAAAGCCCAATAACCACGCGCTTTGCGCACAAACCTCCGCACTTCGCAGCATCGGCTGAGGGCCCAAATTCTCTCTCTTGGCCCGTTTGTCTCCGAACCTTCCGACT
>DASZPA010000011.1:0-18738 GCA_035550555.1 Fimbriimonas sp.
TTTGCAGGCAAGGATCCACTGTGCCGCCTGCTCGAAAGCTTCGCCGAGCTTCTCCCCACAGGCTTGTATCGCTGCGCTCTCCTGCAGCAACACGCGCCTTCCGATGTCGCGCGTCATCCGTGCGAGTCTACCGGCGTCGGCTCGATTTCCAGGAAGTAGCTGTGCAAACGCGTGTCGTCTGTGAGCTCGGGATGGAACGACGTTCCCATCAGCGCTCCCTGTCTTACGGCCACGACCTTGCCTTGGAACTGCCCCAGAGGCCGAACCCCCTCACCACACTGGGTCACGACCGGAGCGCGGATGAAGACCCCCAGCACCGGCTCCTCGAGATCGGCGATCTCCACTTCGTCTTCGAAGCTGTGAACCTGCGCGCCGAAGGCGTTCCTGGCGACTTCGATGTCCAGAAGGTTCAGCCGGTACTGATTTTCACGGCCCTGGATCGAGCGTGCCATAAGAATCATGCCCATACAGGTGCCCCACATGGGCATTCCCCGTTTTGCGGCATCCTGGATTGCCTCGCCCAGCCCGTACCGTTGGAGCAAGAGGCCGACGGTCGTGCTTTCGCCGCCCGGCAGGATCAAGCGTTCGACCTTCGACAGATGCTCGGGCGAGCGGACCTCCACTCCTTCCATCCCCACCCGTGCCAGGGCATCGAGATGCTTCTCAAAATCCCCCTGTATCGCGAGGACACCTACCGGCATTCCAAGAGGGTACCGATTCCCCGGGAAATGGGCGGACCTGTATGCTGTGCGCGTGATTGAAATCGTGGGCGCGCCCTTCGATATGGGTGGCCGCAGACTTGGCAGCCGGCTGGGCCCTGCGGCGTTGCGCTTGGCCGACATCGAAGCCGTACTGTCCGAGATTGGGTTCGATACCGCAGATCGCGGCGACGTGAAGCTCCGGAAGATCAATCCCAAGGCGCCGGGATTTCGAGGTTTCGATTCGTTCTTAGGCTGCGTCACGGAGCTCAGGCGCCACGTCTCGCAGGTCCTCGAAAACGGGAACCTTCCCCTGGTGCTTTGCGGAGAGCACACGTTGTCGGTCGGCGGCGTGTCGGCTGCCTTGGAGAAGTTCGGGGCAGGCTTGGCCGTTCTTTGGATCGACGCTCACGCGGACATTCACACGCCGGGAAGCTCGCCTTCCGGCAATATCCACGGCATGCCGCTGGCGGCGCTGCGAGGTTTGTCCAGCGAGACGGAAGGCGTGATTTCGAACCAATGGGACAGGCTCGGCTTGGCGCTCGGCGCCGCGCGTCTCGAGCGGGAGCAGATTTCCTGGTATGCGCTTCGGGAGGCCGAACCCGCCGAGAAGGAGCGACTCCGTGACAGCTTCGTGGTCTCAATGCACGAAATCGACCGGTTCGGAGTCGAAGAGACGGTCAATCGGCTGGACCATCACTGGCGCAACCTGAAGGCAACTCACGTTTGGATTTCGTTCGACGTGGACGCGCTCGATCCGATTCTGGCGCCGGGAACCGGCACCGCCGTCCGCGGCGGACTGACTTACCGAGAGGCCCATCTGCTGGCGGAGCTTCTCCGAGAGAAGCTCGACATGGCTTCGTGCCCCTACCGGTTAGCCGGTGTCGACGTCGTCGAAGTGAATCCCCTGGTCGATACCTGCAACGAGACGGCAACAGTCGCCGTCGAATGGATCGCAAGCCTTCTGGGAAAGAGGATCCTTGGTTGACCTCCCTGGGAGAGCGGCAGAAACCGAGTTGCTTCCAAAGCTTCGGGCGTGCGGGACAGTGCCAGCGCCTAGTCTCCTTCCTCCGACTCTCGCGGCCGACGACCCGGCCGGTCCTCGTCCTCATCCCCGCCTTCATCGAACGACCTCGACCGGCGGGCCGAGAACGGCGGATTCTTCGGGACGACAGGCGCGATTCCCTTGCCTTTGAGTGTCCGGTTCATCCGGACGACATCGCTCTCCTCCACCGCTCTGAGCAGATCCAACTGCAC
This sequence comes from Fimbriimonas sp., assembly GCA_035550555.1. Lineage (GTDB taxonomy): Bacteria > Armatimonadota > Fimbriimonadia > Fimbriimonadales > Fimbriimonadaceae > Fimbriimonas. Next base: position 1,956 of record DASZPA010000011.1, read on the forward strand.
TTGGAGCTTCTTGGACAGCTCTCGATAAACCTCTCTCGCCTGTTGGGTCGGCGCGAACTGGCCGGACTGCACGGTGCTGAGCACTCCGGCCAGCTTGTCGTTGAGCATGACTGGGAAGTTCAGCGGGTCTTCTCCGGCGTGGCTTCGATACTGGTAGATTTCGCCCTCAATGCCCAGCAGCTTGCCCTTCAACGTCTCAACCTCCAGTCCCACCGTGGGATCCTTCTTGGCTGCCGCGTCGAGCTGATCCATTTCGTCACGAATCCTCAAGACCGCCTGATTGGCGTCGTTCACCCGGTTCGAGACCTCCACGCTGAATGAGTACTGGTCCTGCAGGTCCTTCTCGCTTCCCTTCGCACGAGGATCCTTCCGGAGGTGGAAGACCTTGGAGTCTTTGTAGTTGTCGACGTCGATCGTCACGGTGTAAAGGCCTGGGGGCGCGGGGACTCGCATCGGGAAGCCCGACCACATGATCATGCCGGGGAACGTGCCGAACGGAGCATGAGCGAGGGTGGTGTTGACTGCGTGATAGCCGGCGCTCTTCTCCCCTTCGACTTGCCCCATCTGTTGTCCTTCCCGGTCGAGAAAACGGATCACGACGCTTTTGGCGTTGGTGGGCAGGTAGTAGTCGGCGCTGACGCGGGCTTGGCCGTCCAGCCGCAGTCGATCAATCGGCTTGTAGAGGACAGGGTGGGCCGGCTTGTCTACCGAAAGCTCCTCCAGTCGCGAAACGTTGTGCATGATCCAGAACGCACGCCCATGCGTGGCTGCGATGAGGTCGTCATCCTTCAGGCATAGGTCGTGGACGGGGCACAGCGGCAGATTCTGCTGAAGCGACTGCCAGTGGTCGCCGTCGTCAAAGCTAACGAAGGCGCCGGTCTCTGTGCCTGCGAACAGCAGTCCCGGACGCCGCAGGTCTTCTCGGCAGACCCGTGCAAAGGAGCCCATCGGAATGCCGGTCACGATCTTCTTCCAGGTTTGTCCGTAGTCGTGGGTCCTGTAGATATAGGGAGCCGTGTCGTCGTCCTGGTAGTCGTTAACGGCGGCATAAGCCGTGGCGGCATCGTGCGGTGACGCCTCGATCATGGAGACGCGGCCCCAGTGAGGCATTCCTTGCGGCGTCACGTCGGACCAGCTTCCGCCGGCGTCGCGCGTCACATGGATCAGTCCGTCGTCGGAGCCGGCCCAAATCACGGATCGCCGAACGGGCGACTCGGCGACCGTGAAGATCGTGTCGTAATACTCGACGCTCGTGTTGTCCTGTGTGATCGGTCCACCGGAAGAGGCCTGCTTCGACTTGTCGTTTCGCGTCAGGTCCGGGCTGATCTTCCGCCAGCTGTGGCCCGCGTCGGTCGTCTTCAACAGGTATTGCGAGGCCGTATAGAGCACATGCGGATCCGTCGGTGAAAAAACGATCGGGAACGTCCACTGGATGCGATGGGTGAGGTCGGCTGCGGCGTGACCCATGGGGTTATCCGGCCACGGGTTGATGTTGCGGCTCTGGTTGGAGCCGTAGTCCAGCTCCTCCAGCTCGCCGCTGTAGTTCCCTCCGTAGACCAAGTCGGGATTGGTGGCGCTGACGGCCATGTAGCCGCTCTCACCTCCCGCCGAGCCGCCCCAGTTTGGCCGGTCGGGCCGGTTGGGCTCGCTGGGAGAGACTCGAAGCGCCGAGTTATCCTGTTGCGCGCCATAAATACGGTACGGGATGTGGTTGTCGGCGACCACATGATAGATTTCGCCCGTGGGGTAGCTCTCGCGCGTCCAGTTCGTTCCGCCGTCGACCGTGACCGACGCTCCTCCATCGTTCGCCTCAATCATCCTCTTTGGATCGTCGGGACTGATCCAAAGGTCGTGGTTGTCGCTGTGGGTTGTGCGCCACCGCGTCCAACTCTTCCCTCCGTTCGCGGACCATGACGAACCCACGTTCAGGCAGTACAGCTTGTTGAGATCCTTCGTGTCTGCGTAGACGTGGGAGAAATACCACGCCCGCTGGGTGAAATTGTGGTCGTCGGAGACCTTGGACCAGGTCGCTCCGGCATCCGCCGACCTGTAGATGCCTCCATCTTTGGCCTCCACGATCGCCCACACGACTCGGTTATCCACGGGGGAGACCGAGATCCCGATCTTTCCGATGATGCCCGCCGGCAGACCCGGATTCCGTGTCAGCTCAGTCCACTTGCGTCCGCCGTCGGTCGTCTTGAACAACTTGCTTCCCGGCCCCCCGCTGTTGAGAAAGTACGGCTTTCGCCAAGCCTCCCACGTCGCGGCGTAAAGGGTGTACGGGTCTTTGGGATCCATCTGCAGGTCGACTGCACCGGCTCGATCGCTCACAAAGAGGATCTTCGACCAGGTCTGGCCCCCATCGGTGCTCTTGTAAACTCCCCGGTCGGGCCCGGGTGCGTAGGTATGTCCGAGAGCGGCGACATACACGTCGTTCGGATCCTTTGGATCGACGACGATTCGCGAGATCGTGCGCGTGTTCTCCAAGCCCGCCCGCTTCCAGGTCTTGCCGGCATCCGTGGATTTATAGAGGCCATCCCCCTCAGAAATGTCTCCCCGGATCTCTCGCTCGCCCGTTCCAATATAGACAACGTCGGGGTTGGAATCGCTCACCGCAACCGCTCCCACGGACGAGCTGCCGAGAAAGCCGTCGGTCACGCAGTTCCAAGTCGCTCCTGCGTCCGTGGACTTCCACAAGCCGCCGCCGGTCGCACCGAAGTAGAACTCGTTCGGCCTCGACCGGACACCGGTGCAGGCAATCGACCTTCCGCCGCGGGGCGGCCCCACACTGACCCACGAAAGGTCTTTGTAGTTGGAAGGGTCATATCCTTGGGAGAAGGCCAGGCACGCGATGAGAGACGTGAGGGAGCAACAGAACAGCTTCATGGTAGACGAGCCAAGGCTTGAACCCGGCAAGTATGCAGATTAGCACCGAGGCGCCAAGAACGGCAGTCCAGCGGCCACCCTCCCATCAATAGTCGCCGAGAAGTGGCAGCCGAATCGCGTTTGGAGCTTCTTCCAGTCGAGGGTTGTTCGAGGAGAGACTGTCCTTCTCCGCTCTAGGGCGACAACAAGAGCCGCCATTCTGGGCGCCTCAGACACGAAGCTCGCTCTAACTGGCAAAATGCTGGTGTGATTCTGGCGGCTGGACTGGCTTTGACGGCATTAGGTTCGATGGATGGGGTGACTCCGGCTCACTTGCGGTGCAACTATCTGGTCAATCCGATCGGGATTGACGAGGCGCCCCAGTTCAGTTGGGTCGACGAGTCCTCGGCGCGCGGCGCCCGCCAGTCGGCGTATCAGATTCGTGTCGCATCCTCCCTCGAGAAGCTGAAGAGCGGCCAAGCGGACTTATGGGACTCGGGCCGCGTCGGATCGTCGGAGTCGACTCAGATTCCTTACAGGGGACAACTGGCCAACGGCATGCGCGGCTTTTGGACCGTGACCGTTTGGGACGACGGCGATACCGAATCCACCAGCAAACCCGCGTCGTTTGAGATCGGCATGCTGATGAACTCCACATGGCAAGCCAAGTGGATGTCGCTTCCTGACTCCTACGGAACCAAGGCGACCGAGCGGCCGTCGCCGATGTTCCGCTACGAGTTCGAAACGAAGAAGGGCGTCGAGTACGCCCGAGTGCATGCGACCGCGAAGGGGCTCTACCGCCTTTTCATCGACGGCAAACCGGTCGGCAAAGACCTGCTCGCTCCCGGTTGGACCGATTACAACAAACGGATCCAGTATCAGACAAACGACGTCACAGCTTTGCTGGCGAAGCCAGGCAAACACGCCGTCGGCATGGTCTTGGGAGACGGATGGTATTGCGGCCACGTCGGTTGGACGCCGGGCAACAACTACGGTTCGAAACCCGAAGCTCTGGCGCAGATCGATATCCACTACAAGGGCAACTTCGTCCAGTCCGTCGCCAGCGGTCCCGGTTGGAAGGCGACGACAGGACCGATCTTGAGCGACGACCTTCTGATGGGCGAAACGTACGACGCCAGAAAGGAGCGCAGCGGGTGGACCATGCCCGCTTACAACGACTCCGACTGGGCAGCGCCCGAGCTGAAGCCGATCGGCGAGGCGCAGCTCGTCGGCCAATACAGCCCGACCGTCGAACAGCTGGCGGTGCTCAAGACACAGTCGGTAACCGAGCCGAAACCCAACACATACGTGTTCGACCTCGGACAGAACATGGTGGGCTGGGCGCGGATCCACGTTCACGGAGCCGCCGGCTCAACGGTGCAGGTCCGTTACGCGGAGATGCTGAACCCTGATGGGACGATCTACACGGCAAACCTGCGAGGTGCGAAAGCGACCGATACGTACACATGCAAGGGCTCGGGAGAAGAAACCTACGAGCCCACGTTCACCTTTCACGGCTTCCGGTATGTGGAGCTGACCGGCACGCAGGGCAAGCCGGGCGCTGGCGACGTCGAAGGCATTGTTGTCGGATCGGCAAACCCGCAGACGTTGAAGTTCGAATGCTCCAACCCTATGCTCAACAAGCTGCAGCACAACATTGTTTGGGGACAGCGGGGCAACTATGTGGACATCCCCACGGACTGCCCGCAGCGCGACGAGCGGCTCGGTTGGATGGGCGACGCGCAAATCTTCTCGCGAACGGCTTGCTACAACTGCGACGTCGCGGCGTTCCTCACGAAATGGACCCAAGACGTGGTCGACGCCCAGTCGGACGCTGGCGGATTCTCCGACGTTTCCCCTCGCGTTGGGGATCCCGCCGACGGCGCTCCCGCTTGGGGAGACGCGGGGGTGATCGTGCCCTGGTCGGTCTATCTGGCCTACGGAGACAAGGACTTGTTGGAAGCCCGATACCCCGCTATGCGGAAGTGGCTGAACTATATCGACGCCCCTAATTCCGACCACATCTGGGTCAAGAATTCGAACAACAACTTTGGCGACTGGCTGAACGTGGGCGACGACACGCCGCGCGAGGTGCTTGCCACAGCCTTCTTCGCTCATGATGCCGATCTGATGTCCAAAATCGCCGCTGTCCTCGGAAAAGACCAAGACGCCGCCAATTACGCGTCTCTCTTCGAGGCGATCAAGGCGGCTTTCAACTCCCACTTCGTGGACGCCGACGGGAAGATCAAGGGCGACACGCAGACCGACTACGTAATGGCCTTGAACTTCGGATTGTTGCCCGAAGAGATGCGAGCCAATGCGATCAAGCGACTGTCCGACCATATCGAGATTGACCGCAAGGACCATCTCTCGACCGGCTTCATCGGTTCCGGTCTGCTAAACCCGACGCTGACCGACTGTGGCCGCACGGACCTGGCGTATAAGCTGCTCGAGACCCGCTCATACCCCTCATGGCTCTACTCAATCGATCAGGGCGCCACGACGATTTGGGAGCGATGGGACGGCTGGACGAAGGAGAAGGGGTTCCAAGACCCCGGCATGAACTCGTTCAACCACTACTCTTTCGGCGCGGTGGGGCAGTGGATGTACTCGACGATCGGCGGCATCGGCCTCGACCCGGAGAAGCCGGGCTTCAAGCACATCGTCATCCACCCTCGTCCGGGCGGCGACCTGAAGTGGGCAAAGACTTCGTACGATTCGATCCGCGGTCTGATCGAAACGAATTGGAAGCTCTCGGGCAAGCAGCTTGAGTTCGACTTGACCATTCCGGCCAATACGACGGCAACCGTGTACGTGCCCGCGAAGAACGAGGACTCGGTGAACCTGGACGGGGAGATGGCGAGCTCAGTGGATGGCGTGAGGTTCACTGGCATGAAGGACGGCGCGGCAGTCTATGAGGTCGTGAGCGGCAAGTACCACTTCAAGTCGACGGTGCAGTAACGATGGCTTCGCCCATGGTCAGCGCCAAGGGCCTTCGGATGTCTTTCGCCGGAGTGGAGGTGTTGAAGGGAGTCGACGTCGACCTGTTTCCCGGTGAGGTTCACGCCATCGTCGGGGAGAATGGAGCCGGTAAGTCGACGGTCGCCAAGCTGATCGGCGGCGTTTACCAACCTGTTGCTGGTCAGATTTCGATCAGCGGCGCGCCCACCCAAATCGGTAGCCCACGCCAAGCCATCCAGCTTGGTGTGGCGTTGATCCATCAGGAGCCCCTCACTTTTCCAGACTTGGAAGTCAGTGAAAACGTCTTCGCCGGCTATCAGCCTTCCCGCGGCGTAAGAGGCGTGGATTGGAAGGCGATGAGGCAAGAAGCCGGGCAGATCCTAGGGCGGCTCGGCTCGCGAGTCAAGCCGACAGACCGGGTGGCGAACCTCTCCATTGCAGACCAGCAAATGGTCGAGCTCGCAGCGGCGCTCTCGCACAACGCCAAGGTATTCCTGCTGGACGAGACGACAGCCTCGCTAACCCCTAAAGAGGTTGAAGAGCTTTTCGTAATTGTGCGAAAGCTGCGCGAAGACGGATGTGCGCTCGCGTTCGTCAGCCACCGCCTGGAAGAGGTCTTCTCCATCGCTGACCGGATCACGGTCCTGCGAGATGGCGAGCAGGTTGCGACACTTATCCCAAACGAAACCAGCCCCGAGGAGATTGTGAGGCTGATGGTTGGCCGAGACCACTCCGATCTCGGCTTGGCGCCACGGAGTTACCAAGCCCAAGAGCCAGTGCTGGAAGTGAAAGGTCTGTCTCGCGGCTCCAAGTTCCATGACGTCTCCTTCCAGCTGCGGCGAGGCGAAATCTTGGGCCTCGGAGGCATGGTTGGCGCTGGAAGGACCGAGGTCTGCGAGGCGATTTTTGGAATCGCCCGGCCGACCGGAGGGCAAGTCCTCTTCGACGCTAAGCCAGTGACCATACGCAAGCCCGCCGACGCGATCCGACTTGGTATCGGATTGGTCCCGGAGGATCGGCAGCACAATGGCCTCTTCATGCCGATGCAGATCAAAGAGAACACGAGCTCAGTCGGTCTGGCCGGTTTCGCTCGCGCCAGCTGGGTTGATCGAGGAAGGGAGGGCAAGACCGCGACCGAGTACGCGACGCGCTTGCGAACGAAGCTGAGATCGGTTTTGCAGCCGGTGAAGGAGCTCTCCGGCGGCAATCAGCAGAAGGTAGTGCTTTCCAAATGGCTGCTTACCAAACCCAAAGTCTTGATTCTGGATGAACCCACGCGCGGCGTGGACATTGGCGCGAAAGCGGAGATCCACATGCTGATCCGGGAGCTGGTCGAGCAGGGGATGTCGATCTTGATCGTCTCTTCTGACCTGCCAGAACTGCTCGGCCTCAGCGACCGCATCCTTGTCATGCGGCAGGGACGCATTGCCGCCGAGTTCAAGGGAGTCGAGGCAGACGCCGAATCAGTGATGCGAGCGGCGACGGGCCAAGCGGCATGAAGCGGTTCGCTGCGTTTCGGGAATTGGGAACGGTCGTTCTCATCGTATTGGCGATGGTCGTCGCGGGTATCCGGGAGCCGCGGTTCTTCAAACCCGAGAGCCTCTCGAACATCCTGCTCTACGCGCCGCTGCTGATCGTCGTGGGGATCGGACAGATGATGGTAATCGTCACTCGCGGCATCGACGTGTCGGTCGGCTCCATGGTCGGCATTTCGGCTATGACGGTCGGCATGCTCTTCAAGGCACAGCCGCATATGCCGCTTCCCTTGGGCGTCGGAGTAGGCATCCTCGCAGGACTGCTTCTCGGCTCGCTCAATGGAGTTTTGATTGCCGGCGTTCGAATTCCGCCGATTATCGTGACGCTAGGGGGTCTAAGCGCTTACCGGGGGCTCTTGTTTTTCATCTGCCAGGGACATCAGATCGATGCGAATTTCGTTCCCGATGGACTGACCTACTGGTCACAAGCGGGACCGATCACTATCGCGGGCCTTACTATCTCCTGGGTCTTCTGCATCGCTATTGCCGGAGCGCTGGCCGCTGCCTGGTTCCTTCAGCGCACCCGGGCCGGCCGAGACATCTACGTCTTGGGAAGCAACCCGGAGGCCGCGCGGCTGAGAGGTGTGCCGGTTCGGCGGACCACATTTTCTGTTTACGCAATCACGGGCGCCCTTTGTGGACTGGCCGGGGCTCTCTACCTTTCACGGTACGGCGTGGTGAACCCAGGCAGCGCGGGCAAGGGAATGGAGTTGGTCGTAATCGCTGCGGTCGTAATTGGAGGAACCAATGTAGCCGGCGGATCTGGGTCAGTTCTGGGTGTCGTTCTCGGTTGCCTGTTACTGGGCACGATCAGCAACGCATTGGCTGTGGCCGGAATCGATGAGAACTGGCAGCAGCTCACCTACGGAATCATCATTCTCGTGGCCGTGGTGGTCGATACTGCAACGAAACGTGCCCTGGCCAAGAGGTTGGAAGCGGCGTGATGGGAAAGCTGCTCAGTCGTCGTGAGACGGTACCTGCGATTCTCGTCGTGATCGCCTTCATCGCGGGCATCGTCGAGTCTCCGAAGTTCCTCGACTTCCGCTACTTGCTGAACGTCTCGCCCGAGTACGCGGAGACCGGGATCATGGCATTGGGCATGACGCTCGTGATCGTCTGCGCCGAGATCGATCTCTCAGTCGCGTCTATTCTCGCGCTGGTGGCCTGCGTGGTGGCCAAGATGCTCGATGCGGGCTGGGGTGGTATGGCTGCAGTCTGTGGGCTCCTGCTTGGAACCTGCCTCGGCGGGGTCAACGGCGTTCTGGTCGGTAAGCTCAAGCTCCCTTCCTTCGTTGTTACCCTCGCGACGATGGCCCTCTACCGGGGCATCGCTCAAGCCATGCTCGGCGCGCACTCGGTAAAGATGCCTCATGGATGGATCGGGGTCGATATGCTGAACGTGCCCGGCACGCCGTTTCCGATTCCACTGGTGCTCTTCGCCGTGTTGGCCGTCGGGGTGGGACTGTTGCTTCACCGCACAGTCTTCGGCCGCTGGATCTATATGACCGGCACGAACCCGTCGGCCGCGCTCTACTCGGGTCTGCCAGTCGAGCGCGTCAAGGTTTTGGTCTTTACGATCACAGGCTTTCTTGCTGCGATCAGCGCTTTGCTTATGGATTCACGCCTTGGAGTGGCCCGATACGATCATGCGCTTGGGCAGGAGCTGGACGTGATCACGGTAGTGGTGCTCGGCGGTACCAGCATCTTCGGGGGCGAGGGCGCCGTCCTTGCCAACGTCCTCGCGCTGCTGCTGATCGCCTTCGTGCACATCGGCCTCTATTTGGCGAACGTTACTGGCGAATTTCAACTCGCGGTCATCGGGACGTTACTCGTGGTCGCGGTGATGATCTCGACCTTGGTCGGGCGGAGGCAAAAGCGATAACCACGAAGACGCTGAGTGCCTTTTGTGTCTTCGTGGTATTCCGGCCGCGGCATGGTTAGAAATCCCAAAAATCGCTATTCTCTTAGAAGTCTCGTCCTGGAACCAAGACATGAAGAAAACGCTCTTTGCCCTGCTCGCCATTTCGCTGTTAGCCAGCGCCTGCAACCGAGGCGGCGAAGAGGGTTCTGCCGGCGCGGCGAACAATGCGTCGGGTGGAAAGAAGCTGAAGATCGTCTTCATTCCCAAACAGTCCGGAAACGCGTACTTCGACGAGGTCGACAAGGGGTTCAAAGAGGCTGCGAACGAACTCAAATGCGACTACAGCATGGTGGCTCCAGCTTCTGGAGACGCGACGTCCCAGATTCCCGTTATCAAGGCTCAAATCCAAGAAGGGGTCGACGTTATCGCGCTCTCGGCCAATAGCCCAGATGCGCTCAACGAGGTGCTTGATCAGGCCAAGGCGAAGGGGATCACGGTCGTTACAGTCGATGCCGATCTGATGGGCAATGAAGCCCATCGAGATGCTGCCGTGCTTCAAGCAGATCCCGTCAAGGTTGGTGAGTCCGAGCTCGCGCTGATGGGCAAACTCATCAACAACAAGGGCGACTTCGCAATTCTCAGCGCGACTGCCGACGCGCCGAACCAGAACGCCTGGATCGCCGCGATGAAGGACGCCCTCAAGCAGCCCAAGTATGTGGGTATGCATTTGGTTGCCACCGTCTACGGAGACGACGAGCCTCAGAAGAGCACGGCCGAATGCGAAGGCCTGCTCTCCAAGTACCCGGACCTGCGGGGCATCCTCGCACCGACCAGTAAAGGACTCCCCGCCTGTGCGCAAACGGTCGAGAGGTCGGGCGTTTTTCCGAAAGGGCCCCATGCCAAGGGTGACGGCATCCAGGTGACGGGCCTGAGCACTCCCACTCAGATGAAGAAATACATCGACAAGGGGGAGGTTACGGCCTTTCAGCTCTGGGAGCCCGCCAACATGGGCTACTTAGCCGTCTATGTGGGAAGTCAGATTCACGACGGCAAGCTCAAGCCGGACGAGGGAGCTGAGATAACCACGCCCAAGTTTGGAAAGCAGAAGTTTGCTGCGAAGCAGGTGCTTTACGGGGGCGATTTGATCACCTTTGACAAGAGCAATATCGACAAATATAACTTCTAAAACGGGACCGCGGCCCCACCCCGTGGAGCTACTGAGATCGATTTTTGCGGTGTTCGGCGCACGATTTTTATTAGGTTGAATTGAACCTGCCAAATGACGTCATTTCCTCATACGATAACTCTCACGAAGATGAGGCCCGGTAGGTGGAAATCCGGTTTGGTGCTTTTGGCAGTCGCAGCGAGCGCTGCGGCATCCAATTACACCGAGTGGGGACCGTATCCGCCCGTGGCCCCTTACAGCAAAGCTCGTCTTCCCCACAAATGGGAAATCGTGTCAATGTTCTTTCCAGTGATCGGCAAGTGGCACTTCAAAAACGACTATGACGCGCCGCGGGGCCGATACCGCCACACCGGCATCGATATTCCCGCCAACAAGATGACTCCCATAGTGGCGCCTTTCTCTGGCACCTTGGGAATGAAGCGCGACAGCTTCTGGATCTACGGCGACAACGGTTACGCGATCCTTGGCACGCACCTGAACGACGATAACCTCGGCCGCGAGGACCATAAAGGCAGCCGAGACGTGATGTTCGCGCCCTACCTCAAGCCCAACCAGCGTGTGGAAGGCGGCCAGTTCATCGGCTACGTTGGCGCGAGCGGCAACGCGACCGGTCCGCACCTTCACTTTGAGTTGTACCGCCCCGGCAACGAGCCCGCCGCCAAGCGCATCATCAACCCTTGGCCGTCGCTGCACCGGGCGCAGCACTTGAGGGTGGCCCGTATTCCGCTGCCCCAAAAGGATTTGAAACCGGAAAAGGGTCAGGTCCGATTGCAGGTGTGCATGCGGCTGACGAAGCCGGAAACCCACAAGGCAACCTTCATTTTGGTAGCCAAGCAGATGCCGGGAGGCAGGGTGATTGCTGTGCAGCATGTGCGGTACATCAAGCTCACGCTGTCGGATCAGGCGGTGCAAGACGCCGGCGGCTGGGACGCCCTGTCGCACATGAGCGACACCCAAACGATCGCCCTCTACCTGCCGAACTGGGACGACCTCGACGGGCGAACGGTCGACCATCTGGTGATGGGGCCGCCTTTGGTTGAGTAGGCTTCGACCTCTTGATCAAGCGAAATCGGGTGCTCGTGACATGCGACGCGGATTCCCAGGGCCTGCTGCTGGAGGAGCTCCGCCGATCTCAGCTGTGTGAGATGCCTGGCAGCTGGCTCGACACCGGCGATGCCGTTCAGGGTTCGATCTTGCTTATCGAGACAGAGCTCGATTTCGACGAGTTTTCCGACGAGTTGGAGCGGTTCGGCTCTGTTTTTGTCCGCCATTTGGCGCCGGTCGAGCTCGAGATGCCGCTGAAGGGGTCGGAAGAGGATCTCGGCGCGTTGTACGACTTGCTGCCCGGTCTCATCGACAGGCTCGATCCGCACGGAAGCTTCTCCGTTCAATCTCGCATTCTTGGGACCGGCAAGCTGCCGTATCGGAAGGTCACGCTCAACGAAAGCCTCTCGCAGGCCATCGAAGAGGCTACCCGCGCCGTTATGGATTGCCGAAAGCCCGATCAGGTCGTGTCCCTCCTTTGCTCCCCCACCACCGCCTATCTCGGGGTCTCCCGCACGCAGAAAAACCGTAGCGAGTGGCCGGGCGGCAAGCACCGGTTCAAGAAGGACGACGATCAGATCAGTCGCGCCGAGTTCAAGCTGTTGGAGGCGTTTAGTGTCTTTGGAGTGGACCTGCCCTCGAAGGGACGCGCTCTGGATATCGGCGCATCGCCCGGCGGATGGAGCCGTATCCTCGCCGAGCGAGGTCTCAATGTGGACGCCGTCGATCCGGGAGAACTGGATCCGCGGCTCGCCAACAATCGGAGGATTGCCCACCATCGAAGGCGCATTCAGGAGTACTCGGCCAAAGTTAAACGGTTCGACGTGATCGTCAACGACATGAAGATGGATGCGCGCGACTCCATCGAGATCATGCTCGCGTTCGCGCCCCATCTCACGTTCGAAGGAGTAGCGGTCATCACGCTGAAGATGCCCAAAACGGGCACGTCCCCGGGACGGGAGCTCGACATGATCTGGGAAGATTTCGAGCGGTTGTCGACCTGCTACCGGATCGTCGGGGCAAGGCAGCTCTACCACAACCGCAGCGAGATCACCGTCGTTTTGGAGCCGCAGGCGCGTAAATTCGGCTATCCAAACTAGGCGAACGTCTCAAGAAACGGGTTCGAATGGGAACCCGCCCGGTATTGAATGCTTCTCCAACGCCTGCGGCGTTATGATTCCCTTGCGAATCTCGACGCCGGTCGAGCGGCGCAGCGCACGCCTGAGCTCGCCATGCGCCGCATCTGGCAATGCGAGCTTCTTCCAGCGTCGGTGCGATTCATATGCGGCCTTGGGTAGGCGCCGTCCAGTATCCAGAGGGCGAATGTCTGGCCGAAGGTCCGTTCCAACGAAGACGTCGCAAGATTGAGCCGGACGTTCAGTTCTTTGAACTCACAAGCCTCCCTGGAGTTCTGCAGCTTCGCTGTTCCACCCAGGCTGCATATGAATCGCACCATCGGCGCAGCAGAAACCTCTCCCATTCCACTGCTGAGAGATGTGGGTAGGAGCATGTGCCCTCGGCGCTGAGATTGGATTTTCCTGCACAAATCCCGTCGCCGTGAGGACCCTCCCTAATTGTCCGGATACGGAACGATATTCGCCCACTTATTGCAAAGGTTCTCGTCTGATGTCTTCGTGCAGCCGGTGAAGGTCACGTCGCAAGAGTTCGCCGTGGGATAGCGATGAACGAGAACGCAACCGGTGAGCCACACGCTGGACCAGATCTGGGTTGGCTTGACTCGATGGGCATGGCCATCGAAGAATGTTGCGTTCATCGCCTGTTGGTGCCGGTTCGCGAACTTGAGCATCTGGTCGGGATGCTGTGGATCCGGGTTGCCGTCCCCGTCGGTGAACTCCAGCCAAGTCTCGCCAGAATTGGGATCGCCGGAGGCCCTGTTCCATTTCTCGCCAATCAAGATCACGTCTGACACGCGATCGACGTCGGAAGAAGTCAGATCCTCGTCGGCGTTGTTCGCAACATAGGACAGAGGGATCGACCTGACTCCCCTGGCATCGGGCTGCAGCATCGTATCGGTGGGTCCGCTTGGGGTGCGATCCCCAGGGCAGCGGTACATGTCCTTGTTCTTGACGTAGGCCATCAACTCGTTCCACCACTTCATTGCGTTAGCGTTGGGATCGTTGGATGGGATCGCCAGGTTCGCCCGGGTGCTGGCAGCCCGCGTGGAAGCCCTGAAGAACATGCGGTCATCGTAATCGTTGAGATACATCTGAACCGCAAGACCCATCTGCTTTGTGTTGCTTAAGCACGCGGCGCCTTTTGCGGCAGCTTTGGCTTGCGCGAAGGCAGGAAATAGGACCGCCGCCAAAATAGCGATGATCGCGATGACGACTAATAGCTCGATGAGAGTAAACGCGCGATGCAATCCGTTCATTGGTTCTCCTCATGGCGCGAATGGCCGAGCCACCGCACCCATTCAATCTTGACGAATCAGTATAGATTGAATCTTGACGGATTGGTATAGTTTGGTTCAGCGCTTCGTCGCTAGAAGTCGACGACATTGTTGCGGCCCCACTCTAAGAGTCGCGGCGAAGCTCACCGATTCGGGCGGCGAAGAGGCTGTAGCTCGGACGTCCCAGGATTCGCGCGCCATAGGTGAGAGACTGAGCCCACGAAGAGAAATCGAGGCAGGTTGGCAGGCTCTCTGAAGCCACCGCCACCGCTTGCTCCAACGTGGCCTCAAGCGTGTAAGCAATGCTTTCCCGGATCTCGTCGCTTGAGCAGACCCAGAAGAAACGAGCGGCCATCGCCATGGCGTCAAAGACCGCGTCGAGCCGGCTCAGATCGATCGGCCTCTGCGCTTTCATACCGATGAAGGCGCACTTTTCCGCCTCATGCCTTAGAAGGCGGTCGCCTGTCGCGTTAGCGCTTTCCCCCAAGGCTGCGGCCAATGTCCAAGGCTCCTGCTGAAGGTTCGTTCCGGAGTCCACGTCCACACAGCGGGCCAGCCAGCGAGCGCCTTCATGGACGCGCTGCATCCATCCATCCGCCCGCTCTGCAAGCGGCGAGTCCGGCGCCAAAGCGTTCATGAGGAGAATGCTTCGAGCGGCAGCTTCGATGAAGAGCGAAGCGTCTTGCATGCCGCCGCATCCGCCCGGAAAGCTCCCATTCTCCGCCTGCATGCCAAAACCCCACTCGATGGCCGCGACGCCGGACCTGATCACGTCCAACTTCCGATCCACGAGGCCGGCTTGAATCCGGTCGGCTGCGGCTTTCGAGCGTTCGCCCAGAGAGCCTTCTGCCGGCCGTTTCGCAAGTTCAAGGCCGTAGAGATGGTCTCGCAGAATGGCGTCGGCCACGGCAGTCGAAAGGCCTTGGCTCGAGGCGAGGACAGCGGCGGAATTTTGGCAAAGAACCATTCGAACCCTTCTTAACGACTCATCATTGAAACCGTTGCTTTCTTCCGCTAATGGTGCGAAATTAGCCGCAGACCCAGCAATTCTCGTGCCATATAGGAGGCTCCTTTCGGACCCGTGGGTTCCACAGCTTTAGGTCTTTTTGTGCCCCGCTAGTATATTTGCGAGGCAACATGCTAAATTGTATGCAAGACAAAGAAGGTTGCTGCTTTTGGCTCTCTTATCCCGTCTTGAACGGTAACGGGGACAGAAGTATATGCAGTTCGCTCAGCAATCGGATGAGTCCAGGGATGGCGAACAGTCTGGTACGGATCTAGGAGATCTTCTACTCAAGGATGAGGAGATTTTCCAGCTCTTCGTGGAAGAGTGTCTCAAGCAGGGTGTAAGCCTCCCGAGTGAGGAGGATTTCGTGGCACTCTTAACAAAAAACCAGGATGGTGTTGGAGCGCGCAGTGGTCAGGCGGACCTGTCTGCTATGGTGCAGGTCGCTCTTGACATGGTGAAATACCGTGAAGGAAAGGTTGAAGCTCCCCAACGAGCGGCCGTCTCGCCTTCCGTATCTCCGCGCACCGAATCGAAGATCGAAGCGCCCACGGGCGTTGAAGAGCGGATTTTGGGCAAGCTTGGATGGCAGCCCAACAGTCCCGAAAGCAGCAAGAACCTCAAGAGGCTTCTCGACAAGATGACCGAGGCGGGAATCACTGATCCCGATTCGTACCTGTCCCTTCGAGATGCCGCTCAAACCTGCGAAATCGCTGAACGCACACTGCGCAGATACATTGCCGACGGCGCCCTTCCCACCGAAAAGGTGAAAGGTCCTCGCGGATGGGAGCATCGGGTCTATGTGCCGTCGCTATTTCTGGTGCTTCAAGAAAAGGCCGGCGCCATCGAGAGAGCCCGATCTTCGCCCATGGAGGACATGGGCCGGGAGATTGCAGCGCTCTGCCGAGTCATCGTGGAGCAGCAGACGATCTCCGACCGGCGCACCGACAAGCTTTTGGACGAGATCCGCAACCAGAGCCGCGTGATCGACGAGCTGAGGGCCGAGCAACGCGATGCAAGAGCGCAGATGCACGGCATTCAAGAGCAGATGATCCGAGCCCTGATGCCAAGGCAGAAACCGTCGTTCTGGCAGCGAATATCGGGACAGGCATAGGGCAAGTGTCGAGTTGGCAAGTTGCAAGTTTGCAGGTTGTCAAGGTACTAGCACTGTGAGTTCTTAGTACCTCGTAAATTTGTAATCTTGCACACTTGGCTTACGCCGACTCGAAGGTGACGTGGATCGTCTGAACAACTCCACTGCCGTCCGACTCGGTGAAGGTGCCGTCAAACGCGTTGGCGTGATCTTCTTTGGTGATGACTCCGGTGAAGTCGAGCGTGGTGTCGCCGGATTTCTCCTTCAGGTGGATCGTGGTTGGGCTGACGGTGGGATTGCTGACCGATCCGGATAGCGTGTAGGTCGTGCCGTCGTGGCTGTCCGTAATCTGCCCGGATATGCTGCCGTCGAGGTGAATTTGAACCGTGGCAGTCCCTGTGTCGGCGCCAGACTGCCAGTCACCCGTCCAAGTGCCGCGGAATAGGTTGAAACCGCTCCCGTTATCGCCTATGCCGCCGCACCCTGCCAAAAGCAATCCACCAAAAACAAGGAGAGAAAGGATTCTCACCCTCTCATTGTAGCGGCGGCTTGTTCAGGAAGAGACTACAATTTAGCTTCGAAAACACCAATCTATGAGCTGCCATCTGGCCATGAAGACCTAACCTCCCTGACTGATGCACGCCGCTGCATTGTTGGGGTCGATGCAGAACCATTTGTCCACCGGAGTCTGGTTCAGATAGAACTGCTCAAGCCGCATGGATGAGGAGTGACCATCGAAGAATGTCAGATTGGAACGGCTGAAGTGTCGAGCTGAAGGTCTCGCGTCGTACCGGTCGTTGAGATCGTCGTCGGGGGCGGTCA
>DASZPA010000012.1:0-2527 GCA_035550555.1 Fimbriimonas sp.
ACTGCTCAGGATGAGCACACGGCAGTCGGGCTGCCGAACTTGCGACTTCGGAGGAAAAGTTGCAGAAGACACACACTACGGAGGGTGGGCTCAGAGGGAGAGCCCTCAGCATCCTGACGCGCACTGCCGTTTTCACAGCCGGAATGGCTCTCTGCGCGACCGGTGCGGCAAGCCCGAATCAGTCATCGCAGAAGCAGCTCGCCGGAATGCACGCAAAGCCGCGTGTACAACATTCCAGCGTCATCGTGACGTTCCAAGCGCAACCCACACCGAGCCAATTGAGCCGGTTGAAGGCGCTCGGGTTCGACCTAACTCGTCATTTGGAGATCGTGAAGGCAGTCGCGGGAAACGTCCGCGATGACCGAATCTCCCAGATCTATACAATCAAGGGCGTCAAGCAGGTCACGGATGACCAGGGAGTCAGGAAGACGGACGCCTTCACCGTTAATTCAAGTTTGGCCGGAGCGGCCTATACACAATACGGCTCGCTCGGTACGGGAATCGGAGTAGCCGTCCTCGATAGCGGAGTCGGAAATATCGCCGACTTTGGCGCCCTGCCCGGAATGAGCGGAGGATCGCGCCTCAAGGCAAACGTCGATTTCACCGGCCTAGGACCCGCCGACCAGTGCGGCCACGGAACTCATGTGGCAGGAATCATCGCCGGCGACGGCAACAAATCGACGGGCACAAACTACACACAAACGTTCTATGGCGTCGCCCCTGGAGCCTCGCTGATCAACATCCGCGTGCTGGGCAAGGATGGCTCAGGCACGGTCAGCAACGTGATCGCGGGCGTCCAATGGGTGATCGCCAATAAGGCCAAATACAACATTCGGGTCCTCAACATTTCGATGGGGCATCCGGTGACCCAGAGCTACAAGAACGATCCGCTTTGTCAAGCCGTCGAGCAGGCGTGGAAAGCCGGCATCGTGGTCGTCTGCGCTGCTGGGAATGGTGGCAGAGCGAACGATTCAACGACTCCGGGTCTCGACAACGAAGGCTTCGGGACTGCCTATGGCTCCATCGAGTGCCCCGGCAACGACCCGTATGTGATCACGGTTGGCGCGACAAAGTCTCTCAACGGTAACCGCTCAGATGATAGGATCGCCACTTATTCGAGTCGTGGTCCGACGGACGGAGACATTGTTCTGAAACCGGATATCGTCGCTCCCGGTAACCGAGTTGTATCTACGGAAAACGTAGGCACGCTGTATCTCATTCAGTCTTACACCGTTGCCGTCGAGATCAATAAGTCGCTGTATTGCACGTCAGGAAAGCTGACCGACTGGTCGAAGGACTATATGATGCTGTCTGGGACCTCGATGGCCGCGCCTGTGGTATCGGGAGCGGTCGCGATGATGCTTGCCAAGCAGCCGACCCTGACTCCGGACACGGTCAAGGCCCGATTGATGGTCTCGGCCGACAAGTGGACGCAACCCGACGGAACGGGCGATGCGTGCACCTTTGGCGCCGGATACTTGAACGTTCAGGCCGCAATGGCCTCGACGATCGTCGCGACCACTCCAGCGCTCAGTCCGACTCTGACACAGCCGACAAGTGGCAAGTGGTACGTGAATTTGGATCCGAGCGTCTATGGCAACCGCGCCATGTGGGGAACGGGAATCACGAACCTCAGCTCAATCTATGGTTCCGATGCGATCTACGGCTCGTCCACGACTCAGCTCAAATCGGGCCGGGCCATGTGGGGAACGGGATTCCTGCAACTGAACGCCAGTTGGCTCGGAAGGGTCAGCAACATGGATTGCACTGGGAACGCCATCCTGGTGAACGGCGAGTGAGGCGCTTTCTCGCAATTATCTCGCTGCTCACGGCCCGCCGGGCCTACTGGCGGGATTAGTACAAAGAAAGGATGGAGAAATCCATCCTTTCTTGCTTTTACGACCGACTCAGGTCCGCCAAAGGATCCAGTCTGGAGCCTGCATGTAGAACAAGACAGGACCCCGATTCTCTCGCAGCCTCCGCTGCGTACTAAGAATTCACTACTTGCGGGAGGCCTAAAAAGCTGTTAGAAAATGGCCGGTGCCAGTTGAATTCGCGAAACGAATCGCGGCGGTCATCGCGCAAGATCATACGGAAACGATGACCGTCGACCTTCACAACGATGGTTTTTCCGACGCCGTTGCCAAGGAACTCGAGAAGCTAGGCTTCGAAGTCCAGCGATTTCCCACGAAGCCCCATCGGCTAAAAATCATCAGGAAACCGTCAGATCCTTCTCAGGACAGCACGCGCGACGCGACGCCATTCTCGTAGCGTGAAGAGCTTGCTCGAGTCGTGCGGTGTTTTCCTCCGTTTCTAACTTCCAAGACACGGAGTTTTCCGATCGGAAGAGATCTATTCATGCATCCTTGCATCGCCAACCGCCGTTACTAGTGCTCACTTGCATAAGTTAGTCAATGAATGGCTAAGCGATTTGGGTTTGGTGGTAGCTCTCTTCCATTCAAAGGGGTGGGCGTCTTGGTTATAGGCATCGATAAAGGCATCGATATGGGTACAGAGTTCCTTGACG
>DASZPA010000013.1:0-4770 GCA_035550555.1 Fimbriimonas sp.
TTGTTGCACTTGCTTTTATCGTACTACACGCCGGAATGTCTAGGGTTTCAAAGTTCGGCTTCGATTACGCCAAAGGCTCGGGTCCTTTACATACTCCGGGTCTGACATTTGCTTTGCCTGACCGAGCCTCTTGCTAAGGACCTCCAACTTTGCCTTGCTATCGAGAAAGACACAACATCTCCAGACTGCCAATGCGAGCACGAAAGCCATGAGGAGGACGTCAGCCGTCACAACCAGTGAGGACGACCGATCCGAAATCAATTGACGAATCGGAATGGTAAGCAAGACCAAGTAAGTAGCCAGCGAGACCCAAAACTCCTTGACTGTTTTCCGCAAGAACGGGAGGTATCGCCCTTCGACGAACTCAGTCATTTCTCGAGTGCGCTCCGTCACCGCATCATTCTGTGAGCCGTTGTGTGGCATCGCCTAAGGTCTATTGTGGAACCCCTATCGTTGTAACTGACGGTAGCATGGCCCATGTGAGCACGTTTTTAGGCGGAATGCTCATCTCGCTCGCCGCTATGTTCCCTATCACCCACTCTGCCGATAAGCGCTACCTGGTCGATAGAAGCGGCAAACCGTTTCCGATCCTCGGCCGGACGTCTTGGTTCGTTCTCTCCCTCTCGCGGCAGGACTATCAACGATACGTCGACGACACCGTTGCGAAGGGGTTCAACTCGGTCGAAATGCATGTGCTGAATCACGACCCGCGAGGAAGTCACCCGCCCTTTGACGGCGAAGGGAACGCACCGTTCGCCAGACGGCTGGACGGCTCCAATTGGAACGGATCTCTTGATTATAAGAAGGTCGGCGAGGAGGCTCCGGACTTCACGAAGCCGAGTGAGCCTTACTGGTATTTTGTCGATCAGTTTCTGGACTGCTGCCAAACCAAGGGCGTCCTTGTTTTCCTTTTTCCCGCCTATGTCGGCTTCGCCGGACAGGAGCAGGGCTGGATGAAGGAACTGGTTGCCAACGGACCCGACCGCGCGTTCTCATACGGCCAGTGGATCGCGCGCCGGCTCGCCAAGCGCCCCAACATCGTGTGGATGCTCGGCGGAGACATGGGACAGTTCACACCGGAGCAGCTGAAGGTGGAAGTTGCCCTAGCCGAGGGCCTCAAGAGCGTCCCAAATCAGCAGTCCAAGCAGTTCTGCGCCGAGTGGAACTCCGAATCGATCGCCAAAGACCAATCAGATCTGGGCAAGTACATGACCTTGAACGGCGCGTACTCGTGGGAAGGCTTTGTCAATCGGCAAGCACGCCGTGCCTACGCTTACCAGCCGGCGATTCCTTCGTTCTTGTTGGAAGAGCCTTATGACGAGGAGGGGCCGGATGGCAACAGTGTGAATCCGCACGCGACCCAGCCAGTGCGGCGGTTCCAGTGGATGGGAGTGCTCGGCGCGATCGGCGGATACATCAGCGGTAACGGCTACATTTGGCCGTTCCGAAAAGACGAGTGGCAGAAGCATCTAAACACACCAGGGGCCGAAGACATGGCGCACCTGAACGCCTTCTGGAAGGCGGTCAATTGGTGGGACCTGGTTCCTTCGGGCCTAAACGGTATGAGAGTGTTGGTCGAAGACAACGCACCCGAGGCGGACAAAGCCTACGTCAGCGCTGCGGCAACTCCGGACGGCCGGCTCTTGGTGGCTTACATTCCACCTGCTCACTTGGGCCCCGTTAAGCTGGATTTAACGGTAATGCAAGGTAAGCCACACGCCGAGTGGTTCAATCCGACGACCGGGAAACGAACGTCAATCGGAGAGCTGGAAGGAGGCAGGTCGCTTAAGCTCTCGCCACCAGGCGAAAACGGATCGGGCTTTTCCGACTGGGTCTTGGTGGTCCGCTCAAAATAGAGAGAGCCGGGACCATGTCCCAGCTCTCTATCTTAATGATGGATCGGCGGAGCGGCCGAGCTGGCTCTTGCCGGACTTCCCGTCGAACCGGCGGACGGCGGCCCGCCTCCCGCCGAGCTTCGGCGAAGCTTTGCGGGCAACGGGCCATCTTTGACGATCACGTTGGAGCCCGCTGAATCGTCGCTGGCACAACCTGCGACGACCCAGCCGGCAACCAAAACTAGCAGAAGAAGTGCGAGTCGCATCTGCTCCTATTCGATCGTCTTGTCGGGCCGGAAGTAGCCAACATACTGCCACGGCGCTACGTCGGCCGAACAGTCATGGACATCTCCCCGGCTGGCCGTGAAGTAGGTGAACTCGTAGCCAGTACTATCTTTGAAGACCTGCGCGAACGGGTCCGTCTCGCAAGACACTGAGTAGCTTGTCGTGCTCTCCACGTTGCCCACCCGACGCCACTTCGCCGACGTGTCCGCATGGACAAAGGCGACTCCATGTCCGTAGAAGTACGGGACGTAGGACGGGTCGAAGTTGTTGTATCCGAAGAAGAAGTCGTTCAGCCCGTCCGGAAGACCCGACTGCGGAGGCCCACCGTTATTCCACCTACAGGAATCCTGCGTCGGATCCTGACAGTTGAGCTGCGGGTTGGCGGCTGTCCGGCCCATGACCGTTGTGGTTCCTTGCCCTCCCCACCAAAGGACGGCCACCGAGGGTGAGTCGACTGCCGAAGAGTTCAACTGGCTCATGTCGCCATTGAACGTGAGGTTGGAAGGCGTCGGTGTGCCGTTGAAGACGTCGCCGATGTTGACTCGGGTTGCGCCCGGCACATCGAAGATGTCTTGGTTCTTGGTGTAGATCAGGATCGAGTTTCCGACGATATTCTTGCCGGACTCGATGAGCCCCGGATCGTTCCAGCCACCATTGGCGACCACGTCCGCCGGGCATGGGGTAATCAGCCCCGGATACCATCCGCCGAAGTATCGATAGACCGAGTTCGGCATGGTGTCGTCGTTGTCGTTCAGATAGATGGCAGTGCTGGTGCCGATCTGTTTGGCGTTGGATAGACCTGCCGTCTTTTTGGCGGCAGCTTTCGCTTGGGCGAAAACAGGGAAAAGTATCGCGGCCAAAATGGCGATTATGGCGATAACTACTAAGAGCTCGATCAGCGTAAATCCACGCTTATTCAATGTAGGCCTCCGAAATGTTGCTATAAGTCTCAGGCAACGAACGAGTTACGAAGGCTAAAAGCGACGCTGGCTTCCCTCAACCTTTTCGAAAAACCTCTTTAGGCTAAGATCAGTCTGCGGCTTTTTGTAATGCCCCAAAAAGGGCACAAATGAAAGGCCGAATAGACTATAACGCACGATTGAATTGATTCCGCGCCCTTCCGGCGATTCATTAAGGAAACGCTGGAAGTAGGGCACAAAATGTGAGTTTTGAAGTCCGTCTACGAAAAGCCTAGCCTGAATCGCGTATGCCGCCCGTTGCGCGAAACGTCGACGACATCCTCGCCTGCCCCTCAGACCCAACGGTCCGATCCCACGATCCGAAACGGCAGCGCATCTGGAAGAAGGTGTTGTCCGGGTACCACCACCCGTCCGCATTCGGGTCCAAGTTCGCAAGAGGCAAGCTCTCGCCGTAACCCCAGTGATGTACGTCGATCCCCACGGATTCCAGGTTGGCGGCCGACGTCTCGTTGCTCTTGGGGTTGGAGGCGTCGTAGTGGATCTCGTCCGAGTTGACGACTCGGCCGGATTTTGTAGTGGCGCGAACCTGATACCAGCCGCTCTCCTTCACATCCCAATCCGATTGGAAGCGGAATGCCGCTCGCGGCGACGGATGCCAGAGCCAATCGGGCTTATAGTTGCCGAACGTTTCCGTAACCGGCGTCTTTCCGTCGGCGATCTGATCGCCGTCGGACGGCGAGAACTCCTTCAAGACTGCCGAATCATGCAGCAGCTCCACCTTCGTAAGGGGATCGGTGGGGGAAACCGTCACGATGAAGTGAGCCATGAAGTTGGGATTCAAGGTGCTCAGCCGTGAGAAGTTCCCGATTTCGAAGATCGTCGAAGCGGCGAAGGGCTTTGACTGTTGCTTGGCGGCCCGTACGTATATGGGACTTGTGACGGCCCAGTTGCCTTCCGAATCTTGAATACGGCAGACATACCAGCCATCGGTATCGTCGCGAAACAGCGCGTCCACGCCCGTGGTTCCGGACAATCCCTTGACCTCGTAGCTCGACTCGACGGCCCCGTTGTGGATCAGCTCGGCCTTGGTGAGCGGATAGAGGCTGTCGATCTCCAGTTTGAGGCGATGGTCACCCGGAAGAACGGTCTCAGCGACGCCGCGCCCGTCCATCGATACGTACGCAAAAAGGGGTCCGGCGTTCGTGGCGAACGTCTTCCCGGCGCGGATGCCTTTCACGATCGAGTCGTAGTCGAAGTGATCCGCGTGCACGTAGACGCGTCTGGCCCCTGGGGCGGGCGAGCTGGCCCGTTCCAATGCGGCGTCGGTGGAACCGCTGCAAGACACCTTGTTCCCAAGGTTGAGGACCATGAACCAAAGGTTCTCGGAGGCTTCGCCGTCCAGGTCCATGGCATCCGGACAGGCGCCTGCGATCGAGTAGGAGTACGCCTCAGCCGCCCCCATCCAGTGCAACTGGTGGGGCGGCACCATCGTATGGGTATGGATGATCGCGTCGCCGTGGGCGTGAACCCATTCGGTGGTCGCGCTGGCCGGCATCGCGGCATGCATCGTCGCCTTTCGGTCCGCGTCCGGCAGCTCGACGCCGGGCGAGTTGAGGTGGCCCGCAAATTGGCCCTGCCGGTCTTCCAGCGAGCGGCGAAGAATGAAGTCGGGCGTGCTCAGTTTCAGGTGATCTTCAAAGGGAAACTCGCTGCTTGCCTGCGTGACGAAA
>DASZPA010000014.1:0-17976 GCA_035550555.1 Fimbriimonas sp.
CAAAGGGCGCGTGATCACCTGCGGCGTCGGCAAGTCGGGCCACATCGCCCGCAAGACCGCCGGAACGCTCAGCTCGACAGGCACTCCGAGCCTCTTTCTCCATGCTGCCGAAGCCGTCCACGGCGACCTCGGCATGATCACCAAGCAAGACG
Source organism: Fimbriimonas sp. (assembly GCA_035550555.1). Taxonomy (GTDB): domain Bacteria; phylum Armatimonadota; class Fimbriimonadia; order Fimbriimonadales; family Fimbriimonadaceae; genus Fimbriimonas. The sequence continues at coordinate 153 of DASZPA010000014.1, forward strand.
TGATCCTGCTCTATACGCAGAGCGGCGAGACGGACGAAATCGTGCGCCTTTTCCCTCCCATCCGGTCGATTGGGGCCAAGACCGTGCTCATCACCGGCAGGCCCGGAAGCTCGGCTGGACGCGAGGCCGATCTGGTGCTTTCCACTTACGTCACGGAGGAGGCTTGCCCTCTCGATTTGGCCCCGACCACCAGCACGACCGTCATGCTCGCTCTCAGCGACGCGCTCGCCGTGACGGTGATGGACCTCCGCGGGTTCACGAGGGAGGATTTTGGAAGGTTCCACCCGAGTGGAACGCTCGGCAAGCGGCTCCTGCTGAGGGTCTCGGACGTCATGAGGCCCGTTGCCGACATAGCGGTGCTGACCGGCTCCGCGAACGTTCTGGATGTGATCCAGGCGATGACCACCACCAGCGTTGGCGCAGCGTGCATCGTCGCCGACGACCGGTTGGTCGGAATCGTCAGCGAGGGCGATCTTCGAAAGCACCTGCTGGAAGATCGCGCGGCAGTCTTGGACCGTTGCGCCTCCGAAATCCTCAACGACAATCCGACCACCATCGAGCCAGACCTCCTCGCCATCGAGGCGTTCGAGGTCTTCCAGAACTTTCCGGTCAAAATCGGGGAGCTTCCCGTCGTCCAAGAGGACCGGCTCATCGGCCTGCTTGTCTTGAAAGATCTGCTGCGCTCAGGAATCGTGTAGCCGGTTAGGCGCGCCTATGGAGACCGGCGAGGGCCATGATGCCTGATTCGCTCGAGCACATGCTCCCACTTCGTCGCGAGGACGACGCGATAGGCGGGATGGTTGGCCGACTCGTAAGCGGCGCTGTGATCGATGGCCGGGTAATCCGGAGTTGTTCGTCTGTTCAGAGATTGCCAGGCCGCTTCGGTCAAATCCCCGATAGGACGCTTGGCCAGACGCTTGCCCAGTTGCTGCCAAACGCTCCGAAATGCGGAGCGGTCTTCGTGGAACGCCTTCGCCGAATCGACGAAGACCTTCAGCAAAGCCTCCTTCGATCCGCCCATCGCCTTGTAAGGCCGCAGGTTGACCCGGAGCAGCTTGCCGTCGGGACGGAGAAGAACCGTTAACGGCTCGCCCTTGTGGGGTCGGGCCAATGTCTTCCACTCCGAATCCATCCAGTCGCGAACCTCGCTCATGTCGGAGACGGCATGCTCCCCACCCAAAGACGCATGGAAGAGCCACTTGTAAGCGTCTTCGATGTGAAACGCCTTTTCGTGCTTCCACTGCGGGATCGAGAAGTCGAGAAGACCGGGCAGGAGCACAACTTCGAGCCTACCAAATGACAAAAAGGCCCCGCTCTTCGGGCGGGGCCTTCTCGACACTTTGAGGAAACGGCTATTCTGCCGGCGCCTGCTCAGCGGCGGGAGCCTGCTCATCTCGGCGAACGTAGCGCTCTCGCCTCGGGGTGTACTCGCGTCGCTCGTTGCTCATTTCCGTGACCACAAACGGGAGGAGCGCCATCTCGCGGGCGCGGCGAATGGCCGAGGAGATCATGCGCTGCTGCTTGGCCGTGTTGCCCGTCTGCCGGCTCGGGAGAATCTTCCCGCGGTCGTTGATGAACCGGCGAAGGATGTTGACCTCTTTGTAATCCACGAAGTCAATCTTGTTCGTGGTGAGATAGCTGACCTTGCGGCGCCTCTTTCCCTTAAAACGACCGGTCGCATCGACCGCGTCTTTATCCGTGCGGCTCGCGGCAAGCCGCGGGTCGGTCATGGCCGCATCGTTTCGCGGGCCTCTTGTCGTCTCTTCGCTCATCTTTAAAGTCGTGCTGAAACCGGAGAGTTCCCGGAAAGCAGTTGGTGAGGATACCCGATTGCCACCAGGCATTGTTGCCCGATTGTGGCTCGCCCGGTAGATCGTCCAGCCGTAAAGCGCCGGAAGGGAGGAAAAGACCTCATGTCGGTGTGCCCTTCCAGCCACAAAAGCACCGGCAAGGACGGTCATCCGTCCGAACTCCCCCCTCCATAGGGCTCGTGCTTAGCCGCGAGCCCTTTCAACTTTTCAAGGCGGTTATTGGGCGGGGTTGAGTGCGGCGCTACCCAAGAACTGGGGCCAATGCGTCTGCGCCGCCATTTTCAGCTTGGCGTAGTTCAGATTGTATTGGTTGAATTCGAGGTTGTTTCCAAACTCGATGGAGATCCCTGTGCTGTCAGGCGACTGCGTGTTGGAGTGCGAGTAGAGCACAGCGGCCTTGTCGGCGTTCAAGAGGGCTGTGGCAGCGCTCTTGACAGAGGAGGGCGCCGAGGAGCCGGCAAACCTCGAGGCGATCGACCCTAGGTCGTAGTAGAAGTAGCCCTCTGGAGCATCGTAACAGAGGGAGTTCTGACGAACGCTGGAGACGATGGGGCCCATCGTGGAGCCGCCCGCGCCGATGATGGCGCTGGAGAGGTTGTCCAGCGCGGTGACGACGTCATGCGCTTTCGAGAGGTCGACGACGCTATGCGAAAGCGACGACTGAGCGTATTGAGGGTCTTGATCGTAGTGGCTGAAGAAACCGTCGACGATTCCCTTTGCCAGCACGGGAACGCTGCCCGTGGGATTGGTTACGAACTGACCAAATGACTGATCGTACGGATAGCCCGGCGCCGGTGTATTGTCTTCGGAACACACCATATAGTCCGCCACGCTCGAAAGCTCGTCTTGGACCTCCAGCATCTGCATGAGACAGGCGTCGAACGAGATGATGTCCAAGTGGTTCGGCGAGATGGCGCCGGCGATCTGGTTGACGTCGATATGATGCTGAGTCTCGGCGTCGTAGCTGATCCCGCGCCACTTGGGCGGCTGAGGAGTGGCTGGCTTGGCTGCGAACGACCAACCGTTTCCGTGGTCCCACATGATCAGGGCGTAGTGCTGGGCCGGATAGTGATTGACCGTCCAGGCAACGAACTGATTGAGCGTGTCCGGGGAGCCCATATCCACGCCGCTGCCCAAGTCTTGAATGAGCTGCGCCCCGCCGTGAACGGCAAGGTAGCGGCGGGTGCCGTTCCAAGGATGGTTGTAAATGCCCGACTGAGCCGTTGGAGAACTGGAGAGCTTCCACTGGACAACGAAGCGCGTTTGGCTGGTGGCCGTCTGGGCGATGCTCTCGATCTGCGCCATGTTGACGGGAGATTCGAAGTCCAGATCGTTTGCGGAGTTTAGGAAGAGCATGACCGTCCAAGTCCCGCCGGACTTGGAAGTAATCGCCACATCCAAGCTTCCGGTCACGGAGCCGTAGGCCGCCTGGACGGTCGTCTGCCCCAACGAGACTCCCGTCAAGAGACCGGCGGACGTGATCGACGCGAAGTTGCCTCCTGCCGTGATGGACCAAGCGGCGGGACCCTCAAAAACGAGGTCCTGGTTGGAGTCCAGGGCCGAGGCCAGGAACTGCTGCTTCCCTCCGACCTCGACGGATGTGTCGGAAGGCGAGATGACGACCGTGGAAACCGGCTGTCCCAACTTGCCGGTGAGCACGGACGCGCTGGCCCCTTGGAAGACCGAGTCGATGGTCCCGGTCGCGTTGCCGGAACCTTTCGTGCCGCTGTAAAGCGTTCCATGCAGATAGAGCTTTCCGGCAGGAAGACCCGTGAAATCCGCCCGGGCTGCCCCGGAACCATCGTTGTCGACGGTCTTGGCGCCCAGAACCTTCCCGCTCGAGTTCTTGATCTGGATGACTTCGGAGACGCCGGTTGGTCCTCCGGCTGTGCCCGGCGTAAAGTCTGCAAAATACGTCAGTACTCCCGTCCCGCCGCCGTTGCCGCCGCCACCGCCTCCTCCGCAGCCCGTCAAGACCAAGAGCGCGAGCCCGGCGCCAACCTTCCAAACAACCTCAACTAACCGTCTCATCTCAGGGCTTCCGCCATTTCAGGACGGCCTTTTCAGGTTACCGCGTTCAGACGCGTCGGGATATTGCGATGCTTTGCCGATAATTACTTCTGACACATGGCGAGGCGGCAGTGGAGAAACTGATCGAATTGCTCAACCGGGCCGGCATCGCGACGGCGGAGGGCCATAACTATTCGTCGCCCAAAGGCTATCCGGTCGTGGTCCGTCTCTCCGACGGCGGCAGCCTCGTGCTCGACCTCCCATTTCCAGGTTTCCTCTCCCAACTTAGCGAGGAGCACGTAGGAGTGGTAGTGCTGGATCCGCTCGGATATCCGGCCTCTGTCTGGGGATTTGCCAAAGAGATTCCGTATTTCCAGGCGGGCAGGTCCGTGCTGGAAACCCCCATTGCCGGGCTCATGGAAGGAAGCTTCGAGGGTAACCACGGTGCGCTTTACCTCGACGGTGTGCGCTATTTCCCCTCACACGTCGAAACCTTCGGCCGCCCCGAAGTGATGGTGCTGGTGATCAACGCGAGTGAGGAGCGGCACTATCGCTCCAAGGCGGACAAAAGCGCGCGGACCGCCAACGCGCTCAAGCGGTTGGGCAAGACCCTGACCATCACCCAAAGCCGGCAGCCCCTCTGCGTTGCGGCGACTCACGAGATCGCCTCGGTGATGGAGCTTGCCGCCGTTCTTCTCTGGGTCTACGACGCCGATTCGGACACGATCGAGCTGTGCGCCAGCGTTGGAGCGAACCGGCAAGGCAGCGGCGAGCTGATTCGGCTGAACGCCTCCGAAGGCGCCGGCTGCGCCGCGGAGTTGGTGGCGTCTAGCAGACAGCGTTTCACGGTTTCCGACGTGCACGGCCATCTTCTGACCAGAGAGATCGAAGGGAAGCTCTGCTATCTCAGGCCCGGTGGAGCTACGGTCCACCCGCTGCAGATCGGCGACCGACTGATCGGAGTGCTTGAGATGGTCGGACGCGAGGGAGACGCGGTGTTCGACGACAGTGCCGACCTATTCGAAACGGTCGCCGAGCACTTGACCCTCGCCATCAACAGCGCCGCCATGTTCGAAGATTTCGAGAGGCTGGCTTCCAACGATGCCCTAACTGGCTTGCGAAACCATCGCTACATGCAGGATTTCCTGCATCGCCGCGTCATGGAGGCAGAGAGGGGGGGAAGGAAGATCTCCGTCATGATGCTCGACGTCGACCACTTCCACTCTTTCAACGAGGAGGAGGGACACGACGCCGGTGACGAGGTCCTCAAGCTTGTTGCCGAAGTGCTCCACTCGATCACGCGCGCCTACGACATGGCCGCGCGATACGGTGGCGAGGAGTTCGTGGTCGCGATGCCGGAGATCGACATCGGCGAGGCTGCCAGGATTGGAGAGCGGGTTCGAAAGCGGGTCGAGGCAAAGCCCTACATCACCAAGAGTGGGCGCGAAGCCCATGTGACTCTCAGCATCGGCGTGGCCTGCTATCCCGATTCGGCAACCGACGCGGCAAGCCTCCTGAAAGCCGCCGACATCGCGCTGTTCGAAGCCAAGAGAGGTGGGCGCAACCAGGTCGTCAAGTTCACCGGCGAGAACCTTACCGGGCAAAGGCCGCCCCTTCTCAACTTGGAAGCGCTCGCGGAGTGGATGACCGAGGACGAGTGGGTGCAGGCGATCGCGCGAGTCCAAAGGCTAGGCAACGAGTTTGAGGCGATCTCCGGGCGCCTGAGTCTCAGCCACTCGCAAAGAACCATCCTCCAGGCACTCCTGCTGATCTCACCCCGCTACTCCCGGGCCGTGGTCGAATGCGACATCGAGACGCTGGAAGGGATGGAGAGCGACGGCACGTTTCGGCTGCTTCTGCCCAGCCTCCGCCGTATGCACGACCGCTACGACGGCAAGGGCGTGCGCTCCCTGGGCGGGAACAACATTCCCCTGCTGGCAAGAGTGCTGCAAGTGCTGATCGCGATCGAGTCCGATCCCGACGCGTTCGGTGATTCGGGCAGGTTCGACCCGCACATCGTGTCTGTGGCATCGTCGCTTCACTCGGCCGCGTAATCGCGAGAGACTCCCTTTTCGGCTTGTGCGGAGAGCCCACAAGAAAATCTAGGTGGTTCCTGTAACGAGTTGCAGTAAAATACAAGGCCCTGTCTGTGCGACGCAGACCAGGCGGGGGGAACGTGGCGACGTGGCCAAAAAGGCCCGTCCATGTATCCCGTTCTACGAAACGCCAAGACCATTCTCGAATCCGACGCCTGTGGCATAGGCTTTCTCGCCACGCGTAAGGGCATCGCCGATCGCAAGGTGGTCGATCTGGGTCTGGATCTCATCCGGGAGTTCGATCATCGGGGCGCGCCGGGTCACGGAGCGGGCGTACAACTTGAAATCCCGTGGGGCCTGCTGATCGACCGGTTTCCGCGACATTTGCGCCTGATTGCCCAACGCGACGTCGCGCTCGGTATGTTCTTCATGCCGTTCGAAGCTACGGACCGTGCGATCTGCGTCGAGAGGGTGGAAGCGTTGGCGAAGCTCGCCGGAGCTGACGTTCTGCAATGGGCGGAGGTGCCGATCGACCCTCGCGCGCTCCCCGCCGACTCGCCCGCATTGAGAACTCTGCCAGTCGTTCGCCAAGCGTTGTTCAAGAGACCCGAGGGCCTTGGCGAGGCGGGCTGGTTCGCCTGCCGCTATCTTTTGCGTTTGGCTCTCGACTCGGAGCTCAACGCGCAGTTCGGCGACCGGTTCTCGCTTGTGAGCCTCTCCAACCGAACGGTGGTTTACAAGGGCTTGGCCGAACTATCGAAGATCGACAAGCTCTACCCGGATCTGGCCGATGAAGCGGTCGCCTCACGGTTCCTGCTCTTCCACAGCCGCTACTGTACGAACACGTCTACAGCCTGGAAGCGTGCCCAGCCGTTTTGGGCTCTCGCGCACAACGGCGAGATCACGACCATCCGCGGCAATGTCGCATGGATCAGCGCGCTCGGCAAAGACCTCTTGGCCAAGCTCGCCAGCGAGCACCCGGCCCTGGAGGAGATTTCCAAGAAGGTACGCAGTGTGGTCTGTTCCGGAGGCTCCGATACGGCGAACCTGGACGATATGGCCATCGCCATGATGGCCGGCGGAATGACGCTGCCACAGTCTATTCTCGCGCTGATGCCCGAAAGCCGGGACGGCCGCGCGCCGCACAAGGGGCTCGAGGCCTTTTACAAGGCGATGGGCATCTACCTGGGGGCCTGCGACGGACCTGCGGCCATCGTCTGCTGCGACGGGGACGACGCCGTGGCTCACCTCGATCGAAACGGCCTTCGTCCCCTGTGGGTTTGGGCCGACGATGAGACGGTTTTCGCTGGCAGCGAGATCACCGAGCACCTCATGGGCCGCAAGAGCAAGGTCCAGCGATGCCTCGGCCCCGGCGACACCTTCGTGCTGAGGCTCTCCAATGGCGCCATGTCGTTTGACGACGGCTGTGCCAACCTGGTCGCAATCGACGAATCGGAGGTCCCGCGGTTTTCCGCGCTCGAGTCGATCGAGACCCCGCCCATAACGGATCTTCTTTCGCAGCAGAGGGCATTCGGAATGACCAAAGAGGACATCGAGGTCGTGCTGGAACCGCTCATCAAGACCGGCAAGCCTGCGGTGGGTTCCATGGGTGACGACACGCCCCCGGCGGCGCTGCTGGACGAGATGCCCCGGCGCCTCGAAGACTATTTCGCGCTCCGCTTCGCTCAAGAGACCAGTCCGGCCATCGACCCGATCCGTGACGAGTGGGTTTTCGACAGGACCGGATGGTTGGGCGACCGCGGCGGGCTTTGGGGGGATGGCGGAAAAGGGCTGTTTCGAACCCCGCACCGGATCATCTCGCGAGGCGAGTTGGCCTGGCTGGCCGCACAAGAGAAAGTCGCGAAGGTTGAACTTTTACGTCCGCTCATCGAAGAGCCGGAAGAGGCCCTGGACCGAGTCGTTCACGAGGCGGAGGCGCTGACACGCGACTATTCGGTCATCGTGCTGTCGGATCGCGGAGTCGGCTCGGACAGGATCTCCGTCAACACGCTGCGGGCGGTGAGCCGTCTGCACGCGCGCCTGGCGCAGAAAGGGTTGCGCCACCGGGTGGGGATCGTCGCGGAATCGGGCATTTGGGACATCAACCAGTGCGCTTTGCTGGTCTCGATGGGCGCCGACGCCGTCCAGCCGTGGCTCGGCTCCGAAACATCCGGGGAGTGCGAGGCGACCTACCTGAAGGGCGTTCGGTCCGGATTTGTCGAGGTCATGTCGATGGTAGGGGTGACGCCCTCCTCGGCCTATTGCGGCGCCGGACTGGTAGAGGCGATCGGGCTTGATCCAGCATTCGTGGAAGCGGAGTTCCCGAACGTTCCGTGTCATCTGGGCGGCGTTGGCCCCAAGATCCTGAACGAGGAGTGGGAGCTGTTCCACCGCGAGGCGTTTGGAGAAGAGCCGAAGCTGATCGACGCCGGAGAGTTTCGGCAGAGCAAGGATGGCCGACCTCATTTCAACGACGCGCACATCGTTCGCGGAATCCAACTCGCGAGCGGCTACGCGAAGAAGATCCACGGCGCCGCGCCCGGGTCTTATGAGGCTTACCAGGCGTACGCGTCGCTCGTCATGGAGCGAACGCCCATCACGGTGCTCGACTGCCTGAAGGTGAAGAACGGCGAGGCGATCCCAATCGAGCAGGTGGAGCCGGTCGACAAGATCGCCTGGCGGTTTATGGCGCCAGGAATGAGCGAGGGCGCCCTCTCCGAGCCGGCCCACAAGACGGTAGCCCGCGCGTTCAACGTGCTGCTCAGACTCTGCAAGAGGGAGACCGCAAGGCGCGGCGAGTGCCCGCCATTCGGGGTGGGCCCCATAGCGAACAGCGGCGAGGGAGGTTTCGACAAGCACCGCATCGGCACCCGGGATGGCAACCGAAGCGTTCAGTACGCCGGCGGCCGTTTCACCATCACTCCGGGCGTCGCGGCAACGGCTGCCGAGGCCGAAGTGAAGTTCGCTCAAGGCGCGAAGCCAGGCAAGGGCGGACAGCTTCCGGGCAAGAAGGTGAATGTGCGCGTGGCCAACCAGCGCGGCTGCGAGCCTGGCTTCGAGCTTGTTTCGCCGCCGATCAACCACAACCTCTACTCCATCGAGGACGTCAAGTTGATGGTGGAGAGCTGGCGCACGCTGAACCCCTCGGTGAACTGCGCGCTCAAGTTCGTGGCGACGCACGGCATCGAGATGGTTGCGGTGGGCGGCGCCAATGCCGGTGCGAATCGCCTTCACGTCAGCGACGGATGCGGCGGCACGGGCGCGGCCAAACGCGTTGACCAGAAGCACGCGGGCGTCCCCGCGGCAGCCGTTCTGCCGCGCGTCCAGGACATGCTCATCGAAGAGGGCCTGCGCGAGAGCGTCGAGCTGAGTGCCGACGGGGGCGTCCAGTGTGGCGAGCAGTTCCTCAAGCTCGTGCTGCTTGGCGCGGACAGGGTCGCATTCGGCACGAGCGTTCTGATGGCCATCGGCTGCAGCATGCTGCGAAAGTGTCACCTGACGGGTCCGGATCCTTCAGATCCGACCGGTAAACGCCGCCTCGGCTGCGCGCCGGGAATCGCGACCCAAGATCCCGTACTCGTCGCGGCGTTCCGTGGCAACGACAAGCACATCGTGCGGTTTCTCCTCCACGTCGCGCAAGACGTCCGCGAGCAGATGGCTGCTGCCGGCATCCGAAGCCTTTCCGAGGTGGTCGGTCGGCGCGACCTGCTGCAGAAGAAGGAGGGTCTTCACGGCAAAGCCGCGCGGTTTAATGCGGACTCCCTGCTCGGCGTCCCCCCATCCGATTGCCTGCGGCGCAAGAATCCTGTCGTCCAGCTCTTGGACCACCATGATGAGGTGCTCGCGGCCGAAAAAGCGCTGGCTGGAGAGGAGGCACACATCGTTCAGACCTTGAGCAAGGACAATCGCTGTCTTGGCGTCGCCGCGGCGGGCGTGATCGCTCGCGAGAAGAAGGACGCCGGGCTCTGCGAAGGCAAGCTGCTCTTTCTGCACAAGGGCGCCGCGGGCCACTTTTATGCAGCCTACAGCGTGAACGGAATGGAGTTCGAGCTGGACGGCGTGGCCGCCGACTCGTGCTTTACCGCCTCGTATGGTGGAACTCTCGTGATTCGGCCGCAAGACGGGGCTTCAGGCGTCACGCTGGTCGGCAACACCTTCGGCTATGGCGCCCGCGGCGGCGAGGTGTTCATCGCGGGCCGAGCCGGCAACCGGTTCGGAATCTGCCTTCGGAAGAACCACGAGGAAGGCGGCGCGCGGATCGTCGTGGAGGGAGTTGAGGCAAACGGCTTCCAGTACATGACGGGCGGAAAGGCGCTTCTCCTCGGCAACGCCGGCCGCAATCTCGGCTCTGGCATGACCGGCGGAGTCATCTACGCCTACCAGTTCGACCCGACTTGCATGAACCAGAACTACGTGCAGGCTCTCGGGTTGGACGAAGAGGATTCCCTCTTGGTCCGCGAGCTGCTTCGCGAGCACGTCGTTCGAACCGGCAGCAGCCTTGGCGCGAAGATCCAAAAGGCGTTCGATCCGGGCAAGTTCCGAAAGATCGTCACGAAGCTCGCGCCCGAAGTCTACGTATGAACTAACCTCGAGCCAGGCGCATGTCGGGATGGAAATCGTTCCTGCCTGAAGAGTCCTGCAAGAGCGCACAATCGCCTCACGTTTGGTGTTGCAGAGCCCAGGCAACGACTGCCTCCTCTCAAACCGGCGAAAGAAGACCGCAGAACCGTAAGGGGTCACAGAATCTCTGAAGGCTCCGTCACGCCTACATCCGGTGTTGCTCGGCGTAGCAGCGACAGGGCCCTCTTAGACCGCAGATCGCACTTGTCATTACCCCTGTCTCAATGGCATGGGTAGCGCGCTGAGGGGGGATGAGTCGCATGACGATTCTTTGTCCTGCCAAGGCGGCAGATTGCGGCCACAATCTCCTCTCGGCTTCGGGATACTGAAAGCCATGTCCGAAATCGGCGGATGGGTGAAGTCCGCGGGCGCTTGGATTGCGACGCAGAAGGAGACCGGCGATTGGTCCCGGTCGGCCATCCTAGATCCGTGCCTGGAGCGAATTCTCCCAACCGTCCAAGGCTTGAGAGTCCTTGACGTGGGATGTGGCGAGGGTCGGTACTGCCGGGTCCTATCTCGCCGAGGCGCCAACACCGTCGGAATCGACCCGGTCTCCGAGTTCGTCAGCCGCGCCAAAGAGCTGCACCAAAGTGGCGATTACCGGGAAGCCTTCGCCGAGGACTTGCCGTTTGAAGCGAACAGCTTCGATCTGGTCGTCAGCTATCTGACGCTTGTCGACATTCCGGACTTTCGAGCGGCCATCAAAGAGATGTGCCGCGTTTGCCGGCCCGACGGGCGGATAGTGGTCGTGACCCTCTCCAATCTTGCGTCCACGACGGACGCATGGACCAAGGACGAAAGCGGCAGGAAGCTTTACCGGACGGTCGACCGTTACATGGAGGAGTTCACCCTTCCTCTCCAGTGGAAAGGCATTCAGATCGAGAACTATCACCGCCCGCTCAGCGCGATATTGGCGCCTTTCTTCGCAGCGGGAGCGATGATGGACGGTTTTCTCGAGCCGCTTCCGGATGAGGCCGACCAAGAGTACGAGGACGAGTTCCGCGTCCCTACCTTTCAGGTGATGACGTTCCGGTTTCCGAATGGGAAACGCGGCTGACCCGAAAGCCCTCGGCATACTCCACACCGATTTCTTTTCCGTCGTTTTCAGCCCGTTGGCCGACCATGTCCTCGATGAACTTCAGACGGTCGCCATGAAACTGGCTCTTGTGGATCGTGAGAAGCTGGCGCTTGGTTGGCCAATACTTCGAGATGTCCACGAAGTAGTTGCCGGCGTGGGTGCTGAACCTCAGAAGCCACCGCACGCTTGGCACTCCGTCGACAGCCTTTTCCGCCGCAACGCCTGCTTGGATGTGATCGCTATGCTGAAGCCTGGGCGGATACTCGGAATCGAAGGTCAAGACGTATTCCGGCTGAAACTCTCTGAGCCGGTCTCGAACGAGCTCGACTAGCTGGTCGTCGGCGGAGAGCCTGCCGTCGGGCTTTGCAAGGAAGAAGACTTCCGCGCTATAGGTTCCTGCAGCCTCCAACTGCTCAAATCTTCGAACACGTCGGTTCTCGTCGGCATCCGTCATAAAGCTCGGGTAGTAGCCCTTGTCTCCATCCGTGCACATCACAACGGCGACTTGGGCGCCGGCTTCTTTGAGACGGGCAAGCGTCCCCCCGATGAAAAACTCCGGATCGTCTGGGTGAGCGGCAACGACCGCGACGCGGGCGCCCGGCGAGAAGAGATGGCTCGAATCGGGATCGATGCGTGGGTTGGGATTTGGCGCGGGCTTCGGAAAGAAGTCGTAACGCTGGGGTTGATAAAAGTAGGCGCTCACCAACAGCAGGGCCAAGGCGCCTATGCTGAGCCCCGTGCGCCTGAGAAGACGTTTCCTTCGACGCGTCACAGGTCTTTATACAGCTTCGAATCGTTCCCGGTTCAGGGGGCTGGTCCTTTCGGGTGGCGAGCGACTTCCGAATTTGGTGCCCGGCCCAGATCATCAGCGCCTGAAGGCCCAGGAGCAACATCCAACGTTCGGCTCCGATTTTCGTTTCGATCTCAAACAGCCACAGTGGCCTGAGGACGAAGTTGGCGAGCATCTGAACGAGGCTGCCGAAAAGCAAGGCTTGCAGACTCAGTCGCAGCTTTCGCTCCGTGGAAGAGACGCTAACTCCGACGACAAGAGCGACGGTCATGGCCATGACCCAAGTGAGCGGAGTCAACGAGAAGGGCGCGATCAGCGCGCGTCGGCCGATCGCGAATTCCCAGATCCCGAAGAAGGCGTACATCGCAATCCACGCGTGCGTCCCATACATCTCAACGGCTGCAACGGGGCCCTTCCGCTGCCGCGCAAGCGCTTGATCGATGTACTTCGGATCGATGCCTGCTTCCAAGGCCGTTCTCTTGATCTCGCTCAGCGGGATCTTGTTTCGGTGCTCCTGTTGCAGCTCCGCCGCCAAAAGGAGGAGCTGCTCCGCTTCCGTGCGCTCGAACCGCTGCTCAAGGGAAAATCCATCCGGCTCTCGTGACTCCACGAGCGCATTTTAACCCGCAATGGGACTTTGGGCCGACTTTAGACCGGGTGATTCGGCCTGTCTTGAAAACGGTAGCATTGAGGGCTGTGAAGGGCGGAGCCGCACTGATGATTCTCCTCTGCCTGGGCTGCGGTCGCCACGGTGCTTCCCAACCCGTTCGAACAGCGGCTGTTGAAGCCCCTCCCGACCCACAAGCGCAGCTCTACCAGAAACTCAGAACGGCCGACTATCAAGCCGACGGCGCCATCCAGGAGCTTCAAGATGCCGAGGATGGCGCGAAGAAGCTGGCGCCCGCTGCGGGAGGCGAAGCAAAAGAGGCGCTCTTGAGTGTGGCCGACTTGGTGAACGGCGCTGGAGAGAGCTTGTCCGACTACACAGACGTTTCGGACACTTTGGCCGACTACAAGAAGGACTTTGCCGCCCAGGAAGACCACCGGCACAAGAACATCGAGGTGTGCATAGCCTCGCTTGGGAACGTGCAGGACGCCTCGGACATTCTGGGCGTGCTCCTTAAGAACGTTCCCACCGAACGCAAAGAAGCGCTCAATGACATTGCCGGCAGCGTTTCCGAGGCGGAAAACGACTTGGAGGATGCCATTCGGTCCATGGGCGGAAAAGTCCCGGACGAGGACTCTGGAGACGATCAGCCATCGCCCGGCAACTAAGAGGCCCCGAGAGTTGCGAGGTTCGCGCAGGCCCGTTCTAAAGGCATGGGGATTGCATCAAGGGTCCGTTGGAAGCGGCCCCGAAGGGCGCCGAACGAGCCTGTTTTTAGGCGGCACTTGTCTTTCCACATTCCTCCTCTATTCCGCCTGGGAAAAATGCGAGAATTCTTTTGTTTTTGCCCTAAAGAAGTTTTGTGAAGAAGCCGACGTACACTATAGGCGAACAGCCTGCGACAGAAAAATGGCACGACGAGGGCGACCTCGGTCACGCAAAGCGTAAGGGTCTCAGACATGAGAAAGCCGCGTTGCCTGTCTGAAATGGAGCAATCATGCAAATTTCAGACACCGAAGTTAAGAAGATCCAGGACGCGAAGAAGCTCGTTGCCGAAATCGTGGAGATTGGCGACGCCCGATCCCAGGCTGACGACCAGAACCTCATTCAAGAGGTCACCGCAAAGGTGATGGAGATGCCCGACCGCGAAGACCGCATCGAGGAACTCAAAGCACGTATCGAAGCCGGCACGTACAATGTGACCAGCGAGGAGATCGTCGAGAGCATGGTCCGCCGAGCCATCGCCGACAAGTTGGCGTAAGTTGAGCTTGTGGGTTTGTCAGGACCAGCGTTTCCGCCTTGACAACCTGCAAACTTAAAAACTTAGCCTACGCTTCGGCGACGGCAAGCTCTGCGGCCACGACTCCCACGTACCAGGAGCCACGCTCGCCGTCGCCTATCTCGTGCCAGTCATACAGGTAGCCCTGCACGAGAGGCTCTCGAGCCAGCGTGTGGGAAAGGTTGTGGCGCGGAAGCCACGCCTCTTTCACCACCGGATAAAAGCCGCTCGGCATGGGCGGCTGCATGAGGCGATAGTCGTCGCTCACGTCGACGAACACCACCTTTGCCAAGTTGTACTCCCACAGATTCCCTTCTATTTGAGCCATAGCATTCCCTTGCTGGTTCAAGACGGATCAGGACCCTAAAGCGACGCTCAGGGTGAGCCTTTGTCTTGGAGATCGATCGCACCTGGTTTGACCACCACAGCCTGCGGCACGGTCTCGCCACGAATTTGCGATGCCAGGTCGTCCGACGGCGCCGCCTCCTTGTCTCCCTGCGTGTACTTGCGAGGAAGCAGAATCGTCACGCGCCGGTTCACCTGGGAGATTGGATTCGCAGGATCCAGCAGACGGGTTGAGCCAAATCCCTTGACCCCGACAAACTGGCTGTCCGGCATTCCCGAGTCTTCCAAAACCTCCTGCAAAGACAGCGCGCGCTCCGTGCTCAGGCGGAAGTTTCCATTCTTGTCGCCTGCGTACGGCACGACGTCGGTATGTCCCTGCACATCCACCGGATGCTTGGAGGCCGAGAGGATCGGAGAAATCTTTCGCATCAGCTTCTGAGCCTCGGGACGAATGATCGAGCTGCCGCTCTCAAAGAATACGGCGCCCTTCGCCTCCATGAATTCGATCAAAAGGCCCTCCTGCGTGATCGAAATCTTGACGCCCTTCATCAGATTCTTGAATTCGGGGTCTTTGCCCAGAGCGTCTTTGATCTTCTTCTCGATCGACTGAAGCTGTCCCTGCTCTTGCTTGAAAGCGTTCTTGCCGGCAGGCTTCTCGGCAAAAGGCTTGGGCGCGGGGGAGCCCTCCATCGTCTTGATCGAGAGCGACTTCGGCGCGGTCGGAGCCAGTCCCAGCGGGTCGTTGAAGTACCCCTGGATCTGATCCTTCACATCCTGAGACATGCTGGTGAGCCACATCACGAGGAAGAACGCCATCATGGCCGTCACGAAGTCGGCGTAGGCGACCTTCCAAGAGCCGCCATGGTGGCCGTGGCCCTTGTGAATGACCTTTTTGACGATAATCGTCTGCTCAGCCATCTTACGCCGCCCGATCCTTCACGTTCTTCTCCATCTCCGCGAAGCCGGGCCGAAGCGCCGGCTCTATATTTCTTCGGGCGAACTCGATGCACGTGATAGGGGATTCGCCGCGGGCGAAGGACACAAGTGCGTGCCGGATGCAGTTCAAATACTGCCCTTCTGAGTGGAGCCGCAAGGTGATGGCTCGTGCGATGGGCGCGAAGATTCCGTACGCCATCAAGATGCCGAGGAACGTTCCGACGAGGGCCGCGGCGACGGATCGGCCCACCTCGGCCGCCTCGCCTCCGATCTTGCCCATGGTGATGATCACGCCGAGAACGGCCGCGACGATGCCGAAACCTGGGAATGCGTCTCCCACAGCCGTAAGCGCCTCTGCCGGAAGCTCCGCTTCCTTGTGAGCGGTCTCCAAGTCGAGCTCCATCATTTCGGAAAGGTCGTGTGGGCTAACGGAACCGGTCAGAATCACCTTCAACGTATCGCAAAAGAACGAAACGGCGTGATGGTTCGCCAAGAAGCTCGGATAGAGCTTCATAATGTCGCTCTTCTCGGGGTTTTCGACGTGCTTTTCGAGCCCGAGCAGGCCCTCCTTTCGAGCGACGTTGAAGACCTGGTACATCAGCTTCAGCAGGTCGTTGTACGCTGCCTTTGTGTAGGGGTCGGGCTTGAGCAGCCCCATGACGCACTTGATCGTGGCGGTCAGGTTGGTCATGCCGTTTGCGGCAATGAACGACCCGGCGCCGGCGCCCGCAAGGATGATGAACTCGTTGATCTGGATGAGAACAGCGAAGTTTCCACCGTCGATGGCGAAACCGACGATGATCGCGACGAGCACGACAACGATCCCGATAATAACAAACACTAGCTAGCCATCAACCCCGCAATCCTTGTTCCACGAATCGCCGTACTTTTAACAGGTCGGATGGTTCAAACTCGATCTTTATAGAGTCTTTTGCTTTCCGCTCGAAGGTTCGCCTTCTGGACCCGCACACCGTCAACCAAATCGCCGCCGGCGAGGTGGTGGAGCGGCCTGCGTCGGTGGTCAAGGAGCTGGTTGAAAACGCCCTGGACGCAGGCGCCACGAAGATCGAAGTGCACCTGCGAGACAGCGGTCGCGCCGAGATCCGGGTGGTCGACAACGGCTGCGGAATGGAGGATTCAGATGCGCGGCAAGCGCTGCAGAGACACGCGACCAGCAAGATCGTCTCCAGCGACGACCTGACCGCGGTGCAGACGCTCGGCTTTCGCGGCGAAGCGCTCCCCAGCATCGCTTCGGTGTCTCGGCTGACCTTGAGCACTGCTATCGCCGATGGCGCCAGGGCAGTCTTAAAAGTCGACGGCGGGGAGGTGCTCGAGCCTTCCGCCAAAGCCGGGCCGAAAGGCACTGAAGTTCTCGTCGAAGACCTCTTCTTCAACACGCCGGCGCGCCTGAAGTTCTTGAAGAGCGACACGACCGAGCTGGGGCAGGCGATGGACCATGTGAGCCGCTACGCGATCGCTTACCCACGCGTGGCGTTCACCATGACCCACAACGGCCAGCTTGCGATTCGTACGACAGGCAGCGGCGGCATGCTGGAGGCGATCTCCGACGTGTGGGGGCGCGACGCGGCTCGCGCCCTGGCGCCCCTTGGTATCGAGGCAGGTGGCATGAAGCTTTACGGCTTCGTAAGCCCGCCCCACTTCACCAAATCGACCCGGGCGTTCCAGTACGTGTTCGTGAACGGACGTCCCGTCCGAACGCGAACCCTGACCGCGGCCATCGACCAGAGCTTTCGCGACATCACGCCCGACCGCCGCTTCCCGCTCATGGTGCTGCTCATCGAGATCGATCCTTCTCGGGTCGACGTGAACGTCAGCCCAACCAAGAGCGAGGTGAAGTTCCAGCACGAGGGCGCGGCGTTCGACGCGATCCGCGTGGCAGTAAAGAGCGCGCTCATGGAGCACGGCATGATGCCCGACGCCACCAAGATCGCCGCGGCCAACCAGGCACTCGCAGCGGCTCGCCCCCTCAATCCTTGGTTGGCGAGTCAGGGTGGTTCGGAGCCAGACCCCTTCGAGAACTGGTTGCCGCCATCTCCGTCTCTCGATCCCTATATTCCTCCAGTCGCGCCGGTCGTGACGCCGTCCATGCCCTTCGTGAACCTGCTGGAGGGGTTGCGGGTGGTCGGACAGGTGATGAACACCTTCATCGTCGCCGAAACGGCACAGGGCGTGGTGATCATCGACCAGCACGTGGCGCACGAGCGGATCCTCTACGAGTACCTCTGCGGCTTGAAAGGCTCTTCGGCTATCGAGAAGCAGGCTTTGCTCGTTCCCCAGACATTGCATTTGGA
>DASZPA010000015.1:0-10539 GCA_035550555.1 Fimbriimonas sp.
GCAGCAGGCTCACATTGGCCGCGCGGTCTAGAGCCACAGCATCCAGATCTCTTCGCGCCGGTCGGCCACAAAGCCATGACGCTCGTACAGCTGCATGGCTCCGGTCGGATTGCCGGCATCGACCTTCAGCCCCATCCGCTCGATCCCGCGGCGCTTGAACTCGGCGAACCCGTGCAGGAGAAGCGCCGTCCCGAGGCCTCGCCCGCGCTCGCTCGCACGCACGACGATGTCCTTCAGCCAACCCGTGTTCCAGTGCAGCGCGCAGCCGAGCAGCTCGTCGCCGGAGACGACAAGGAACCACGCGGCCGGATCGAACTCGGAGCTTTCGGTCATCCAGGTGACCCAGTCGTCGTGCGCAAGCGGCACGTAACGCGGATCCCACGCGCTGTATGCCTCGTCGAGGAGCGCATGCACGCGCTCGCCGTCGCTTGGCTCGTACGTCCGGACGGCAACGCCGGCGGGCCAGACCGGGGCGGGGTCGCCGCCGTGGAGTGTCTTCCACATCCGAACGATCTCGGTCTGGAGCTCGAAGCCATTCCGGCGTGCGAAGTCGTCGCCGCCGGCGGTCTTCAGCTGAAGCGACTCGAGGCCAAGCGCACGCGCTCGCTCGACGATCGGGCCGAGCAGTGCATCGCCGGTGTCTGGATCGGCCGCCGTGTGGACGAGGTTGTGGCCCCACTCGAGCGAGGCGTAGCCGGCAAGAGCACCCCCTGCTTCCGCGACCCAATTGTCCAGCCCGACGGTGAAGCTCGGCAGCTCCCAATCGATCCGAAGATGCTCGAGCTGGAGGTCGGAGATGCCGTAGAGCGCACGGTCTCGAGTCGAGAGAAGATCGAAAACGGCGTCGAGGTCGTCCCACGTTGCGGGGCGGATCACCACAGGCAGGATTGTGACGGCGCGGAGGCTACTCTGCTCGCAGGCCCCCATCGTCTAGCGGCCTAGGACTCCGGCCTTTCACGCCGGCAGCACGGGTTCGAATCCCGTTGGGGGTACCAAGTAGTGCTCTTTAGAACCCAGGCCAGCAAAAGTTGGCCTGGGTTTCTTCATTTGAGCCGTTACACGGCGCCAAATCGGCCCGAGTCGGAGCGGGACACCGTCCTCCCAATCACGGGTGTAGTGAACATCGGACGGTTCGCTCGAGTGGGCGTCAATTTCGCTGCGTTCCTTGACAAGGTCAGGCTTGAGAAGGATGCCAATTGCACCCGTAGTCTCAGCCTCAGTGGAGCCATCTTCGCGGACGAGGATCCCAAGACCGACGTGCTCGCACCCGCGAGCCTGTCGATGAACAACCTGACCCACGGTTTCAGTACTCCGCTCAGCACAACCTTGTTCCAGGCGTACTACGGGGACATCCACCACGAGTCGACGAGCTTCTGGGTAGCTGACGCTTTCACCAACGCCTTTCAGTGCAATGAAATCTCCACATCGTGGGGCGACACCTCATGGAGCGTCAGCTGGAATCAGGCAGTGGCGCCGGGGCGGTCGTCAGGGACTAACTACGCCTACATCATCATTCACGACTACTTCACGCCCAAGCATCCGAATGGGGATACAGGACTAATCGCCAACGTTTTGTTCGAGGTCAACGAGATGGATTACACCGCGCCCAATCAACGCACGCTCGTGTCGGTCACGGGCCCCGGCGCGATATCTCAAAACCCGATCGGCGTCATACCGTTCAGCGGGAAGAAGTCCTGCGACGTGTCCTACATGGGCATCGATTGCTATTGACGGACTCTCGGCAGCAACAGCAGTGGTCGGGAGTGCGACCGAGCAAGGATGGTCGAGACGACCGGTATCAGCTAGTCGATTGATCTATACGCGAAAGGGTCTGAGCGAGCGATGTCACGAGTGTTTGCGTCTGCCGGTGGTATGCGGCGAGGTCGTCGGGGCTGACAACCAGGACGACGTACTGGTAGAAATTGGCCATCACTTTGGCCGCGCGGTCAAGGCGCTTGAGACGCTCGATCACCGATAGCGGAGCTCCCCAAAGCGTTGTGCCTTCGACGTCTTGGGCGAACTGTTGCGGCATCAGTTGATGGCCGACTCCACTTGTCACACGCCAGAGGTCGACCGGCCAAGCTCCAAGGTTCATGCGTTCGCCGAAATGGGTGAGTGTCCGTGCGACGTCTCGGTAACCGCGACCGACACCGCCGCAGCCGGTTTGACGATGAGCTTCCTCGGCTTCGGAGAGCCAAGCCTCAGCGTCGGCCGGGGTCCTTACAGCCATGCTGGCCGGCGATCCCTTTTGAACGCTCAGGGCAAACTGCTTCGCCATCCCGTATTCCAAGCAATGCGCGCGGCGGATCACCGAGACCCGGCTCCGGTCGTCTCCGCGACAGGCCCTCCCAGACGACGCATCTGATTCGGCCTCGCCGTCGACGATCCAGGCCGCATGCGCCAGGGCTTCAAGCAAGCTCCTGATCAGGACGTCGGCGGCAATGGCTTCAACCTGATGCACAAGCAGCGTCAGGATCGCATAGAACTCAGGAACCGCCACGCTTCTTAGGCGAAGCACCAGGTCCGTCGCAAGATCGTCTTCGTCGTAGGAGTCGATCGACGGCTGGAGTAGTTCTTCGCCCGTGATCATCCACTCGCGAGCTTGCCGCAAGCCCTGAGTCAGAACCTTGTCACTCAAATCAGGCTGGTTCACAGAAGCTCTACCATTCACGTTATTGAAGAGGCGGGCCGGGACCGACTCCCGCGCCCGCCTCTATCTCCGGGGGCAATCGGTTAGCGCCCCTCGCACACAATGCGAGGGGCGCGTCTCCCTAGAGATCCTTCATAGGCTTTGGAAAGTGTTTGGCTCGTGTTTTGCTCGGCGGCCGAGGCGGATGCGCCGCTTCTCCCTCTTGCGCCAGATCGACAACGACCATCCCATCCTCGACCTGCGCCGCGAGGCGTCGCGCTTCGGTCAGGAGTGGTATGCCGTAGTACTGAAAGAACGCGGTGCCTGAGAGCACGTATGAGCTGGCGCTCGTGCCGTTCTGGCGTAGCCGGTAGGCATGAGCAGCCCCCTTGTTCACCGGTCGCAAGGCCATAACGTTGCTCTCCCGATCGAAGAGAAGCTCGACTGCGGCCGGTGACCCGAGTGCCTCCCAAGCAGGTGTGTTGAGCGCGATTGTCCCTCGACGATGGATGGTGACGTACGGGTCCTGAGCCCGTGGTACACGCTGCCGCTTGAACACCTCGTAAGGCATAGAGCAGACGATATCACAAGGACCTGAACGAGCCATAGCAAAAGCTGTTATGAAAGCCGCGTCTCGCAGCTGGACGGGTGCGTTCAACGCGCCTAACGCCTCGGTCGTCCGTCCTCTGCCCGCCGGGCGCCGAAATAGCATCAGCCTGTGCAGATCGCGACTCTCATCATCGCCGTTGTTGGGATCGTTCTCGCCGGGCTCTCGCTGGGGTGGCAAGCGGCGACGTTCACGCTAAGCGGCCCACGCGTCAAGGTGAACTTACGTGAGGGGTTTCGCGGGCCGCGTGGAATCATGATCGCGCCGCCCGCGGTCTACACCGATAACGGGCTGGAGACGCTCGCCCAACAGGGATATTCAGAGCATGTTCTCGCTGTTGAGGCGATCAATCGCGGTCGGTTGCCTGCCACGATCGAGAACTGGTCTCTTCGATTCGGCAATGGTGCGGCGTACAGCAACCCAACCGACGGCGGCAATCTGTCTCTCCCGTACCGACTTGACTCACACACACGCGCCAACTGGTATGCGCCGGCGGCCAACCTGCGGGAACTCCAAGGCATATTTACCGATCAGACCGAGAGCGCGGCGATCCTGCGCGCTGAAGTTTCGCTCGGAAGCGGTCAGACGGCTGTCAGTCGTAACGCGCTTCGCGTCCGAGCCGATTCGATTACCGAACTGCCGCCGTCACTACCTCGCAAAATGCTGCACAAGCTTCAGTTGGGGAGTCATTAGGAGTGGCTCTACCCTGTGGCTATAGACGACGTCTCTAGAGCTGTTCATTGTGGTGACTGCGATGCACTTCTCAGCTCGGAGGAGCACGCGTGCCCCGAGTGTGGATCCCGAGCCCAACACGTCAAGGTCCGCGTCCATGAAACGATCACGATCCGAGAGGGCATTCGCCTAAAGACCAATGAACCAGGACGAAAGAAGCCCATAAAGGACTACCAGGACAAGCCAGAGTTCTTTCGGAAAGCCGGTCGCTGGCATCGCGTACTCCGGATCTTCGACCGGAGTGTGCAGCCCGCCCGATACTACGAGCACATCACAGACGAAGAGAGCGGCGATGTGATCCGGCACGTGGATGAGCCGCTGTCAGATCATCGCGGTCGCGGTGATGCGAGGAGTCTCTCTAGCACCGATCAAGGCTTATAGATCGACCACGTCTTACGCGCTCGGAGGTATGTGTCCGCGTTGTTGAACATGGCGAACATCTCCGAGAAGTAGGGAATGCTTGGCACTTTGTTCACCTGGGCAAGGAAACCCAGTTGGCCAAGGACGCTGCCCACAAACCGGACAATTTGCAGCACGTACATTCGCTCCCACGGCTTTGCGAACTCGGTTTGGGCAGCCTGGAGAGCTCCGTCATAGATCGTCGTGATGTTCTCGCCGGTCTCTGAATGGTGGCGCACAAGCGCGACGTCTCCGAGAAGCAGTTCCCCGAACTGGGCGTTCGTTTCATGACGCCTGCGGTGGCGGTCTTTGTAGTGCAGATCAAGGATCGGTGTCGTCACGCGTTGATACCAAGTTGCGATCGGATCGCCTTCGGCAGCGGCGTCGCCGGCGATGAACTCGAGGTTGTAGTAACGCGTCACGTTCGTCGCGAAGTTCGAAAGGATCTCGATGATCGCTTGGTGGATGGCAGTAGACGGGCAAACCTCGCCGGCTTGCCTCTTGGTCCCGATCTGCTCGGTCAATGAAAGGAGTTTGTCGAGCCTGTGCCCATAGTCCCGGAGTTCCCGAGCGCTCGGGAACTCGCCGCCATGTTCGAGCGCGTGATCTACGACGAGTGCAAGCTTGCCGCATCGCTCAAAGCCAATTGAGAGAGCAAAGAAGGCTTGCGTGTAATAGGCCGTCTGCGCGTAGTTTGCTCGTCCGAGGGCAGTTACACCGAACGCGAGATGCTCGGCAGCCGATGAAGCTTCCCGCGCGAGTGCTTGCCAGTTGCCGTCCATGTCGGGATGCTCCCAAATGGATCGGGTATTCGGCAAGGCCCCAGCTCTCATCCGCTCGAGCAGGTACCGACTCGAATCACGCTAGGCAGCGTACGCGCGTGCACGCGATAGCGTGCGCATGGGCGAAGTTAGCGTGGTAGCGGTCTCATCCCTGACCACGGAGTCGCGACGCTAGCTCGCGACAACTCACTTTGAGGACAATTGAGCTTCAAGACCTCCGTATCAACCAGCTTTCGACAGATGCGACAATTCCGAGCATGTAGCGGGTCGTTGCTGGTCACGATCACACCGGGAGGCGCCGCTCCAGGTTCTCGTAACGGATCGAACTCATAGTTGTCGAGATTCATCGCCTCTCCTCACTAGTTGCAGCACTATGGGGTTGACCTCCATGCTGACGTTCTCATCCTTCTTGTACCGCTGGCACCTATCGGACTGGCGGCTCATCGCGGCATTTGCCGCGCTTATAATTTCGTTCGGAAGTCTGTGGAGTAGTCATCTCTTCCAGAGACGTGCGGCACTCGCCCGGCTCCTAGAGCGATTCGAAGATGGGCACTTCCACGTTCGCCTTTGGCGAGTTGAGCAGGTGACCAGGCTAGAGGGCAAAGAGCCCTTCGACGTAACGCGGCGAACGATCCGTGAGATTCAGGCGAGTCTCGGTGGAAAACAAGATTTACTCGACACGTTTAGTAACGCGCTTGCAACAAACTGGAAAGCTGAGCGGGTTGATCTGCAGGAGCTCTACTTCTTCGCTCTCCAAGTACGTACCTGGATGCCGTCGACCGCGTGGTTTGCGAAACGGTCGGCACGGAAGCTCAACCGTGCTTTCGGCTATCAGCTCCTCTCAACTTTCCTCGACCAACGCATTACCGCTTGTCGGCTTCTGCCTAACCCGGACCACATCGCACCGGACGCGGCACCGTCGTACTACCCCACCCACTATGGGTTATTCGATAGGGCCTACAGCGATGTTGTTGATTGGCTTGCGGATGACCTATTCAAAGATCAATACGGTCTTCCGGGTCGGATCCGTCAGGTCCTCACCATGAAGCGCACTAACATTGACACTCTCTTGAACGATCTTTCCCCGCAGCCTGCGTCAGCAACCGAGCCACCGTCGGCACTCGATGAGAGGAATAACCCGTAGGGAAGTAACAGCATGTTCTGAAACAGGCCAGAGAGGTGTTGATTGGACGAGCTAGTCGGGGGTGCCGCAAACACCGCGCACCCCACGCTCCGGGCCGGGGATTTTTCTTCCGTACCTGTTCCGTGGCTCTCACGTACGAATGCGTTCAAGGCGGCATAACTCCCTCGTCGATCTTTCTGATCTGGTTCTCGATGAGTCCAATGGTCTCGTCAATCACTTCCAAGATTTCGGTCGCGGATGGATTCTTGGGCGGTGCTGGAATCTGCTGACGGAAGTCCTCTGTGAATTGCACCGCTACGTACTGATCTAGTTCGCTGAGCCACACTGTCACGTGGACGCTTTGAACTCTGAGAATGAACCCCGATGCGACATCGAAATCAGTTGAAGGGAAGACAGCAGCCTCAATGCTGCCGCGGATTTCTTCGCCCCGATCCACGAATCTGATCAGAGCAGCTCTACGTCGCCTCTGCGCATCCTCGCGTGTCCTTGCCGGTTGCGGTCCTGCGTAGAGGATGGTTGGCTCTCCTGGCGGAGCCGTCCGGAAGGGATCGTTGTGCTCCTCGCCGAGCGCATCGAGTGCCTCACCCGCCGCGCCGTGAGCTACGTCCAACCTGTCCTCGGCATTTACCCCCAGCGTGGTCGTCATGTTCGCGCTCTGCCGAGCCTCGCGTAGTCGCAGAACCTCGTTGACGCCGAGGGCAGCGGTGTAGGCCCGCTCAACGTATCGATAGAGATCGCCGTAATTGGCAAGCAACGGTTCGTATTCCTCCCATCGAGCGGCGGGGAGACGGAAACCAGGTGGATAGGCCATCGGGTTAGTTGCTTTGACTCGCTCGATCATCAAGCGTATGTCTCGGAGTTCCGTGCCGAGTCTCCGCGAGGCGATCTTCAAGCTCGTGCTCTCGATCCCAGCCCGAATGTGACCGGGCGCAGAAATCTCGCCGCCTGCCCGGATGCTTCCGCCCGCCGTGATTCCGGATTGGTCCATCGTGAAGATGCCCGGCCCCGGTCCACTGCGCAAGACCTCTGCGGCTGGCGGTTGATCGACTGGCCGGACCCAAACGGTCCCGGCTTCCGAATCGTTTGGGCGCGGCACTAGTGGGAATCGCCAGCCCCGTGCGGCCGCAACGACACACAACACCGCTATCCCAAACAGGCCGTAAGCGAGGAACGCCTCCCACGTTGTTTCCCACACAACAGTGGGCGTCTTGCCGACGTTGAGCGCGGCGGAGATGCCGAGGAGGGCGAGCGCGGCTACTACGAGCGTCGTAGCGACCCAAAGCCACAGGCTGTGGTGTCGGTCGTCGTCCACTTGGCGGAGCCTAGATCGCCTCCCAAGTCGAGGGTTCAACTAAATAAAAGCGTGTTCGTCGACGTCGAGTGCGCCCATGACTTCTCGGCCGCTTTCTAGAAGCCTTTGCTTCGAGATCAGGCCTTATCTAGGTGCCGATCTTCGGCAATCGGTGGTTGATTGGCCTCCTCGACAACCTCGCGGGTTCGCTCCACTAGTGCTTGAGGCAACGCGGCCTTTTGAAGGACCTTGCCCGTCAGTTCAATCTCTTTTTGCAACAAGAGTGCGGTGAGGCGCCGCAACGCTTTCGGCTCATGGAGTGTACGGATCGCACCCGGCCCCACTTGCTTCTCGCCCCCACGAAACTCTTCCCCAGCAAGAGTTCGGCGGTCGTGCGCATTCATCTTCAGCAGAGGGTGCGTGACGCCGAGCCTGTCCTCATACGGGTCCTCAAGACCTAAGACAATCCAGAGAAGAACCCCGTCAGGGTCGTATCGGAAGGTTTGCACAAGATCACGAAGGACATTAATTAGCCCCTCTGGAAGCGCATTGAACCCAGCGTCGTCCTTGACAGCCTGTTTTACGACCTCCAGCTCAAGGAGGCTACGACCAATGTCGCGGATCCAGTAAATCGTGACACCGTTACGGCACAACTCTTTCAGGGTGCTAAGAGCCGGTTCCCAACGAATATCCCCACTTTCCGGGTAACTGACTCGCGCCACAGACGGATCCTAAATCCGGCACAACGAGAATGCAAACATCTGGCAACCATTAGCACTGACAAACACTGACAATCCATGACAGACACTGCCAGCCGATGGTTGCGACCCTCAAACTGAAGCTGGTGACCGGCGAATCGGTCGTTCGCTCACTTCGAAGATACCCACCCAGCGTCTATCCGCTTCGTTGACTCCCATGGGTTCGCTCAGCAATGGTCTTCGTATGGCGGCCACAGGCTCCTCGAGCAATAGAGATAAGAAGCCTCTGTCGAGGGCGCCTGGATCGAATTGGGTAGCCGGTGCTTTGCGTGAAGCGATCCGCGTGGGAATTGTGGACTATGTACCTCTCGCGATGGGGATTGCGATCACAGGCCTCGCTGCCTGTTTCGTAATGGCTGTAATTCATTTCGTACTCGGAGTCTCTGCGACGGCAACGGTTGCGGGGGTCGGGCCATCCTCAGCGCTCGCGCATCTAGTCCGGCTTGTTAAGAAGCCCTAGCTCGTCACCACGCCCTTGACCGTCTCCTCATAGCCGGCAATGCTCCCGTGCATGTGTTCGAGTGGCCACCACGAAACCCAGGGCCGAGCCTGTTGGGCCTCGGCAACGCGCCGCATCTAAGGTCGGCAAGTGTTCCGTCGTAAGCTGACGCAGGACGATGTTCTTGCGTTCATTGACGCGGTTCGCCGAATGACTCTTGGTGACGCCGAGGCAGGTACAGACGTAGATCGTCGTATCGAAACAATCGCCTCGTCGGGACTTCAGGGCCTCGAAGCCGTGATAGACGCACTCAGCTCGTTCGGTGCTCGTCTCCAACGCCAGGTACCTCGTGACGAACTCGAACCGATGGTGATCCGCCTGATCAATACGTCGCCAGAATCGAAGAGCCCGGCTGCGGTGTCAGCCATCAATGAACTCGGTCGGGCCCTCTTTCTGGGCGATGGAGATCTACCCATTCCGATGCTGCTTGCGATTCAGGGGCGGGACAGTCGACTGTCCCAACAAGAACGATCTGGGAATCTTCTGAATTTAACTATTGCCGCAGGCTGGATTGCTGCCGAGCTTCCTCCTAATATCTCTCTAACGGCATAGGACGACTCTGTGGGACTGATCGAACGTAAGTTACGAGCGAAGGGCAACGAGGAGTTCGCGCTCCCCCGAGTCCTTCACGCCGCCTGCGAGCCCGAGGCGATACCAGACAGCGTGAAGGAGTGTTGCGAGAGTCTTAACCAGGGGCGCGACCGGGCCCAGGCAGAACTCAAGGCGAAGCTCCCTGCCGTTCTCCAGCGTCGAGCTCCCGACGTGTCCAGCCATCATTTCCACCCAATGGCCGTCCGCGAAGGAACACTCGTTTCGTTCCCAGTCCGTGGCGATGTACAAGTCAATGCAAAGAGCCAGCGGTGGCGGGCTCTTGTCCAGGTGTCTCCCGAGGGCACCGGGGCTCGAGTAGCGGTCCACTTGCTCGACTGGATAACCGACCAAAATGGTCGCATCTCGTTCCGCGACGAGTACGACGAGTTCTTCAACGAGGTTCGGAGACGCCTTGAAGAAGGTCTAAGGCACTGATCGCTGCTTGGATTTCCGCCTGACTTGTCATTGGTCAGGATTCGTGAGACTCTCAAATAGGCGTTCGAACTCCTGAGAAGGGTTCGAAAGTACTTGCAGGAGGTGTATCCGAGATATTTGGCGACTAATGTTGGGACTTTCTCTTAGAAGAAAGTCCTGCAAATCGCCATGTTTTTCGTTTCCACCATATGCACCGCTGGTTGTGGGAACTTCTCTACTAACGGCTTTTGGGGTCGGCACACCCCGCCATTTCGGTAGAGCGATCGCCCGCGCGGAGATGCACACGAACGAAAACGGCCCGCCAGAAGACGGGCCGTTTTCGATGTCGAAGCGGATTTTCTAGCCGCGCGGCTCGCGCGGCGGGGGTATGACTAGGCGGTCATCACCTGCCGGCCGCCGAGCAAGTTGGCCGGAAAGCTGTCCGCTTGGCGAATCCGTTCGGCGGTGAGAGCAACTGAGCTTTCGTAACGCATCTCTGCCCTTGCTGATCGCAGAGCGGCCGGCTTTGCGGGGGACGATCACGTCTTTGTGAGGTGGCCCGGAGTTGTTCATAATCGGTGGATGGTTGCACGGGCGATCGTCGCCGCACTCGCTGCAGGCATGATCGTCGCCGGCGTTGGAAATGCGGCGAATCAAGCCGGCTCCGCTTCCTGCGTCGGCGCGGTTAAGTCT
>DASZPA010000016.1:0-40681 GCA_035550555.1 Fimbriimonas sp.
CCTCGGGAACCGCACCTTCGATCTTGCTGAGGGGCTGGAGTCAAAAGTGAAAGATTGCCTTAGCTTCACAACCAGCGATGAAGACGATATCGTGCTAGTGGAGCTGGTCCGCCCTCCGCGTGATCTGACGATCTTCGGCGCGGGAGCCGATGCGGTTCCAATCGTGCATATCGCTTCGGAGCTGGGATACCGGATCTCAGTCGTCGACCATCGCGACTCCTACGCTGTGGCTTCTCGCTTTCCACTCGCCGAGGTAGTCCACTCCGCCGGCTACGAGGATTTCAGTTCGCTCCATCTCGGCGCCGACTCGGCGGTAGTCGTGATGACGCACAACTATCTGAACGATAAGAAGATCCTTCAGAACCTTGCCGGTTCAAGCGCCGCGTACGTGGGTCTGTTGGGCCCAAAGGCGCGGGCGGATCGGATCGTGGCCGAGCTGCGAGAGGAAGGAACCTTGATCGTGCCAGAGCTCCGGGCGCCCGTCGGGCTGGATCTTGGCGCAGACGGACCGCAGGAGATCGCGCTCTCGATCCTTTCGGAAATCCAAGCGTTCTTTCGCCACACGCAGGCGGTGCCCCTCCGCGACATCGACGGGCCGATCCACTCCAACGGAGACCGCCGAGCTTGCTGTCCTTCTCGATAGTGGTTCTCGCCGCAGGCGAGTCAAAGCGATTTGGCAGCCCCAAACAGTTGGCGCTGTTCCATGGCCAGCCAATGCTCAGCCATGTTTGCGCGGAGTGCTTGAAAACGGTAGCCGAAGCGGTGATCGTGGTCGTCGGGGCCTCGGCCGAGCGGATCGTTCCTGTTCTGCCGTCTGGTGTGTCGGTTGTGACGAACGAAGCGTGGCCCGAAGGGATGGCAGGCTCGATTCGCGCGGGCGTCGAAAGGGTGAATTCGGAAGCCGTTGTGCTCGTGCTCGGCGATCAGCCGATGGTGACGGAGGCGCAGATGGTTTCCTTGGTAAGAGCCCTTGGCTCCCCCGCCGACGTGGCAGCATCGCAGTATCCGGATGGCAGCCTCGGCGTGCCTGCGACATTCGGCAGGAATCACTTCGCGGCGTTGCAGTCGCTTCAAGGTAGCTCGGGCGCAAAAGGGCTGTTCAACGAGGCGACCAAACGCGTTCCATGCCACGAGATAGCGGATGTTGACACCCCTGGCGATCTGATAGAGTTGGGCGGGTAGCCCCGGTGGAAGTTGGGACCCACAAAGGGTCACCCCATGCCTGAGCCCGAAGCTAAGGCGGAGCGTCCCGTAGCCGCGGGATGATTATGTGCCCCGTGTGGAGTCCCAGCAGTGCCTCACTACCTGCATTTTGGGGTCTTGCTTAGGAGACCAAGCCAATCGGTGCGCCAATGGACAGAACCGTGCGAGGAGCTTGTGCGCTCCCCGCGACAAAGGCTACCGAACGCTGACCAGCTTGCCAGTCTTGCGGTTGATCACCAGGGTCGTCGCTCCGGTCGGCGCCAAGTTGTGACCCTGTCCGTCATACACTCCCGCGAAGTCGGCCTTGTACGTGTACGTGGTGGCTGAAACTTCCGGCTGGAGCCGTGCGGAGACACTGCGGGTTTGCTTCACGGCGAGAGGCGCTACGATCGTGACATTGCCGCTAGAGCCGCTGAAACTGATCACGAACGTCTTCGTTCCGGTCGGCGAGACGGATGTCGACGGAAGGTTGTAGCCGTTCATCCAAGCGACGCGCGTGATGGCATCCGCCGCTACAGAGAAAGCCAGAGCGGCGCCAGGCGAAACGGCGGACGGCGGGGTCACAACCACCGTGCTTGGCGTGGTGGCCACAAAGCTGGCTAGAGCGGCTATCTCGTCTCCCTTCTGAGAAAGGAAAACGCCTGAGGAGGACGAGCCGAGCATGCCGCCAGAACCCACAAGCAGCGTCGTCGGAAGGAACGGCTGCCACCGGGGGAAGCTGGAGATATTGCCCTGGGGCCCGGCGCCTCCAATCGGGTCGCTGGCAACCAGCGTGGCGCCCTCGCCGTTGATTTGCGATGTATAGATCCCAAAGGTGCCATCGTTGCTTGTCTGTCCGGAGGAGCCACCCCAGAACGTGAGAGCATTGTTGTTCGGCGAGAAGCCAGGGCCGCTGTAGTCGAAACCCTGTGCGGTCACGTCGACGGAGGAGCCCGTAAGATTGACGACCGTTGCGTGAGGGTCGGTCGCTCCGCCGGAGTTGTAGGCCACGCTACTTCCGTCGAGGGACACGTTCGCCATCAAGTCGTAGGTTCCGCTCGTCGCGTTGTTGAAGCCGGCAAGCTGGGTCACCGTTCCGCCTGCGGAGGGCACCTTGAAAAGCTGCATCACACCCGCAACCGGCTCTTGGAAGACCACGGTGGTGGCGTTCAGCCAAGAAACGGTGAACACTCCGCCGAGGCCGGTATGAGAGGCAAGCGACTTCGTGGATCCGCCTGAGGAAGATTCCACGCACAGGTCTCCGGTGGCGTTATAGCCCGCGATGTGGGTGCCATCCGGCGACCAGGACGGCATTTGCACAACGGTATTGCTTCCCGCGGGAAGCTTGGTCAGGTTGGAGCCGTCGTAGTAGCAGGTGTAGGTGGTGTTCGTCGGCGTTCCGTTGGAAAGAGCGGTGGAGAACACGAGCTGCCCAGAAGGCGACCAGCTCGGACCGCCCGAGAACGCCTGGTTTCCGGTCAGGCTGGTGATCTCCTTGACTTCCTGCGTCGCATTGTCGATCACCCAGATCTGTCCGCCGCGAGCAAACGCGATATGCGTGTTGCCGAGGGCTTTGACGGGAGTCGCCGAGACGGTGGTGATGGAGGCGCCGCCCAGTCCGGTTACGGTGACTTGGCCCGAGGCGAAGCTGGCGTTGGGCCTGAAGCTCGGCGTGCCGTGGTACTGAACGTTGATGCTGCCGAGGCTCGCGTTAAGCGAGTTGCCGGCCGGAGTCGTGGACGAAGAGGAGCCGCCGCAACTGGCGGCGATGAAGGCAGAGACAGCTAAAAAGGCGGATAAGCAAACGCGTTGCTTCATGGAGTCCAGTATAGCGACGGTACTGCGAAATCCAAAAACGCGTTAACAAAAACGTGGCATTGAAAAGGCTCGCGTTATAATCCATCTAGCTGTAACGCGCTCGTTCGGAGAAGCTTCCCAGGCGGGCGCGCAGAGTACTTCAGGTATTTCTTTGGGTTTTTTGTAGAATGCGAGCCTTCACTATGACATTGGGGCCAACGAGCCGTTTTTTGACTTTGGCTTTTATCGCCCTCACAGCATCCGCGGGCGCTTCCGGAACGCCGCTCAGCCCCTTGCCCGGGAGCGTCATGCATGGTTCGTTGAGCGTGAAGGGCTCCACTCCCGTCGATCCCACTGAGCAGATCGAGTTCGTGCTTTGCTTCAAGCCCAGAGCGAGCGGAGCGCTTGAGAAGTTCGTGGATTCGGTAAGCGATCCGTCCTCTCCAAACTACCGGCACTTCATCGGTCCGGACGAAGTCGGTCAGAAATTCGGAGCTCAACAATCCGATATCGACGCGGCAACCACGTTCCTGAGGGCCAATGGACTCGCGGTCACCCATGTCAGCAAGAACCGCTTCGACCTTTTCGCAAAGGGAACAGCCCGCCAGATCCAATCCGCGTTTCGGACCACTCTGGTTCGCTCCTCTGCCCTCGGCGCCGATGGACGGCCCGTGCCATTTCGAACGAACGTGACGCCGATCCAGGTTCCCAGCAGCTTGGTTGAGAAGCTTCGAGCCGTTGTAGGCCTGGACAACTCCGTTCAGCGGAAGCACATGGGCCAGACGACGATGCTGAGTCCCGACTCCTTCCGCATGGCCTACTATGCGGCAACGTCCTACGGGGCCGGCTATTACGGCCAGGGAACCCGTGTGGGAATCGCAAACTGGGACGGATACCGGCTGGACAACGTGCCGTATTTCGCAAGCGCTTACAACCTGCCTGTGCCGGCGGGCGGGGCGGGAAGCAACATTATCGTTCGCGAGGTCGGAACGGGAACCACCTGGGGGCAAGACACGGCACAGGGGGAGGGGGATCTTGACATCCAGTCAGAACTCATCTCCGCGCCCCTCTCCTCGATCTATGTCTACGACGACGCCGAAAGCGACGACAACGCCCCGGTCAGCACCCTTTCCGCGGTCAGCGACGACAACGCCGTCGATGTGATGAGCGAAAGCTGGGGCTGGGCTACGCTTTGGAACGGCAACCAATACGCTCCCCTCTTCGCATCTGCGCATGACGACCATCTCTCGATGAGTGCCCAGGGGATCACGTATCTTGCCTCCAGCGGCGACGCAGGCACCGAGTATTTCCCGCAGTTCGGAACGCGTTACGCCTACCCGGATTGCGATGAGGAGGTAGCCATTGTGGGCGGGACCGTGATAGCCGTCGACGCCACGTCGGGTGCGCGGTGGGCCGAGAGAACGTGGGGCTTGCGCAACCACTGGGCCGGCACCGGCGGGTTCGATCCCTGGGATACGCCGGCGATCGGATATCCGTACAACGTGCCGCCTTCTTATCAAAAGAAATACATCGGCGCCAAGAGCGGAATGTATAACTACCGTCTGGTTCCCGACTTCTCGTCGGCCGCAGGAGGTCAGGATGGCCTTGGCAACAACGACGGAACCGGTTGGGCCATTCCCATCTACTATCACCCGAGCGGCTACTCGGTAGGCTCGATCTTCTACTTTGACGGAACCAGCTTTGCCAGCCCGGCTTCGGCGGGCGCGCTGGTCGCGTTGGAGGGCCGGCTATTCCAGTACGTGAAGCCGAATGCGAACCGGTCGAACGTGAGGCTCGGCAGAATTCAAGACCTGCTGTATTCACTGGGTGGAAACCAGAACATCTTCACCGACGTCGTGGCGGGCAATTCCATTGGTAACTTGCCCGGCACCAGGATTCCCGCTCTTCCAACCAGAGGGTGGGATTTTGCGACCGGATGGGGCTCCCCAGTTTGGGCCGGCCTTTACGGATACATGTTTCTATCCGGAAAGATCTAACCCGTAAGCCCGGCAAGCCGTTCGGTACCGAGGCCGCTGATCAACATGCGCTCGCGCTTGTCGCCCAACAGCCGTGCGCCCCAGTCGACGAGTCCGCCGTCGGCGATGAAGTACTCGTTCCCGTCGACTTCCAGATAGACGTGAAGACAGATGCTCGTATAGTAGCCGCGGCCGTGGCCCCGCTCCCGATCGACTTCGACCCGGACCTGTGGCAGGTTCGCCGCAACCGCCTCACCAACCTCGTCAGTCCACTTCGCGCCGAAGTCGGATACCGTCACACGGACCTTGCCGTCGAACCTAGAAAGCAGAGACACATGAAATCTCAAGTGCCTCAGAAGCTCCCCCAACTCTGCTTCGATGCCATTGCCACGGCGGAAAGACGAGCAGAGGCCGAACAGCCGAAAGTGCGCCAAGTCACCAGGTTTGAGATCGGCGCTCGGCCTCACCAGGCGATGGCTTGAGCAAAGCCTTACCGCCGGTTCGCCGCGTCGGCGACGGCTCGCGCATTCGAGTGCCATCACGTTCGTCGAGTCCGATACGACCTCGGTGTTCCGAATTGTGCTAACCACTCGATCCTGGTGCAAGCGAGTCAGCGACGAAATCGTTCCAAGCGGGCAAATGGGAGACAGTTCGATCGGATCGAAGTCTTTGCGAGCAAGGTCAAAGGCGAGCCTCTCCGCCTCGTTCAGCGCGACTGGATCCGTTCGAGACGGGTGTGAGAGCGGGTCCGATGCGAATCGGCTCAGAACTTCGGCAGAAGAAGCGCGCTGGGAGCGGCGGGAGTAGACCTCCAGCATGAGCGACTTGAGATCCGAGCCCGACAGCTTGTCCGACAGGATCGAGACGAGGTCTTCGACGCCGCTCTTTCGCGCGATCCGCTCGAGAATCCGGTCCTTTTCGCCCATCGATGCAGTTTAGTTGAAGCGCAGCTTGGTCAAAATAGCCGAGGACGGAGCAGATGCCATGAACCACTACACTCGACCCCTTCCCAAGAATCGATCGATCCCGGCAGCGACCGTGATTCCCGTGCTCCCTTACCCAGACGTCAGGCAGGCCGTCGAGTGGTTGGAGCGCGTCTTCGGATTCGCCGAGCGGCTGCAGATCACGGACCATCGCGCCCAAATGCGGGTCGGCGACGGCGCAATGATCGTTGCGGAGTACATCGACCGCGAGCGAAGACCCCAAGTAGGAGCCGATTACGTCAGCCATTCGGTCATGGTTCGAATTCCCGATGTTGCCGCCCATTGCGAACACGTCAAAGCGTCCGGCGCGGAAGTCTTACAAGAGCCGGAGGACCACGTCTACGGCGAGCGGCAGTACACGGTCCGCGACATTGGCGGCCACCGCTGGATCTTCTCGGAAACGCTCGCCGACCGCCACCCCGACGACTGGAGCGAGGGCGGGATCTTTCTTAAGATCGATGAATACGAATGATTGAGGACGATTGGGCTCAGCAGCCCGGCAACGTCACGTCCTACCTGTCAGATCTTCTGCATTCGCCCGTCGATGGCCTTGAGCCGCTGAAAGGCGGCGACTGGTCTGTGGCATACGGATTCAAGGCCGGCGGCCGAAAACTGGTAGCACGGTTCGGCCGGCATGTCGACGACTTCGAAAAGGATCGAACAGCGTCGCGGCTCACAACGGCCGATATGCCGGTACCGGAGGTTCTCGCTCTCGAAAAGACGCCGGACGGTCACTGCTGTGTCTCCCAACGCTACTTTGGCGTGCCGCTGGAGAGTCTGGAAACGGAGTCCATGGCTGCCATCGTTCCCTCGGTTCTCAAGCTTTGGGATGCGCTCCGCGAAGCAGACGTGAGCGTGTGGATGGGCGACCTAGGATGTCCCGAGCAGACCTGGCCCCAGCAGCTTCTATCAGTTGACGATGAGAATGAGCGGGTCTTCGGATGGCATGACCGCATGAAGGTCTCTCCCATTGGCACCGAGCCATACGATCGGGGGCTTGCGAAGCTCAAAAACATGGCGCCGGACTGCCCAGAGGAGCTGCACATTCAGCATAACGACCTGCTCCACAACAACGTCCTGGTTCAACATGGACGGATTTCGGCAGTCTTCGACTGGGGATGCGCCTTTCTCGGAGACTTCCTTTATGACCTCGCGATGTTCGAGTTCTTCAAGAGGTGGTTCCCAGCGATGGAGCGCATCGATTGGGCCGGGGTGGCAAGGCAGCACTACAAGGAGATAGGACTTGACGTGCCAGACTTTGACCGCCGTCTCCGATGCTATACGATTCACGTCGGATTAGCGGGAATGGCCTACTGCGCCTTCATCGGCGACGATGACGAGCTACAGCGGCATGCCGACCGACTCGAGCTTTTGTAGCTACTTGGTTTCGCCGAAAGCCTTCTTGAAGAACTCCACGACCCGCTGCCTCGCGTCGAAACCGTGCCAAGGCTCGCGGCTGGGAGCGCCGTAGATCGCTCCCGCCAACTGTCCGTGATCATCTCTTGGGTAGGTGATCAACTGAACCGGTGCTCCGGCCTGTCTGAGAGCCCGGTACATCTCTTGCGACTGGCCCTGCGGATCGGTGGTGTCTCCTTGACCTTGAAGCAACATAAACGGCGTTGACGCATGGGCGGCGCCCGAGAGGGGGCTTTGGCGCCAAGCGTCCGCAAAGTGCTCCCACGGCTTGCCGTAGAACCATCGATCGTAGAATGAGCCAATCGACTCCGTGCCGTACTCGCTGAACTGATCGATGACGGGCGCACCGCAGACGATCGCTTTAAATCGCTTCGTCTTGACCTCCACGAACCCAGCCATCTCGCCACCGTAGCTGTAGCCTTCAAGCGCCATCTTGTTCTCGTCGATGGGCTCATTCTTTAGCACGTAATCGACACCGGTCATGATGTCGCGATAGTCGCCGCCTCCTAGGTCGTTCTTGTTCGCCGCTACAAACTCGACTCCATAGTTGGTGCTCCCTCGTGGGTTTACCCTCAGTACGGCCCAGCCTTGTCCTACCAGGAAGCTGCAGTACGCCGAGTAGCTGTCGAAGAAGGCTCCCGTTGGACCACCATGGACCTCGACGATGAGAGGAACCTTGTGCTGAGCGGCCTCCGGCGGCAGCTGGAGCACCCCCTCAATGGTGAACTTGTCGCTCTTCCAATGCAGCGTCTTGGTTGGTACGGCCTGAAGCCCTTCAGGAATGAGCGGAGGGGTCTTGAGGACGTGGGCTGGCTGGGAGATGTCGCTCGTGTAGTAGAGGGTCGACGGCTGCGTGCTGCCGCTTCCGATGTAGACCCACGCGTTCTGCTGCGCATTCGTTGCGAAGGCGCCCGAGAAGGGTGCGCTGAAGGTGACCATCTGCCTCTTCTCCCCCGAAACCCTAATTGCGCACTGCCGAAATCCAAGGCCGACGTCAACCAAGAGGTCTCCATTTCGAAGGCTACTGAGCGAAAAACCGACCGAGCCCTCGAAATCTTGGACTGCGGTTTTGATGGACTTTGAGGCTAGGTCGTACCGGTACAAGTCCGCATAAAGAGGCGGAGCGTCCTTTCGCGTTTGGGCCGTGAACCAGATCGACTTGTCATCTGCCGACCACTCGGCGGTGAACAAGCTTCGAGGCAAATCGCCGATCCGCTCCGCCTTGATGCTGGATGCATCCACAAGCCAGGAAGTGGTTGAGAAGTCGAGGTCGTCGGAGCCGTCGAGCGGTCCCTGGGTCACGAACAGCCGCGAGCCGTCGTGGCTCCAAGTCGCGGCGGTCACGTTGGCAGGAACCGGAACCGCCGTGACCTTCGAAGTCTCGGGGTCGAAGAGATAAAGGCGGCTGCCGTGAGGATCGTGGTCGACCCAGACGGCGTCGGACTTCTTCGTGGTTTCCGCCTGCTCACCCTCGGTCTGCGGGTCGCCGACGATGAGAGCGATCGACTTCCCGTTCGGACTGATGGAGAAGGACTGCACGTCCGCCTCGATCGGCGCGGGCTTATCGGCCGCGCTGGCTTGCTTCTTCGACGTGTCGACCTGAGGAGTCACCTTGACCGTGAACGAGTGAGCCTCACCTCCAGACATGGGTAGCTCAAACAGCTGTCGGTGCTCACCCCGGCTCGCCAGAAACAGGATGCTCTTGCCATCTGGCATCCATCTGCCGTCGGATTCGCCAGTCTTGACGTTCGGAGGTGAATAGGTGAGTTGCCTGGACGTGTTGCTCGCGACGTCCGCCAGCCAAAGGTGGCTCGAAGCTCCATCGGCCGTGGATTCCGTTATGACGAACAACACTTGACGTCCGTCTGGCGAAGGCACGGGATCGGAAATTCGCTTGAGATGGCGAAGGTCCTCGTTGGTCGGGAAATGCGGCGCCTGCTGAGGAGGCAACTTCCCGACAAAGGCAAAAAACAAACACAAGCAGCCCATCGGAATGACCGTACCCGACGCCCTGTCCCGGGTCGATGAACGCCAGATGACAGCCCTATGAAGATCTTATGTCCACTTCGCAATCGCGCTCAGGTTTAAGGGATTTCGCCCATTGCTCGAAGCACACGAAGCGGATCGTAGTGCTCTTCGAGATGCGAGATCTTGCCATCGCTGACCTTGCCTACCACCACATAGTCCTGCTCATAGGGCAATCCCGTGTCTTTGAAGATTGCTGAACCGTGGTAGCGCGCCACGAACTGGTCGCCCTCGCTGATCAGCCAAGGAGCGCCCAGCGAGAACCCTTCCGCGAACGACGAGATCCGGGACTGAAAGCCCAGCAGAGCCTCGATACCTTCCAGCTTCCGCGTGTGGTCCGGTGGTGCGTACGGAAACTCCGTTACCAGATCGTCGGTGTAAACATCCGCGTCCTGCTGCGACCTGACCTTTCCGAAATTGTCCAAGTGGCGACGAAGGAGTTCGGCGTGAGACATGGCGAGAGATTACGCCATTCTGCCGTCCCCTTAACCTCCTGGCCACAGGTAGTGGGCAATGTCGCGAATTCACGCGCGAGCTTTTGGGTCTGTTCACTCAGATCATCGCCTGGTATCCGTCGCACATCCAAGGAGAGCGGCCCTCCACAGCGAGTAAAAGATCTGTTTGTGGGTAGAGCTCTCTTGGTGGCAATCCTCAATTAATCGAGGCCGGAGACCAACTACTGG
This sequence comes from Fimbriimonas sp., assembly GCA_035550555.1. Lineage (GTDB taxonomy): Bacteria > Armatimonadota > Fimbriimonadia > Fimbriimonadales > Fimbriimonadaceae > Fimbriimonas. The sequence goes on from DASZPA010000016.1 coordinate 10,063, forward strand.
ATGATGCTAGTCCAACCTGCTTCGCAGGTGCCAGGTGGTGCCTTCGGGCGAGTCTCGCAGCTCAATTCCTTGCTCCAGGAGCTCTGTCCGGATGGCGTCCGCTCGGGCGAAGTCTTTGCTTTTCTTTGCGGCTGCCCGTTCGTGGATCATCGTCTGGACCCAGGTTTCGTCGACCTTCGGTCCGGACGGAGCTGGGGCGAGAGCGCTTTCTCCCTCGTGCCGCACGAGCCCAAGGAGAGCGTTGATCTTGTCAAGGAACTCCTTGCCTTTGGCCGCCGACTCTTTGGAGAGCCCACTCTCCTTGAGAATCAACTTCGTACCTTCCAACGCCTTGGCTATGGCGATTGAGGTGTTGAGGTCGTTGCACATGGCATCGAGCGCCTCTCCGTACAGATCCGTCAGATCCGACCCAAACACGTCCGCGCCGGAGGGTGCGTTGGCAAGCGCCTCGTCGACTAATGCGTCGGCACGCTGGAACCGCTCGACGTTGCCGACTGCGTCGTGGAGTCCCTGGTCGGTGAAGTTGAGCTGCTTGGTGAAGGCGGCGGAGATCAAGACCATGCGGATGGCGAGAGGATCGAAGCCCTTTTCCATGAGCATCTTCACCGTGTAGAAGTTGCCCGCGCTCTTGGCCATCTTCTGGCCGTTCACTTGGAGAAACCGCGTATGGACCCAGAACGGGCAGAACGTCTTGCCGGTGAGCGATTCGCTTTGGGCGATCTCGCATTCGTGGTGCGGAAAGATGTTGTCTTCACCCCCGCTGTGCAAATCTAACGTGTCCCCGAGATACCGGCGAGCCATGGCCGAGCATTCGATGTGCCAGCCGGGAAAACCCCAACCGAACGGCGAGTACCACTGCATCAGGTGCTTGTCGTCCTTCTTCCAGATAGCGAAATCGGCTTGCTGGCGCTTGTTGTCGTCCACGACCACGTCGCGCACCGCGTCCAGAAGCTGCTCCTGAGTGTTGCCGCTCAGCTCGCCGTACTTCGGGAAGCTCTCGACGGAGAAGTACACGCCGGTCGGAGTCTCGTAGGCGTGGCCGTTCTCGATCAGCGCTTGCGCGGCCAAGATCTGCTCGCTCACATGCTGAGTGGCCTTGGGGCGGACGGTCGGCTCGGAAAGGTTGAGTGCGTGCCAATCGTCGAGAAACGCGTCGGTGTAGTACTCGGCGAGCTCATAGATGTTGTTGAACCGCTCACCCTCCTTGCTCTTGAGGGCTCGCTCCATCTTGTCCTCGCCTTCGGCGTCGGCCACGTCGTCCTGCGTGAGGTGGCCGACGTCGGTGATGTTGCTCACCCATGTCACCTTCCAGCCAAGCGCCTTGGCAGTGCGGACGATCAGGTCGGCGGTGAGGAAGCTTCGGAAGTTGCCGATGTGCGCGTAGGAGTACACGGTCGGCCCGCACGTGTAGAACCGCAGGTGGTCCGGTTCGGCTGTCGTTAACGGCTTCACCTGCTTGGATAACGTGTCGTACAGGCGAAAAACCCTTGAACTCATTGCCTTAATGGTACCGATTTGCGGAAGAGCGCTCGGTAGGCATGATTCTGTGCAGGGTAGCGGACAGGTGAGCCTTTTCAGCGACAGCGCGCACCGTCAAAGTGGGTGGTTCTTGAAAATCACCGAGTGAGAATTCCACGATCCACCAAGAGAGTCCGCTCCATACCTTGCGTTCGAACATCGGCGGCAGCTCGTGAACCGTACCGTTAAGCTCAAGTGAGACATGAAATGGTGGCCAATCGTTCTCACCCGGATAGTTTCGAAGCACCTGCCCGAATTCATCTTGCTGAACGAAGACCAACTCAAGATGAGCCGAGCAGTGGTCTGGACGAGCTTGGATCTTCAACTCGCCGACACCTTCTGCTCCGATCGAACCCATGGCCTTTCCTACAATGTTGAGGTCTTTGTCTAGGGTCAGGGACGGCAACTCCTCTCCCGCGACAAATAGAACCAACTGGCTACCGTTTATGGAGAACTGCGTGGATAGCAACTTGGCTTCATACTCCATATCAAACGCGGCGACCCTCCACGAACCGAAGTCGGACACTGGCAGATCAATCAAGTCGCCAAACCCGGCAGCGCCCACCACCGTTGCTATATCACGTTCACCTTTGGTTGCGATCCAACCGTAGGATCTCCCCTCTCCAGGCCAGCCGCCGAAGAACCGTGTGGTTGTGCCGTCGTACAGGTCCTGTGCGGTGGCCCAGAATTTGGCGTCTTGCTCATCGAACTGGGAAAGGTCTCCGTACGCCACATGGATGCGGCCGCCCCTAGCAAGCGAGAGAAGCAACATGCCGCGCCAGGCGGCCTTACCTCGCCAGTAGCAGGTGCCAGTTGGGCCGGCCATGAAGCCGCAGTTGTCGATCCGATCCAACGGGATGCCGCTGGAGTGAAACAGCCTCGTGCTGTAATCCGAGTAGATGTCGACCGATCGCCAGAACGAGGGACACGGCACGTCGGACGGCCGCGGATCGCCGCTGTAGAGTGAATCGAAGACGTCCAGCCAGGCTGGATCGATGTAGGAGCCCGGCTTATGGTCGGTATTGTCCATGCACTCGCGATCTTCAAACCCGTTAAACGCCATGAAGACTGCCTCGGGGTGCTCGGCACGGAACTGCTTAAGCGCATTTCGATAGGCGCGGATGTTCTTAGGCCGAGCGTCGAGGTCCTTCTTGCCCGCCGGCACCGCCTTGAACTCGGCGAAGTCGAGCTTGAAGATGCGGATCCCGAGCTGGTACCAGGTGTCCAGCACCTCCATGAAGTCGTCGAGGAAGCCGCCTTCGTAAAGGCACATCCCCCACCTTTTCGAGTCGATCGAGTCCGCCCAGGCGGCGGGCAGGTCCATGTGGAAAAGCGTATTGGCTGTGAACCAGAGGCCGGGCAGCAGTCCGTTTTCGCGGCAAGCCTCGAGCCAGCGGTCCGGGCCGTCCGGCCAATGCGGCTTTCGCCACGTTCGGTAGGCTCCATCCTTCGCATACCAGAACGCGTCCATCAAGTAGGCGTCGAACCGCACCCCTAGTTTCTTCAGCCTGACGAGCTCAGCCATCTGCCGCATGGCCAGCTCTTCGGTCAGCTCAATGTTGTCCGAGATCTCGTCGTAGGCCGACCAGTTTCCGTAAACGAACAGGGGATCGATCATCCGCGGCCCGCAAGCTGAATGATGTGGGACCAGCGCTGAGTGTAGGCCCTTCCGCGGGTATCGAGAACTCCCGAGAACCTCAGCTTTTGCCCGCCGTGAAGCTTCATCGGAATCCTGAAGATGAGCTCGTTGCGCACTCCCGAGCGGGAACTAACGAGCGAGCACCCTCTCACGATCGGCGCGAATCCTTCTCCCCCCACCGCTTCATACCGATGCCCGTTAACCCTAAAGGCAAAACGGGGTCGATCCTGTGCGGCTACACTTCCGCCTCGATAGAACGCCTCGGCGAACCGGTCCTCGTTCCAGTAGATCGCCCCATAAAGCGCGTCAGACGCCCAGGACAAATAGAGGTCTCCCCGCGTGGCCTGCTGCATTGGTGGAAGGTATCCGAGGATCCGATTCCACGTCACCAGCTTTGACGGATCGGAGGGAGCCGGAGGAATGTCGCCTGGAAGCGGCATGGGAAGGGGCCCGTTGCGGTGCACGGCAGTAATCGGCAGGGCCGCCGAGACAGACGTCAACTCAGAATAGGGTTGGTTCTTTACGTCGACCAGGCCCATGTCGTAGTTCTCCCCATCGCCCCGTCCATTCTTTGGCTCATCGTAGTACTGGAACCAGTGGGCGCCCACGACGTACGAGTGTTCCAAGAAGAAGCGCGTCTGTATGGCGAACACTGCCGCTCGTTGAGCCTGCGTTTGGACCACAGGGAAGCCGGAACTGTCGTTCTTGTTCCCTGTTCGATTCTCCTTGGCGGCCACGTAGTATTCCGAGATCAGGATCGGCTTGTGGGTCAGTCTTTCGAGTTCGGGAAGATAGAAATGGGCGAACGTGCCGTCGAACCAGTCGGCGTTCAGGTTGGTCGAGAGCACGTCGACGTACTTCCCGGCCTGCTTCGCAACCTCGGGATAGAAGTTCGAGATGTACCGGTCACCGAGATACAGCGCCTGAGGGTCGTAGCGGCGGATGCTCGCCTTGCAGAGTGAGTAATACCGGTCGGCCAGCACAGCAATATATCGCTGTACCGCTGCCATTCCGTGACCTCCGGGACGCAGCCAGGCGCGATTCTTGACTGCCAGATCGTGAAAACTTGTGGAACCGGGTGCGACAAAGTCCTTTCGAAATGCCCTCCAGCTTCCATGATAGGAACTCCGAAGCGTGTCGACGAGGCGCGTCCGAGTGCCGCTGCCGGGCTTGGCTTTCCATCCCCAATCGAAAAGAGCGCCCTCCCACCAGCCCATCTCGTTGTCCGAGAAGTAGCCGACCACGCGCTGGTCTCCTTTGAGAGCCAGGATCTGGTCGCGAGCGATCTTGTCCATCAGGTCGATCACTTTCGGATCCCACATGTCGACCCACGGCGCTCCGGCTCCAGAGCCCATGTGCAGAACCGGCATGTAGTAGAGGCCCTTGGTTGCGACCGTCTTGAGGTCCTTCAAATCGCTCCACGCGCCGATCGTGTTGAATCCCCAGCGCTGCAGCCTGCCAATAACGTCGGTCGCCCACGTATGAGTGTCCGGATAGTACAGGTACGAGGCGTAGGAGGGGTTCTTCTCCGTGTACTCCTTCTTCTGCGTCCCCTGATCGACCACGCACACCCCCAGCGAGAGAAATCGGTGACCACTTGGATCGACGAACCAAGATTGACCGTGTGAATGGGTGATCGTAAATCGGTGAGGAGAGGCGAGCGCGACAGCCGCGAGCAGGGCGATCATCGAAGCGTCACCCTGCGCTTCCAGCTCATGTGCTCTGCCCGCCCAGTCGTCCAACACTCGGCATCGATCAAAAGCTTATGTCCCTTTCCTAATCTGCCTTCGGTGAAGCAAGCCGAGGGGATGAGCACTTCCAGCGAGCTCTTTAGACCTCCTTGCTCTTTGGCGACCACGCCCGAGCCATCGATCGTCGGGGGTCTGTCACCGCCGTAGCGGATCGAGACCTCCCTACCGCCGGGAAGATGCACGACAGCTTTTTGCCGCTCCGACTCGGGAATCTTCTTCCCCACATAAAGCGATGGGTCGGAGTAGTCCATTGCATAGAAGCCCAGATACAAACCCTCCGGCTTCCACGCCGCGTAGAGGTCCGCCACCGGGAGCTTCGTATCCGCTGAAATGAAGCCACGCACACGGTCCCAGGCCTTGAATCCCTCGAAAGGCTTCGCAGGCGCTGGCGGAATGGCGTTCAACTCCCGGGGTGTCACACCAAGGGCATGGATGCGGGTAGGTTTCAGGCTCCTCGCAGCCGCGGTTATCGCTTCATAGGGCCTACCGGAGATGTCGACAAGACCCATATCGTAGTTCTCGCCGTCGCCACGGCCCTTACCCGGCTCGTCGGTGTACTGGAACCAGTGGGCGCCCAGCATGTACGGCAAGGAAGCAACAGATCGCACGTACTTCGAGAAGGCCGCCGCCCTTTGCTTCTGCGTATCGACCACGGGAAAGCCGTCGCTGTCGTTCTTGTTTCCGCTCCGGTTTTCGCGAGCGCACATGTAGAACTCGGTGATGATCAGCGGCTTGAGGGTCGCTCGATGGAGTGTGTCCAAGTAGAAGTGGCAGACCGAGCCGTCGTTCCAATCGGCTCCATAGTTCGTCGAGACGACGTCCAGGTAGGGCGCCGCCGCCTGCGCCACCGGGAGCGAGAAGTACTGGCAATAGCGGTCGCCGAGGATCAGATGTTTGGTGTCGTATCGGCGGATTGCGTCGTGCACCAGCTTGTAATAACGGCCCGCCAACTGACCGGCCCACGACTTGATTGCCTTCCGTCCCGATCCCTCCGGCCGGAGGTACATCTTGTGGAGCTGATTGAAGGTGGTCGTTTCCTTGGAATAGACCGGTTGGGTATTCGGATCCGGGCCGTTTGACGATTGGTCAGATCGAAGATCGAGAATCCAGTCTTCTTGCAGTCGACGCAGGCTGTGTCCGTAGAACGATTCAAGGAATTCGACGATCTTCTTGTGGCCAGGCGCCTCGGACGGCATTGCCAGGTAGGACGAAAACAAGGTGTCGTCCCACCAGCCGAGCTCATTGTCGGTGAAGTAGCCAATCAAGTTGGGATCGTTGGCCACGTCGGGAATCTGAGCCTTGGCCGCACCAACGATCGCCATTTCCATCTGATTGGAATAGAGGTCGTGCCAAGGCGCCTGGTCGTAGGCGCCGAGGTGAAGGACCATCGTGTAAGGGAGCATCCTGCTGCTTCCACCTCTTTTCAGAGCGTCGACGTCGCACCAGCCGCCAAGGGTGTTGAACCCCCAAGAACGAAGCTGTCCAAGACTCGCCTTTGCCCAGGCTGTCTGATTCGGATATACCTTTAGGCCGGAATAGGCCGGGTTGTCGGCCTTGACCTTCGACGGCTCGGTCCCCAGGTCGACGCAATCCACGCCGAACGACCAGAAGGGCCTTCCTTCATTCGAGAACCACCATTTGCCGTCTCGATGCGCGACAGCGAAGAAAGGCCTTGGGGGTGAGTTCAGAGGCGCAAGGACATAGAGAAGAGCCAAAGCGCCAAGTAGTTTCATCGCATGCGACTGGAAACGAAACTAGATCCGGCGGGCAGCGCGAGAACTGCCCGCCGGAAGAAGGTCACTGGCCGCTAACCGGGCCGCCGTGCTTTTGAACGATGCCCTCGTTAGGCGAGTGAACCATCATGTTGCAGATGACCTTCGCCTGGGCCTCGTTGCCGTTCGCCAGTTTGAGAAACTGCTGCTTCTCGTCTGGCGATAACTTGTTGTAATCTCCGCCAACTTTCTTGGCAAGCGCATTGGCATCGGCAGCGATCTTTTGGTTCTCCGGCTTCATTCCGTCACCGGTATCTCCGCTGTTGCAGCCCGCAATGACCAAGCCCATTGCGCTCAACGCCAAAACGCCCGCAAAGAAGAGTTTCTGCATGTTTAGTATCCCTGGGTATCGACCAACCAATACTTCGGATTGAGCTGGAAAGGACCGATCAACAACTGACCCGGCTGCATCGACTTCGCATGAGTATCGGCGAACGAGAAGTTGCCCTGGTTGCCAACCTTTCTCCAAGCTTTGAACAGGTTCGGATCGGGCGAGCCGAAGTACGTGCCGGAGGCGAGATCGACGGCATCCCAACCCCAATAAAGGTCGTCGCCGCCATAGCAGCCGGCGATCGTCTCGGTGTTGTTGTGCGTGTTGCCGCATCCCGACCAGTTCATGCCGTCTTGGGAGCCACCGGTGAAGACGATGAGGGTGGCGGGGCTGTTTGGCTGTGTGCTTCCGATGGAGCCCGAGCCAACAGCCCGAGTTTGCGAATCGCCGTCCCAGTACGAGCCAGGAGCAACGGGTCCACGGTAGTCGGTCACGTTGGGTGGGAAGTAAGGCGAGTTGGGGCCGAGCAGGTCGGTCGACAACGCGTTCGTCATATATGAGATGGGGCCGGCTTGCCGCGTGGTGGGATCCGGCGTCATATAAGACCAGCCTCCAGTGAAGTCAGGCTTATAGGACGAATCCAGCGGGCTGTTGAGCAGGGGCACGCTCTTGATGTAAGGACCGAGGCAGAGCTGGCTGCTCCAGCGATACATCAGGCCGTAGTCGCTGTCAGCTTCCTTGGGATAGGTTGCCGCGCAGAACCACTGATCATCGTAGTCGTTCTGGTACATGGCCGTGGCCGTGCCGATCTGCTTGATGTTGCTCAGGTCCGCAGCCTTCTTGGCCGAAGCCTTCGCTTGGGCGAAGACCGGGAAGAGGATCGCGGCGAGGATCGCGATGATCGCGATGACGACGAGGAGCTCGATGAGCGTAAAGGCGCTTCGGGTCTTGGTTGTAAATGAATGCATTGCGAGTGTCTCTCTAATTCCTCATTGAATGAGCGCGGTGGACTCGGGGGTCCCAGGGGTCGAGGCAGGCGAAAAAGGGCTGCAGGATTGTCGAATTGTTAAATGGACGCTGAGTAGAGGCTGATAATTGGTGACTTCGCGCCCTTCCAGGCGATCGATCAACATTCCCACGGCTTGCGAGCCCATTTCGCTGATCGGCATGTGAACAGACGTCAGTGGAGGCTGGGTCACCCCGGCGTACCATGTGTCGTCGTATCCGATCACCGCCAAGTCCTCAGGGATCGAAAGCTTGCGCTCCCGAATGGCGCGCATAGCGCCTTCCGCACACTGGTCGTTCGCGGCAAAAACGCCGGTCGGCCAGTCTTCACGGGGGGAGTTGAGCAAGATCTTCATGGACTCGTACCCCGTGGAGTGGGTGAAGCCGGAAGGCACGACCATGAATTCGGGTACCGGGCAGCCGAGCTCTTTCATCTCCGCGCAAAAGCCGTCTCGGCGTGGAGCGCTCGTCGCAACGTCCATCGAGCCGGTCAGGTGGGCGACTCTTCGATGGCCGAGATTCCACAGTCTTCGTGCGGCAAGGCGCCCGCCTCGGTAGTCATCGGCGTTTACGCACCACCTTCCGGGGCCGGGCCGCTGAAGGACCGAAACGTACGGAATGCCCTGACGGTCGCAATGGGCTGCAATGGCACTGTTCTCCTCGGGCATGACCAGTACAATGCCGTCCACCCGGGAATCCACAAGCAGAGGAGTCTGCGCGTCCGGGGCATCGCTGGCCGCCGTGTAGAGCATCAGGTTGTAGTGGCGGTTGACCACCTCTTCCAAGACGCCGTGCATCACCTGTGCGCAGAAGGGATTCTCGTCCCGGAACGCGTCGACGTAAGGAAGCATCAGACCCAGAGTGCGGCTCTTGCCAGTGGCCAGACTCTTCGCGATGGGGTTGGCGACGTAGCCGAGCGAGAGCGCCGCCTTCTTAATCCGGTCGCGGGTCGCCTGTCCTACGCGGATCGTCTCGCCGCGCGTGCCGTGAAGGGTTGCGGAAACCGAAGCGACCGAGGTCCCCGCCTCTTTCGCCACATCTTTGAGCGTTACGCCCACGAGACCTTCTCTGGTCCGATTAACCGCTTCATCGCCATCGACACTATAACACGGAATTACGCCGTGATGAAGCGCTTTATCACACGAATCGCAAGTTCTGCCTCCCCCTTCGATTCAAGCCAGAACTCGGAGTTAATCTGGGATGTTTATCTTGCGGCGCCCCACCGCGCCTTTCGTTGTGGAGCCCTATCCGGGTAAATTGAGTGTTCCTGTCGGGATGTGGCTCAGCTTGGTAGAGCGCTGCGTTCGGGACGCAGAGGCCGCTGGTTCGAATCCAGTCATCCCGACCACTTCTTGCTCGCGCCCCCATTAACGAGCTAGAGCCCTTCAAAGCTTCGCTGACTATACTGCCGTGCATGAAGGTTCAGGAGGCGGCGGCGCTTGCGACCGAGAAATCGCTTAAGGTACTCGTCTACACAATCGACCGAACGCCGGACGATCGGCTCGTCTGGAAGCCTTGCGAGACGGCGAGATCGCCTCTGGAAGTTGCCGCCGAGTGCGCGATTGTCACAGGAGTATGGTCGGAGATCCTTGCATCGGGGGTTTGCCCCGAGCCAGATCGGTACTTCGAGATCTTCTCAAGGATCGACGCAATCTCGACGCGGGAGCAAGTTGTTCTTGCCCTTGAGCAGGAGACGTCGCGCCTCGCCTCGGTCCTGCGAGCGATACCTGACGAGCGCCTTTCCGATAACCTCACCGTCTTCTGGGGGGAATCTGGACCAATTCTCTATTGGCTGCACTGGGTTGCCATCCACAACAGCTACCACCTCGGGCAGATCTGCTATATCCAAAGGCTGTATGGAGATACAGCGGACTGACCCAGTCCGTTCATCCCATGCCCACCGTAATTGACTGTCGAACAGCCGGGCGCTTCGAAGATTGAGCTCGCGAAAGCCGGTTGCCTGATCGCGTTTTGTTTCTTGGACCGCCCTATTTGCAGTTCACTTCCAGGCGCTAGGCCGTTCTTCTCTAAACAACTTCGGGGAAGTCTCCAAATGCGGCTTGATTCCAAAAATTGCGCCAGACCGACCGAGCCTCGCCATCTGCGCAATCCTTGGCGAATCGCACATACTCCTTCCCGGCGTCGAACTCCGCCCTACTCAAACTAGAAACTCTTTCCAACGAGTGTTTGACATGCTGCCCGGTTGGACAAAGCCAGTACTCGCGCAGCCCAAAATAGAACCCTGTGTCGTTCCAGGCTGAAGTCGTGTCCAGTAGGTAAGCCGGCAGGAAGTAGCGCCATCCGTCCACGCTGAGATTCATGATAGCGAAGCCGCATTCATGCATGTCGATCTGCTTCCAACTCTTGCCTTTCAGGTACTGCAAGTGCTCCTCTTCCTCGGGGTGCAAATTGGGATAGTCGTCGAAAAGCTCAGAATCGTCGGGGCGCGGCGCGTGCTTGAACGCCTGGCGAAGAGACAGGCTGATCGCCTCCATCCATTTTCCGCTTCGTCGATTTTCACGGTTGTCCGCAACCAGCATTCTAAGTGACGGCGCCGATAAGCCGGATGAGGCGTTGATCGTTTGGGTCCACCAGGTCTTCGAGCGTCGCTTTGTCGAGCTCTTCAAAAAACGCCTGGCTAGCTCGCTCCAAAACGCCCTTGAGTCGGCATGCCGGGGCGAGGCGGCAAGGGCCGTTTCGGGGTGGAAAGCATTCGACGAGGCTGACATCTGCCTCTAATGCCCGCACCACATCTCCCACAGTGATGCGGTTTGGCTCATGGGCAAGCTCCAAGCCGCCCACCCGGCCTCGGGAAGATCTCAGGAACCCCGCTGAGACCAGATTTGCGGCGATGCGCATGAGGTGCGCTTGCGAGAGGTCCAGGTTGCGAGAGACCTCTTGGATCGTCACGCGCCGAGGTCGATGCGCCGCCACATACATCAGAAGGCGGAGTCCGAAGTCGGTTTGAGCGGTGAGCCGCATTAATGAGTCTATAATACATGATATAGTGAGGCTAATATTAGGTGCAAGAGTCGACCGGCCAGCGCTGCAGAGGCTTGTCGATGCGTTCTACGTGGAGGCCCGTCAGGACGCTTTGCTTGGTCCCGTCTTTGAGCGTCATATCACGAACTGGGACGAGCACCTTGGACGGATGACCGACTTCTGGGCAAGCCTTCTGATCCGCGACCGCTCCTATTCGGGCCGTCCACTCGAGCTTCATCGAGCGATTCCGGACTTAACAGAAGAGATGTTCGACCGATGGGTCGAGATCTTCAGCTCGGCCGTGCGAGGCGAATTCGGCGACTCCTCCACTTCGGAGGTCCTCATCGACCTTGCCAAAAGGATGGGAGTGCAGCTCAGCAAAGGCGCGATTGAGGCGGCACAATGAGGCTCAAAGAGGCAGGACTCACAGCCACCAACTTTCTGTTCCCGCTCTACGCCGGACTGATCGGCGGAGTGTCATTCCTCGCGACGATTGCGAAGTTCCAATCCCAGCACTCGACGATGTCCCAGCTTGTCGAGATCGGCTCGATCACCTTTCACTGGCTGCACTCGCTCGAGATGGTCCTGGTGTTGGTTTTGGCGGCAGGATCGCTTTTGGCTCGTTCCAGATGGCGGATTGTCGTCTCCGCTCTGCTTCTTGCCATCTGGCTGGCGCAGGAGTGGTGGCTTTTCCCAAGCCTGGATGCGAACACCCGTTTGGTGATTGCCGGTGGGACTCCGCCGGCGAGCGGAAGCCATATGGTCTTCGCAGGAATCGAGACGTTCAAGCTGCTGATGCTGACCTTCGCTGGGGTCGTGTCGGCATCCGGCGCAGCGCGTAGGCAGCAACTCGCCCCGAACGACGAACAGGTCGCGGGCGCGATTCACGCCTAGCTGCCGGCATACTGTTCGTCGGTGAGGTGCTCCAGCCATTCGCCGACTTTGCTGTTAAGAGCCTCTTGAATGGCGATGTGCGACATCGCATTGGTGGACGTGGCTCCGTGCCACTGCTTCTGGCCGGGTTCGAACCAGACGACGTCACCCGGTCGGATTTCCTCTTTAGAGTCACCTTCGCGCTGTGCCCAACCCACCCCCGAGATGTTTAGCCGAGTGGATGTGTGTGCCAAGCGGTTCGGGCGCCGGGTTCGAACGTAACCACCGCGGCTGCTGCCCTGCTGGCTCGGGTGAGTTGGATAGTTGGTCGATTCGAACCGATCCAGTGAACAATCCGGCCCCTTCGCCGAGGGACGCGATCCGTTCCGAGTGATATCCATTTGTCCTTGGCTCTCTGATTGCAAACTAGATCAAGGCTATATTCTGGTGATGAACGCGAGTTGCGATGTATTTCGTGCTGTCAGATAAACCTCCAAGCCCCGCTCCATCAACTCCGTTCCTCGCACCGATGTATCCGGGTGGCTGCCATCCTCAAAATGAATTCGGTAAGTGCCTTTGGCGTCCAAGCCCTTGAGTAGGAACGTGTGCTTGTCTTGATCGTTGTCTCCTCGGAACGCATAGAGGACTCCCTTGCTTCGATCTTGACTCGCATACTGGATCCCATCCCACCGCTTGCCGTCAGGGCGTTCCGAAACGTGAAATAGGTTGCCGTGCCGGATTAGAGGTCGGAGCCTGGTCTTGTAAAGCTGAAACTGCCGCCTGGCCGCAGCGGACTGCTCCCCGGTCCACTTCGCGGGGTCCTGCATGATCGTGCAGAGGCCCATCATCCCACTCCGCAACATGCTCACGAACTCGCCAAGCGTCTTGACCGGCTGTGCCTCGATGTAGCACTCGCACATGGAAGGCGGAAGGACGTAGGAGGCGTCGAAGAAGGCCCGACGGTTCGCCAAAGGGTAGTAGGAATCCGTAATGCTCACGTAGTGGGTCCGCTTGATCACCCCGAAGTCGACCATTCGGCCTCCATTCACGCAGTCCTCGAAGAGCAGCTTGGGGTGCTCCCTTCGGACCTTGTCGTAGACGGCGTAGTAGCCTTGTGCCGCTCGGTAGGCCACATCGGTAGAGGCGGGAGTGTGTAGGTGGTCCTTCTTGTTGCACTCCTGCACGATCATCCGCTGGTCGTGCTCCAAGAGGTCGAGGTTGTACTCGTCGACGAGCCTCGAGAGGAGGCTCTTGCACCAATCCACGGCCTTCGGATCTCCCAAACAAAGGTCGGCTCCCGTGAAGTCCGCAGGCTTCCAATCGGGCGGGTAGTCCTTGGCGAACCAATCAGAGCGGCCAGAATGGACGTTGATCACTGCCTGCGGATCTTCTTCTTCCGGCCTGATGCCGCCTTGGGACCAGCCCACCCAAAGGCCGAATTTGAGTCCGAGAGCATGCGCCTCGTCCGAAATGACTCGAAGGCCCTGCGGAAACTTCTGAGGATTCGGCCTCCAGTCGCCCACACCTCGGAACCAGCCGGCGTCCACATGAAACATCTCGATTCCGAGCTTGGCGGCGTTGAGCATCATGCTCTTGGCCAAAGGAGCGTCGACCGCCATTCCGCTCCCCCAGGAGTTCAGTGTGACCAGCGGATAGCGCGGGTCGGATGCCTTCGGCCGTAAGCGGGCTGTCACCCAACGCCGCATCCGGTTGGCCCCGTCGTCGACGCTGCCTTTGAAGCAACCGACGAATACAGTTGGAAGCGCATAGGTTTCGCCGGGTCTGACCTCGGCCCGAAAGCCGTTGTGATCGGGACAGAGCCCGGTCGACGCAGAGACGACGCCTCTCAAATCTGAACGGAGCGCGAGCGACACTCGGCCTGAAAACTCGATGCCCGCGTAACACCCGTCCTGAGAGGTCTCGTCGTGAAGGCAGATCCACGGGATCGGATCGCGGTTCGATCCCTCCTTGGCATAGGCGCGTTTGTCATCCACATAGGGACGGGACTCGAGATCTTGGTGGAACCTTGAGTCCACAGTGGTCACATGGACGCCTTGTTCACTGGGCCCTCCGGCTCCCTTTTCGACCCACCAGCTCTTGACCTGATGGCCCGCTCGTGGCTTGAACGACCAGTTGAGCGACGGTTGAAGCGGAATGGCGATCGAATGTGCGCTCTGGTTCTCGATTGAGAGGGTGTGTTCAATCGGCCCAGGGCCTGCGTCACCCACCCAATCCGATCTCGCAAGAAGCCTGGGAGAGGGACAGGCGAAGACGATGGTGAGCCGGTGTCCTTTCTGTCGAACGGATTTGAGCCGCCACCGAAGGCTCACTCTCCTGCCGCCGACCTCGGCAAACCCCATGAGTTGGGTCCGCAGCCCGGAAGATCTTGCCCAACCTGTGCCCCCGGAGCTGCTTTGTAGGGCGGTCAAACCGACACCGTCGCGAAAGGCTCGTACCTTCGCGACGGTGTCGGCAGTGGAAACTTGGGAGGGCGCGGTCAGCACCTCCCGAGCTTACAGCGTTGGGCCCTTACTCACCAAGTCGTGCCGCGCTCCGATCTCATTACTTGGCGGGTTCATCATCCAGACTTGGATGTTCAAGACTCCGGCGAACGTAATCCAAGCGACGACCGGCAGCATCAAAACAGCAGCGGCGACGGACAGGCTGAAGAAGCATAGGGTGGTTACCACCGCCATGATCCAAAGAATCGTCAGCTCAGCAAACGCCGACTGCATGTTCTTCTGCTTGAAGAAAACGTACGTCCACATGAAATTCAGAATGAGCAGGCCCACAAGCCACGCCATCGCCGTGTTGTGATAGGGCAGTTGGAGAACGATCCAGGTGCCGATCGCCATCAGCAGGTACAGCACGCCCCAAACCGGCGCGAATAGTTTCTCGGATGGCGTCCAGGAAGGCTTTCGCAGACTGGCGTACCAAGTCGATCTCGCGGGTCTCGTGAGGAACTCACCGATCAGTCCAATGGCCTCAAAGAATACGATAAGAGCTACGAGCTGAAGCGCGGCGAACATACCGCCTTTGACATTTGGGGGCAGCCGCTTGTTCGGGAAGACCTAGGCCGCGCGGCCAACGGACCTATCGACCGTCCAGTGCAGGAGCTTTTCGAGCAGAACCTCTGCTCGCACGGGCTTCGTCAAGTAGTCGTCCATCCCAGCGGCGATGCAGCGGCTTCGGTCCCCTTCCATCGCATGCGCGGTCGTCGCGATTATCGGAACGTGACGCCTTCCATGCTCACGCTGTCGGATGACTCGGGTCGCTTCGAAGCCGTCCATCTCAGGCATCTGCACGTCCATCAGGATGAGATCATAGGAGCTTGACTCGGCAAGCTTGATTGCTTCCTTGCCCGTGTTGGCGATGCTGACCTGGCACTTCCATCGCGAGAGGATGTAGCTCATCACCTTCTGGTTGACGGCGTTATCCTCGGCCACCAAGACCCGCAGTCCCGACGGAACGCGCAGGTCGCCGCTAACCTCCTGAAGGGGCAAGGTCTGAGGCTTGCCCTCGCCCAGCACCCGCATCAGCGTCTCCAACAAGTGCGACTGGCGGACAGGCTTGGAGAGAACCGCTTCAAAATCCCGCGCGACGCCTTGTTGCTGCCAACACGCCGAGCTGAGAAGGATGATCGGAGTCCTTCGCTGACCGCCAATCGATCGAATGCGCCGCGCCGTCTCTTGACCGTCCATGACGGGCATTTGGTAGTCCATCAAGATCGCATCGAATCGGCTTCCCGCCTTGATCGCCTTGATCGCGCTTGGTCCGTTGGCGAACTCCGCGTACTGGCAACCCCACGATTCGAGCTGCTCCCGCAAGATTCGCCGGTTGGTGGCGTTGTCGTCGACCACCAGAACGCGTCGGCCCTTGACATCCGCATAGGAGGGCTGAGCCGAGGGAAGAGCGGCCTTGTCGAGGGACACTTCAACCCAAAACGTGCTTCCCTTGCCAACTTCGCTTTCAACCCCCAGCCGGCCGCCCATCATCTCCACGAGCTGGCGTGAAATCGTCAATCCGAGACCTGTCCCGCCGAACTTGCGCGTGGTGCTTCCATCTTCTTGGGTGAAGCTTTCAAAGATCAGCTCGCGTCGGTCTTCGCGGATGCCGATGCCGGTGTCGCGAACGGCGATCTTCATCGTCGCATGCTTGCGGGCGTTTCTCAGGCAGCTCACCTCGACCGTGATTTCGCCTTCCTCGGTGAACTTGATGGCGTTGCCAAGGAAGTTCACCAGCACCTGACGAATGCGAGCGGCGTCGGCTCGGAATCCTTCTTGGATATTGACTGGGATGTGGCAGGTGATCTCGAGTCCCTTGTCTTGCGCCCTGGGCGCCAGAAGCTCCGTGACTTCCTCGACGAGCGTCCTCAGGTTGAAATCTTCGTTATCCAGCGATAGCTTCCCGGCCTCGATCTTGGAGAAGTCGAGGACGTCGTTGATGACGTTGAGCAGGGATTCTGCGCTGTTGTAGATGATCCGAGCGTAGTCGCGCTGCTGCTCGGTCATCTCGGTGTTGAGGAGCAGCTCTGCCATTCCCATCACACCGTTCATCGGCGTCCGAATCTCGTGGCTCATGTTCGCCAGGAACTCGCTCTTAGCTCGCGTGGCGGCTAGAGCCTCGTCGCGCGCCTCGACCAGCTCGATCGCCTGCTTGCGAAGAGCTTCTTCGACCTTCTGACGCTCCTCCAACTCTTTCTGAACCTGGTCGAAGAGCCGGGCGTTTTGAAGCGCGACCGCCGCCTGTTGCACGAACGGGATCAGCGCCCGAAGGTTCTCTTCATAGATCGGGCGCCCCGAGAAAAGCGTGTCGACGAACACCACACCCAGCAGCTCGTCACCGGAGTAAAGGAAGATCGAGGCGACATTGGTATTCCTGCGGATCTCGCCGTCGGGCATTTCGATCGGCGACTCGTTGACGGAGATCCCAAACTTCGCCTTCTTCTCAATCATGCCAAGGATGGCGTCGCCCAGCCCGCTGATTGGAAACCACAGGGCCCGCTCGTCGGTGCGGTTTCCGGCGGCGTCGGTTCCGAACGTCCCGCGGATGCCGTCTGCCTCGACGATGAACATGCCGCACCGGTCCAGACCCCCAATCTCAGAAATTGCGTCGCGCACCAGGCCGGAGATGACGTCGAAGTCCTTATTGGCATTGACGGCCGAGGCAAGCTCCATAAGCCTCTGTTGCTGACCGACGAGCACGGCCAGTTTTTCGATGTCTGTTTCACCGCCGCTGAGTGCCGTATTCGCCTTTGATTTGCCCCGAGCCAAGTCCCACCAGAGTGCCGGCCACTGCCCGCTCCCATAAATATCGGTGAGATAAGTCCTTGACCTCAGTTGCTTCAGCCGCGACATGGCTCCAAGGCGGGTATCGATCGAGCAACACCTTCTTTGGATCGGACCTTCGGCCCTTTGGATGCCGTACGACGACTAACCTGGGGTTTACGCTGGCTTCGCCGCTCCACCCCAGGCTGCATATGAGCCGAACCTTCGGCGCTGGAAGAACCGCGCGTTGCCAGATGTGAGTACGGACAAACGCGTTGCGGCTGGACAGGACCCTGGGTCACGTCCCCGAGCAGCACATAAAACGTGGTGAAGACAACTACGGGCCCCGTGTTGTGGCTACGTTGCGGGCGTCGCGACGAAAAACAAAGACAATTTTTCGGAAATGTGCGCGTGCACATGATACAATGTGCGCGTGCACAATGCTTCGGAGCAGCAGGTGAAAACGGCACGGCGACCCACGCGGGACGACGTGGCCAGCGAAGCGCAGCTATCGGGGGCCACGGTATGGCGCGTTCTGAGTGGGCGCACGGACGTCTCCATCTCCGAAGAGACGCGCGCCAAAGTGCTGGAGGCCGCCAGGCGGCTCGGCTACCAGGTGAACGCCTCCGCCAGGGCGCTAATGACCGGAAAGTCCGGCCTTGTCGGGTTCTGGATGTCGCTCGCATATTCCCGCTACCGAAGCCAGGTACTCGACCACATGAGGGCGATCCTCGGTCAGACGGAGCTGGCGATGGCTGTCACGGACGTCGACGAAGAGTTCCACTGGGACCACAGCTTTTCTCGCGCGCTCAGAGTTCCTGTCGATGGGATCATCGCGTTCGACACCTCTGCTTCGGGCGAGATCTTCGCACAGAACCACCACCGGCTTGCTCCCTACACGCCGTTCGTGAGCATGGGAGCGTACTGGTCGGAGGCAAAGAGCTTTGTGGGGATCGACCTTGCCGCCGGCGCCGATGAGGCCATGGACCACCTGATCGGGACGGCCAGAAAGAGGATCGCTTACATCGCGCCCGTCGCCTCAGGGTTGCTTAACGAAGGAGTCCGCTACGAGGCTTATGCGAAGAAGATGTCCGAGGCGGGACTGGAGCCGCTGGTGCTCTCATGCGAAAAGGTCTCGCCGAAGTCTCTCGAGGAAACACTCCGCAGCGCTTCAACAACCCCTGAAGCGCTCCTCTGCATGAACGACGACCTGGCGTTGGTTACCGCGACGGCGGCGGGCCGACTGGGGCTGAAGGTGGGCCAAGACCTGGCAATCGTCGGCTTCGACGGATTGGAGGAGACCGAATACGCGGCATGCCCCATCACGACCGTTCGGCAGCCCATCGAAGAGATGTGCTCCCTGACCTGGCAGTTCCTCAAAGCCCAGATCGAGGACCCGACCGCTCCGATCCAACAACGAATTCTCAAACCCGAACTTGTCATCCGCGACTCGTCCCGTGCGTAGGCACGGGCGAGCCTTTTCAAAAGCAATTGTTTTCGCCGACGCACTGAACCGCCGAGGCAGGCCAAAGAAGGTCGAACTAAATGAATAGAAAAGCATTCACGCTCATCGAGCTCCTCGTTGTGATCGCGATCATCGCGATCCTTGCCGCCATTCTGTTCCCGGTCTTCGCTCAAGCCAAGGCAGCCGCCAAACGGACCGCCGACCTGAGCAACGTGAAGAACATCGCCCTCGGAATGATCATGTACGGCGGCGACTATGACGACTGCGTTGCGCCCGTTATGCAGGGCTACTGGGACCAGCCTCGCTATAACCTGATCCTTTGGAAGGACAGCGTTTTGCCGTACATCAAGAACGGTGGCCTTTACCCGCGCCCCGGTGAGCCCCCCTACACGCGAGCCCAGCAGGGTGACGGTGGCATCTTCAATTCGCCGACGTACGACTTCGGCTTCGGCCCCAACGCGGACGGCAACACGGGCGACTCATCCACCCGCTTCCCAGTCTCATTCGGTGTCAACTGTGACGCGGGCAAGAACGAGGGGATTGCGGGGAGCAACGCCGATTCCGGGCAGACCAACGAGTACTCCACCATCTGGCCGTGGGTGCAGTGGTGGTCTTGGACCCAGCCGTACAACAGCGGCGGCTCTGGCAACTTCACGGCGCTACAAAACCCCGCCAATACGGCGATGATCGTGCCGACCCGGTCCGAGTACCCGAACGTTCAGGCCAACTACTTCGCCTACGGCTGCAACAACCCCGGCAACGGATGCACTACCTTGGCGAACGGCCTTACCGTCATGCGCGGGTCGGGCAACAAGATCGTCAACCTGAGCTTCTTCGACGGCCATGTCAAGGGAGAGAACGGGTTCCAGGCGCTTGGTTCCGACGCTTTCGACGTGTACCAGCGGATCAATTACGACGGTTGGCCAGGCCGTTACCAGGTCGAGGTCTATATGCGCCAATACTCGGAGTGGCAATAGGCTGATCGCATAGGCGCCGCGAAAGCGTGCGCGGCGCCTATCTCCCGTTGCTGGTCGATCTTGAATGTTTTTAGGCTTTAACACTCCGGTCACCGTGCAACGGGAGGCGGCGCATCTGCTCGTCGACAACGGCCAGGTGCGCCTTTCTCTCGATCTAAGCTCCGGCCTATACGATGTGACGTGGCCAGGCCATGCTTCTGCAAAGCGCCTTTGGAGCGAGGCGAGGACTTCAGATGGTGTGCTATGCCGGTCCACCGATGGTCCCCACTCTATTGACAAGGTCAAGACAATCCATGACCGTTTCGGTTCTGGGATCGAAGTTACGGTAGCTGACAAGGGCCTCAAGAGGCACTACTGGATCTACCGTGGTTCGGCCGAGGTTCTTGTCCGGCTCGACTTAATCTCGCCCCAACCGGTCTCCTCCAGCTATCTGGCTCCCATCGTTTCGTCGTCGCCCGTAGACTTCAAGGGTGGAGAGCCGCAGCAATCGCTGTTCGTGCCCTATGACAACGATATGTACGTCCGGTACAGCTCTGACTCGTGGAATCAGGACAGCTACGAGGTTGGAGCCGTTTACGATAACCGTTCTCGACACGGGCTCATCGTCGGCTCTCTCGACCACGACGTCTGGAAGTCTGCTGTTAGATTCGACAAGGGTGCGGGGTTCCAGGCCCATACCGGCGCGACGGGAAAGTGGACCCACGACACGCAACCCCATGGTCTCTTCACCGGCCGAGTTGTCTCGTCGCCGAGGATGTCGATCGGCTGGTATGACGATTGGCGCAAGGGTCTGGAGCGGTTTGGAGCGCTGAATGCCTTGGTTAGGCCTCCCTTGCCCGCACCTGGTCCAGTGCCGTTCGGCTGGAGCTCTTGGTCGGGCTACAAAGACAAGATCCGCGCCTCGGACGCCAAGGCCGCAGTCGACTTCTTCCGGAAGGAACTTCCGTCGTTTCGGAGCGGCGGGACCGCCTACATGAACCTCGACTCGTTCTGGGACAACTTGAAGCCAGACGAGCGAAAGGAGTTCGTCAGCCACTGTCACGCCGCTGGGCTCAAGGCGGGCATCTACACGACGCCTTTCACCGCCTGGGGGAACCTCAACGACCCGGTAGCGGGCACACCATACAAGGTACGCGACCTCGTCCTAAAAGATGCTCAAGGCAATCCGTTGCCCAAGCTAAGTGGAGGCTGGCCGCTCGACCCGACGCATCCCGGAACGCTGCAAAAGATCGACAAGCAGTTGACCGAGTTCCTCAACATGGGATTCGACCTGGTGAAGCTCGATTTCCTCACCCACGGATCGTTGGAAGGCCAGCACTTCGATCCGAAGATCACAACGGGAACCGAGGCGTACAACTTCGGCATGAAACACATCTCCGACTTCGTCTCCATGAACCGGATCGGGCGGTCGGTCTTCCTCTGCCTAAGCATCGCGCCGATGTTCCCAAATGGATACGCGCAAAGCCGCCGGATCTCCTGCGACGTGTTCGCCAACATCGGCGCGACGGAGTATCTGATGAACTCCGTTACCTACGGCTGGTGGACGCATCACCGGTTGTACGACTTCAACGATCCGGATAGCAGCTGCATCTACCAGCCCCTTGGCGAACCGCCCGTCACCGAGGCCGAGGCGCGGAGCCGCCTCACGGCGTCGGTGGTGACGGGAGGAATGCTCCTTGGCGGCGATGCGATGACGAAGCCCGAGGCTCGCGATCGGGTCAAGCGCCTCTTCTCGAACGAGGAGATCATGAAGTTGGCGCGTCGGTCGATTGCTTTTGAACCGGTGAACGGAGACACCGGCTCCAAGGCGGGAGACCTGTTCGAATGGGCCGATGGAAAGATCGCCTACGTGGCAGCGTTCAATTACGACAAGGTTTCGACGAAGACTCTTTCAATTTCTCTCTCGAGATTGGGGCTGAAGGGGACCTGGCAAGTCCACGACCTGTGGTCCAAGGCGGACTCATCCTGCTCTGGTTCCTTGGCAATTAAGCTGGCGCCGATGGACTGCGCGCTGCTTCGGCTCACGCGAGCCGCGCGATGATCGAGTCTGCGTCGTAGACGCATCCCCCCCACAGGCCGCCACTCGCCGTGATCAGCGCTGCCCACAGTCTTGTGTCTTCTGGAAGCCGTGCGTCGGGCTTTAAGTCCGGATTCGTCGGTCGGCTTGCGAAGTCCTCGACGAGCACGTTGACCCTGGCATGCAGGTTCGCGCGGTCCACCATGATCTCGATCGGGTCGCCCTCGCGTACCTTCCCAATCGGTCCGCCTGCAAGCGCCTCTGGGCCGACGTGACCGATGCAGGCGCCGGTGCTCACGCCAGAGAAGCGTGCGTCGGTGATGATGGCGACCTCTTTGCCGAAGGGCAGGTATTTGAGCGCACTCGTGAGCTGATACGTCTCCTCCATGCCCGTTCCGAGCGGCCCGCAGCATGTGAGAACGATCACGTCTCCCGCGACGATCTTGCCGGCTTTGATTGCCGCGATGGCATCGTGTTCACTTGTAAAGACTCTCGCGGGACCACGCTTGCGATACACGCCGTCTTGACCCACGACCGACGGATCGATTGAAGTGGCCTTGATCACGCTGCCTTGCGGCGCGAGGTTTCCGACCGGAAAGCAGACTGTGCTGGTCAGGCCTTTGCTTCTAGCCTTGTCGGGGGGCGAGATTACGTCGTCCGGATCGACTCCGTCTTTCTCCCTCAAGATTTGCTTGAGTCGCCTTCGACGCTCAGATCCCTCCCAGTCCTGAAGGTTTTCACCGACGGTTTTCCCGTTGACAGTGAGGCTGTCTGAGTTTAATAGGCCGAGATCTCGAAGATGAAGCATCACCTCCGGTACACCCCCTGCCAAGAACATGCGGACTGTTGGGTGATCGTGGGGGCCGTTCGGAAGCACGTCGACGAGGCGAGGCACAGCTCGATTCACGCGAATCCAGTCCTCGACGGTCGCTCGACGCAGCTTGGCCGCATGCGCGATGGCCGGAATGTGGATGAGCAGGTTGGTCGACCCCCCACATGCGGCATGGACCAGCATCGCGTTCTCAATCGACTTGTCAGTCAGGAGTTCCTTCGTTGTGGGAGCCTTGAGGATCGCCTCGGCAGTGCTGGTTGCGATGTCGAGCCAGATCTTCTGCCCACTTGGAGCCAGTGCGGCGTGCGGAACCGTGAGGCCGAGGGCTTCGGCGACGGCCTGTGCTGTGGCCGCGGTACCGAAGAACTGACACCCGCCTCCAGGAGTCGCGCACGCACGGCATCCCGCTTCTGCCGCCTCCTTCAACGTGAGCATTCCGCGGGCGAATCGTGCCCCAATGCTTTGCACCTTTCCGGCGTCTTCGCCCTCTTCAGGCGGCAAAGTGACCCCTCCAGGAACGATTGCGCAAGGCAGGTCGGGCGTGCCCGCCAGGGCCATCATCATGGCGGGCAACCCTTTGTCGCAGGTCGCGACGCCGATCACGCTGCGCCGAGTCGGCAAGGATCGGATCAGCCGCCGCATCACGATCGCTGCGTCGTTCCGGTATGGGAGCGAGTCGAACATGCCGACGGTCCCCTGCGTTCTTCCGTCGCAAGGATCGGAGACAAAGCCCGCGAACGGTATCGCCCCACGTCGAGTCAGCTCCTCGGCACACTCCTTGACTAGCAGCCCGACCTCCCAGTGCCCCGTGTGATAGCCGAGGGCGATGGGCTTCCCGTCTTGATCTCTTAGCCCGCCAAGAGTTGAGAGGACGAGCACCTCGGGCCCCTGCATCCGCCTCGGGTCCCAACCCATTCCAGCGTTCTGAGATAGACCGAACAGATCGCCCGACGGGGAGTTGAGGAGCATCTCCTCCGTAAGCGGAAGCTCTCCGCTCGGTCCGGGCGCGCGAGTCGCGACGTCGTAGAGATCGTCAGGCAAGGATCACCTGCGCGTTTTTCAGTCGGCTTTTTGCAGCGAGAGACCGGAGATCCCCCTCTCCCGGTTCGCGGAGCTCACCGACCTCTCCGGCGGAGGGGAGAGGTGATGGCCGGCATGCATGGCACGACCTTGGCGACTGTATTGAGCCGCCTCTCCCTTTAATGGGTACGTCCTTCCAAGTCGGATGTTTGATATGAAGCCTGAAATCAGCAGGACTGCCAAGGCTATCACCTCCCCCCTTCGCGTGGGAGGTCGGTGAGCGCATGCCCGGCGAAGCTCTAGCGAAGGCTGGTTCGAACCGGGAGAGGGGGACATCCGGTTCGAACCAGATGAAGTTCCTACTAGAAAAAGCGCCCGCTCCTTGGCCCCTACAGGTTATGGTCGACCTCATTGACCAGCTCCAATTCACCGACCCCGACCGTCACCACGTCCCCAAACAAGAGCGTAAACCCTTGGTCGGGCACGACACCGGTGCCGGTCATTAGAAAGACGCCGTGCGGGAACGATGTCTCTTTCGTCAGGAACGACACCAACTCTTGGAGGCTGCGCTTCATTTGCACCACGTTCGATTCGCCTTCGAAGACCACCGAGTCGCCACGCTGGATCGAGCAGCGGATCGGCAAACGCTCCATCTCGTCTCGACCCGTCAGCACGATAGAAGGGCCGATGGCGCACGAGCCGTCGTAAACTTTGGCCTGCGGCAGGTAGAGCGGGTTCTCGCCCTCGATGGCGCGCGAGCTCACATCGTTGCCGGCCGTGTACCCGACAATCTCTCCGAAACGGTTGATCACCAGAGTCAGCTCCGGCTCGGGGACGTTCCAGTCGCTGTCTCTGCGGATCCGTATCTTCCCGCTTTGCCCTGCCGCACGCCATCCCGGCGACTTAAAGAACAGCTCGGGCCGGTCCGCGTCGTAGACTCGGTCGTACACGTCGGCGACGGTCGATTCGGCCTTCCGCTCGTCGCGACTCCGCAGGTAGGTAACGCCGGCGGCCCACACCTCTTGCTGGTCGTCGATGGGAGCCAAGTGGTCCACGTTTTCCAACGTGTCGGGCGAAAGCTCGTCCAGCATCTTCCGCATCCGGTCCCGCCGTACGGCAAGCAGATCGGACAGCGTGACGTTGAGCGCCTTTTGGTTTGAAAACCAGCGGGGACCTGAAGGGGTTCGGTGTCGCGAAAGAATCAAATTCGAGCCTCGGCTCTTGTTACCCGATGGCGCGAGCGCAGCGAATCAGAGAACCTGCCACGGCCTGATGGTGCGGCCCTGATAGAGCCTAAATGCCATACGGTAGGCATCCAAGACGGCAAGCGCGTAAAGCAGAATCGCAACGGGCCAGCATATCGAAGCGCCGAACATGACCCCAAACATGACGATCGTCCCCTTGGGAATCTGCCTGTTGTAAAACTGGGCCACGCCGAACGGGAAGATGATGGCGAGCAAGAGAGCCACGAATGGCCTGTGGGTTCTGGCTGGAAGGCAAATCGAGTTCGAGTTGCGCGACAAGCTTCGTGGATACGCACTGAATTCCTGCGTCAAGATGTCTTCAGCCTGAAAAGCCCGCCCGCATCGCGCACAACTGGCCGCCTCTTCCTCCCCGGCAGTTCCGCAAACGGGGCACGCCTTCACCGCTTCGGTATGGCACGGACGGCGCCCGTCGAAATGCCGCCGTCGACCAAGAGCGTCTGTCCCGTCACGTAGGCGCTCGCCTCGGAAGCAAGAAACACCACCGCACCGCGCAGGTCGCTTGGTTTGCCTGGACGCTTGAGCGGGATTCGATCGGAAAGATACGACACCCACTCCTGGTCCTCGTACATAACGGCATTCTGGGCAGTCTTGAACCAGCCCGGCGCCAGGCAGTTGACCGTGATCCCGTGCTTGCCCCAGTCATCGGCAAGACTCATCGTGAGCTGCTTCACCCCTCCCCGACTGGCTCCGTACGGCGCCAACCCGGCGTAGCCGTTGACGCTGGTCACCGAGCCGATGTTGATGACCCGGCCATAGCCGAGCGGGATCATATGGCGGGCAACGGCCTGGGCCACGAAGAAGCTTCCGCGGAGATTCGTGTCCAAGATCAGGTTCCAGTCGTCCCAGGTCACGTCGACGGCGGGCTTGCGCACATTGCAGCCAGCGTTATTGACCAGCACGTCGATCTTTCCGTAATCGGCGATTGCGGCAGAGACCATCGCCTGAATCGAGTCGTAGTCGCGGACATCGCAAGGCAGAGCCAGACAGCGCCTGCCCAGGTGCTGGATCTCCTCTTGGAACCCCAGAAGATCGTCTGCGCGCCGGCTGGTGACGACAAGATCGGCGCCCGCGTCGGCCAGCGTCCGAGCAAAGATCTGCCCCAGGCCGCGGCTGCACCCGGTCACCAGTGCCACTCGGCCCGTTAGGTCGAACTCCTTTATGGACATACCATCACCTTCATCAGTCCGGGCTCATTCCGGTACAGCCGGTCGAAGTAGCTCGCCGCCTCCTCCAACGCGATACGGGCGGAAATCATCGAATCGACCTGAACTGCTCCGCTTGCGATGAGCTCCAAGCTTTCCGCGTAGTCGTTCTGCGAGCCGCACGATCCGTAGATCGAGAGCTCTCTTGTCACCGCGACCTGCAGAGGCAGGCTCACGTTTGGAGAGAGGTTGCCCACGAGTGAGACATTGCCGCCTTTCCTGACACTCCGAATCGCCATCTCGACCGTCTCCGATATTCCGACAGCCTCAATGGCCACGTCCAACTCCATGCCGGCGGATGAGCTGCTCACTCCGTCCGCTCCAATCAGAGCTGCGCGTTCGAGTTTTTGCGAATCGATATCGATGGCGATCACCTCGGCAGCGCCTCTCACCTTTGCGACCTGGATCACCAATTGACCGATCATGCCGGCGCCGATCACGGCGACTCGGTCACCTTGCTTGATGTGGGCACGGTCCACGCCGTGAACGGCGATCGAGACTGGCTCGACCATTGCGGCCCGTTCGTAGGTGAGCCCATCCGGCAAACGGCAGAGCACTCTCGCCGGCACCACCACGAACTCCGCGAACGCGCCGTTTCTCCGATAGTCGCCGCACGAGACGCCTACGACTTGCCGGTTATCGCAAAGATTGAACTCCCCGCGCTCGCAGTAGCCGCACTTGCCGCAGAAAATCGTCGAGTCGAAGGTAACCCGGTCGCCGATTTGCCAACTCTTGACTGCGGCTCCAACCTGCGCGATTTCGCCCGAAGCCTCGTGGCCCATGACCAGCGGTGGAATCCGGCGTCCAGTGCTGCCGTCCATGCCGTGCACGTCGCTCCCGCAGATGCCGCAGGCACGGACCTGAACGAGCACCTCGTCTTCGGCGACACCGGGAACGGGCAGGTCGGCCAGCTCGAACCTGCCGTACTCAACAAGCTGCAAAGCCCTCACGCGGGGATTATGAACGGGCGGGGACAGTCTGGGTCGTCGAAGATCTGTGGCACCCTCCCGCGTCAACTATGGATCGGACCTTCGGCCCTCGGATGATTGAACGCCTGTCCTGGGGTTATGCGGACTTCGCCGCTCCACCCCAGGCTGAATATGAAGCGCGCCGTTGGCGCTGGGAAGCTCCGCCTCTGCCTTCGAGTGAAACTCCGAAGACTCCTTAGTCATTGCCGATGGATCGGTACTCTAGGCACATGGACCTGACCGTCAACCCACGGATCGAGGAGGCTTCCACGCTGCCTTCGGCGTTCTATAAAGATCCGGGCATGCTCGACCTGTGCCGCGAGAAGGTGTTCGCGCGGAGTTGGCAGTTCATCGGGTCGGACGACCTTGTCAAGGTCCCTGGAGCGGTGCATCCGTTCACGCTGCTCGAGGATTGTCTCGACGAGCCGATGGTTCTCACGCGCGACATGGGCGACCAAGTACACCTGCTCAGCAACGTCTGCACGCATCGAGGCATGGCGGTGGTCGACGGTGCGGGAAATGAGCGGTACTTGCGCTGCCGCTACCATGGTAGGCGCTTTGGACTCGACGGCAAGTTCCAGTTCATGCCGGAATTTGAAGGCGTCTGCGGCTTCCCCTCCGATTCCGACGATCTGGCTCGGCCGCCGCTGGGGCGATGGCAGAACCTCTTGTTCGCATCCGTCCATCCACTGGCAAGCTTCGAGCAAACGATCCAGCCTCTGCTCGACCGAGTCGGATGGCTTCCCATCGACCAGTTCCTATTCGATTCGTCGGGAGCCCGAGACTATCTTGTAAAGGCGAACTGGGCGCTCTACGTAGACAACTACTTGGAAGGCTTCCACATACCGTTTGTGCATGCCGCCCTTAATGAGGCCCTGGACTACGAGAACTACACTTGCGAGACTTACGATTGGGCAAGTCTTCAGCTTGCGGTCGGCAAAGAGGGCGAGGAGTGCTTCGACTTGCCGACCCATTGTCCCGATAAGGGGAAGCGGATCAGTGCCTACTACTACTGGGTGTTCCCGAACACCATGTTCAACTTCTACCCCTGGGGACTTTCGATCAACGTGGTGAAGCCGCTAGCGCCGGACGTCACTCGTGTGTCTTTCCTGCCCTTCACTTGGGATCCTGCAAAGAGAGGCGCCGGCGCCGGTGGTGCGTTAGATCGAGTGGAGCGCGAGGATGAAGCAGTTGTGGAGCTGGTTCAGAAAGGTGTTCGGTCTCGGTTTTATGATCGGGGAAGGTATTCACCGAAGCGGGAGGTGAACTTGCACCACTTTCATCGGCTTCTTAGCGCGGCCCTTTCGTGAACTGCTCGTATGATAAGAGCGGCTTATGGAACCAGCAGCGGCTAGCACGGCGGATGAAAGAGCCCAGTTTTTGGCGGATAAGGTTGTTGGGGCGGTCCTCGTCTTCTTTTCCCTGCTGATGTTTCTGGGTGCGGGAGTGATTACGGCATTCTTGTCAAGTCTGATGCCGCACTCCCAGCCCGTGATGCCGTTTCCTCAGTTCTCATCGACGGCATCGACGGCAGGCACCGCCGGCGGAATGGAAGCATGGCCACAATTCCAGGGAAGTAGGTCTGCGGAGTCGGCTGTGAATGGGCTCATTCTTCTCGTATTTATCGCGGCCTTTCTCCAGTTCGTCGCCGGGATTGCGGTTTATAACAGCAAGAAAGCCGGGTTCATGATTGCCCTAATCTTTGCGGCCTTCGGCATATTTATTGGGGGTCAGACTTCGGTGGCGATCGTAGTGATCGGCCTCTATGCGATTCTTAGGCTGTGGGGAAATGTCGGTCCAAGAGTGGCCTAGGGCCAGCAGCCACGGCTATGAGCAAACATTGCTGCAACCGACGAAAGCTTCCGTCGTAGACTGTGATCCATGGACCCTCCTTCCTCCTATCCGCGACCGGGAGGCCCCGCCGCCTTTCAGGCTGACAAGGTCATTGGCGGGATTATCATCGGTCTGTCGACGCTCGGCTTGATCTTTATACTCTTGGCCTCACTGATCTTTGGCGCTGTGGCGTCGGATATGGTCAAAGAGAGCGCGCCACCTCTCGGCATGGATGGCCTTAACGTGGCCAAACCGATGGTCGCAGCCATAGGCATCGGACTCGTCGTCGCCGTGGTCGGCATAGGGCTTCACATCGTCAGCGGAGTCGCGATCTTTCGTGGGAAGCGTGCCGGATTCATCTTGGCCCTCGTACTTTCCGCCTTGGCACTGCTATCAGGTGGGATCGGACTGGTAATGGCTGTTGGCGTGGGTCTTTATTCGATCCTAAGGCTCTGGGGAAATGTGGGTCCGAGACCGACTTAAGCGACGACGGTTCCAACTAGCTGGCGCGGGGAGACTGCTGGGTCGGGGCGCCCCGGCCTCGCGACAGTCGAAGCTGCTAGACAGATTGCCGTGCCTCGGCGCGCCAAGAGCGGGACCGCAGCCAGAGCGAATGAGTAGGGCGACTAATTCGAAGAATCGATTAAGACATCATCCAGCTTATGAACATCAATGCCAAGCCAATCGCTAAGACTGCGCCGGCTATCTCCATACTGGCGACCACGGCGACAGGGCTCATGAGTACAAAGAACAGCCCTGCATAAAGCATATTGGTGTGAGGATGGTGAAGGGTGTTCGGATGCTTCATACTCACTTTGACTTCGCTGACGAGAGGGGGGTTCTGAAAAAAGCTGACAACTTACTCGAGCTCTTAGGGCTAACCCCAATCCGCGCCACCTTCAGCCACCGAGACCTTCGCGTGTGTGTTCGAAGACAGATCTAACTCGTTGGCCGTCCTTTCGAGACGGCCACATTGTATCGCCAGCCAAGGAGTATAAGCTGATCCAACTAAATGGATACTCCTTCCATTAGAAGCAGCCGCCGGTGGTTCTCTGCGCCGCCGGGAAGCTTGCTGTGGGGCTTGCCGTCTTTGGTGACTCTCCACCACGGAGTGACTGAAGACGCGCCCGCCAACCGATCTTCCTCGGCGGCCTCGGCTGCAAGCTCCCACCCCACGCGTGCGGCATAAGGACAGGTGACCTCGGCACCGAACGACTGAGCCAGCTCCCTGCGAACCTGGAGCAGGCTCTTGCATTCACCCATTGCGATTGCGCTGATGGCTTGCTCGACCTGTACCGGCGATGGGATAAGCATCGTCTTGGCTTTGAACCGGGCTGCCTTCTCCGGCTCCAATTCGGCGACCCATCCAGCTGCCGCTTGAGCCATCTTCTGTCTGGCCGTCACGCCCCATTTTAGCCGCCTGAGACCGTCGACCCTGAAATGTGGCGGAACAGACGCGGGATTGAGGCAGGTCACTTTAGGTACACGCCGTTGGAGCGGCTACAACTCGATGTCTACCTACTTTGCAACTTTCGCGGATTGGAATCAGGCTCAGGCCGCGGTTCACGAACTGGTCAACGGTGGCGTAAGCCCCGACGACTTGAGCCTCATCATTTGCCGGCAGAGCTTGGGATCTTCGATTCGCGGAGATCAGGGAAGCGTTGGCGACGCAACCTACTTTGTCGGCCGCCAAGACGATCCCGTCCGCTCCGGCCCACTTCCGAAACATCCGGACGTGAGTGAGCTCACGACCATCGAGCAGTCGAACGTCAGCCCGATCGATACGAGCGACATCGCAACGGACGTGGAAAGCATCGACCAAATGGACGACTCCCAAGAGGAAGCAGAGCTTCAAACGCGCCCCCGAATGGGCATCAGTCAAGGAGAGCACGAAGTCGACGACCTGGCTCTGACTCTGGTAACCGGATTTCCTACAACGCCGCCTATGACCGATGAGGTGAC
>DASZPA010000017.1:0-4029 GCA_035550555.1 Fimbriimonas sp.
GTTTGTCGCGGATCGACGGTGGCGCGACTTGGGGCGTGACGGTGTAGTCTCCCATGCGCGCGGTGGCGGCATTAGGTCCGATCACCGCGATGGAGGCGAGGTCTTTCGAAAGGGGCAGGAGGTTGCCTTCGTTCTTGAGAAGGCACATCGATTCTCTGGCGCTATCGAGGGCTACACGAAGGTGGATTTGGGAGCGGTTGACTTGGTCAGTTAGAGTCGGATCGACGAAGGGGTGGTCGAAGAGGCCGAGCGCGAACTTCATGCGAAGGACCCTCGAAACGGCTCGGTCGAGGGTCGACATCGGGATCTTTCCGGTTTTGACTCCGTCGACGATCGCGTTTTGGTAGGTGTTGTGGTCGAAGTCGTAGAACTGCATGTCGACGCCCGAGGAGAGGGCGAGCAGGATGGCGTCTTGCTGGGTGGGCGCGACTCGATGGCGGTCGTAGAGCTCGCGGATGGCGCCGAGGTCGGAGAGGACGAAGCCTTGGAAGCCCCACTCTTTGCGGAGCACGTCGGTGAGCAGCCAGGCGTTGCCGGCACAGGGGACGCCATCGATGTCGTGGTAGGCGGCCATGATTCCTTTGGCGTGGGACTCTTCGACCGCAGGTTGGAACGACTTGAGAAGGACGGAGCGGACTTCCCTTTCGCCCGCGTGGACCGGGCCTGCGTTGAGTCCGCTTTCGGGCTCGCCGTGACCAGCGAAGTGTTTCGGCTCGCTGATGACGGAGTGATCGGAATCCAGCGATTCGCCTTGCATGGCTTTGACGTAAGCGGCGCCCAGGGCTCCGGAGAGGTAAGGGTCTTCGCCGAAATCCTCTTCGACGCGTCCCCAGCGGGGGTCGCGGGCCACATCGAGGACGGGGCCGAGCAGCATGTCGACTCCGTCCGCTCTGGCTTCTTGGGCGATGGCGGCGGCGGTTTCTCCCGCAAGGTCCGTGTCGAAGGTCGCGGCCAGGTTGATGCTGCAGGGGAAGATGGTCTTGTTGAGTCCGCAATAGCCGTGGACGCCCTCCTCGATGAAGAGCGCAGGGATGCCGAGGCGGTTGTGGGCGATGACCCACTTCTGAATCTCGTTGGCGAGCGCGGGCTGGGGGTAGAGGTCGTGGATCGAACCGGCGCCCAGGTTGCCGAGGGCCTTTTCGAGGGCAGGTTCGGAGGCGTGGGTTCCGGGTTTGGCGTGGGTGTTGTCGACCTTCTCTTGGACGAGCGGGGCTCCAGCGTACATGTCGAGCTGCCGGGCCTTTTCCTGCGGTGTCATTCGGGCGACGAGGTCGGAGACTCGATCGGCGATGGGAGCGGTTGGTTGCCGGTAGGCGGGGAGGGTTAGGAGTGGGAGGAGGCCGAGGAACACGCTCTCGATTCTAGTCCTTGCGGAGATTTACCACGGCGGTACGGGAGGACACGGGGTTGCACGGCGGAGGGGATTGGACTTTTGGCTGTTTCAAATCGGAGCGACCCCTCTCCCGGTTCGTGCCTCACCGACCTCTCCCCCAAGGGGCGAGGTTTGGCTTTGGCACTGGTGTCGATTAGTTGTGGTTGATCGCTACTCTCCCAGAACCCCTCCTGGGTTCGTCCGGAGAACCCTTTGTGTCAAAGCCAGGTTGGACCGGCGAACGGTCCAGCCTTTCGCTTGCCGACATAGCCGCTTCGCGGTATCGGAGGGTTTTGGGAGTCCGTGGACGTGTCCGCGTCTTGTTATCCTGCGGAGCAGGAGCCTTTCAACGTTGGGTTGATCCACATCGAAGGGCGCGCTTCCAGCGCAATTACAAGACGCGAACACGTTCGCGGAGTCCCAAGTTAGGCCACTTCCTGTTTCTTGGGATCGATGATGGAGTCGATCAGGCCGTATGTCTTGGCTTGCTCGGCGGACATCCAGAAGTCTCGGTCGCAGTCCTTTCGGATCTGGTCGGGGTCTTTGGCGGTCTTTTGGGCGAGGATTCGGACGTAGGTTTCGAACATTCGCGCCATCTCTTCCAGGTAAATGCGGGCGTCGCTGAAAGTGCCTTTGTAGCCGCCGTTGGTCTGGTGGATCATGATTCGGGCGTTGGGCATGGCGAAGCGTTTGCCGGGGGAGCCTGCGACGAGGAGGGCGGTGGCCATGGAGGCGGCCATGCCGACGCAGGTGGTGGCGACCGGGCATTTGACGTGGCTCATCACGTCGTAGATGGCGAGTCCGGCCGAGACGCTGCCGCCGGGGCTGTTGATGTAGACGTCGATGTCTCGGTCGGGGTCTTCTTTCTCGAGGAACAGGATCTCGGCGATGACCAGATTGGCGAGGCCATCGGAGATCTCGTCTCCTATGAAGACGATGCGATCTTTAAGGAGGCGCGAGTAGATGTCGTAGGCGCGCTCACCGTGGGAGCCTTGCTCGACGACCATGGGGACGACGCTGCTTAAGCGCATGGGACGGCCTCCTCTTGGCGGAAGCCGGCGCGGCGTGTGGTCTCTTCTTTCGGCTCCTCTTCTTTCACATAGACGATGGGCACCGGTTGGCGAAGGTATCCGGAGAGGGATCTGCCGAGGAAGAACTGCCAGTTGGCTTGGGCTTCCAGCCGCACCACGGCATCGGCATCGACTGCGGACTGATGCTCGAGCGTGACCTTGGTGCCGCCATCGGTGGGCTGGAGCTTCCAGGCGACAACTCCGGCCGCGCCGTCTTGGCCGTCATCCCAGGTGTAGGTGAGTGACTTCCCTTCTTCCGCTTCGAGAACTTCCCCTTTGATGACCAGGTTTTTGGAAGCGAAGGAGAACTTGCTTCCGGTTATCGGCTTGAAGTCGGCGGGCATCAGCCACTGAGTGAGTTGGGCGGGATCGGTAAGAGCCTGCCAGACGCGCTCGGGCGAGTGGGGATAGACGACTTCGAATTTGATCTTCTCTTTCAAGGGTTTTCCTCCAGGAATTTGCCGAGGCCGGTGAGCTTGTCGGTCCAGAACGGCTCGTAATAGCTGAGCCAACTTGCGACCTCTTGGAGCGGCTCGGGGTTAAGGCTGTAGAGGCGCTGCCGGCCATCCTTTCTTTGTCGGACGAGGCCGGCTTGGCGAAGGACGCCGAGGTGTTGGGAGACCGCCGAGAGGGTCATGTCGAACGACTCGGCGATCTCGAGGACGGGCATTTCGCGGCTCGCGAGCATGTGCAGCAGCTCTCGTCGGGCGGGGGCTGAGATCGCTCCGAACACGTCGGGTGTGGCGTCCATGACTGATAATACTTTAGAATTTACTTAAATGTTCCGGGAAAGTTTGCGAGTTTGTGGGTTTGTGAGTTGGTAAGGGAGAATTTGGGGTGGTGGAGAACGTTTACAACAAATTTGCGGGGCGGAGCGTGGAGCGGCTTTGTGCGATTAGCGATGGCCTTTTCGCTGTCGCGATGACGCTGCTTTTGATCGAAGTGCACCCGCCGCTTAAGGAGGCGATCCATAGCGAGGCCGATCTTTGCCGGGCTTTGCAGCACATGTTTCCGCAGCTTTTAATGTTCTTGATGGGGTTCTTGACGTTGGGGATCTTTTGGGTTGGGCAGCAGACTCAGCTCAACCATTTCAAGGAAAGCGATCGGAATCTGACTTGGATCCACCTTACGTTTCTGGCCGTGGTGTCGGCGGTGCCGTTTTCCACTGCGCTCTTGGCTGAGTTTCCGACCTATCGGACTGCGCTGGGGTTTTACTGGCTGAACGTCCTGCTGCTCGGGCTGTTCCTGCTGTGGAGTTGGCGGTATGGAGTGGCTGCCAACTTGGTGAAGGAAGACGTGCCGGCGGATGTTTCGAAAGCGACGTATCGGCGGATCTTGGCGGCGCAGGGCCTCTATGCGTTAGGGGCGGCCCTCTGCGTTTTCGGGACTTGGTGGAGTATCGGGTTTATCTTTCTGATGCAGCTGAACTACGCGGTAGCGCCTAAGATTCGAGGCTTGTTCCGAATTTGACCAGAGACCGGAGGCCTTTCCTTTTCCGCGGATTTCACCGAAGGGCGGGGACGCCACGGCTTATTGCAAGTTTGGTACCTCAGTCTTCGGTCAGTGTTTTGTCGGGCTCGTAAACCT
>DASZPA010000018.1:0-6015 GCA_035550555.1 Fimbriimonas sp.
AAGCGATCTGGTTCCAGCTTCGAATCATCGACATTCCATCGGCGGACCGGGCTCGGGACGCGGGATTGAAGGTGATCGTCGATCGGTGCATCAAGATGGAGCACGGCAGATACTGCGGTGCGCTGCATTGGGCTGGGATGAATACCGAGGTGATCAGCGCTCGGAGGCGCTGAAGGTTAAGTTTGCAAGTTTGTGAGTTTGCAAGTTGGTAAGACGGACGGTCTTGCCAACCTGCAAACTTAAGGACTTCGCTTGGCGCTACACTTCGCTTGTGAAATGTGCCCTATTCGTGGTTGCGGCTCTCGGTGTTGTCGGCTGTGCTCCTAAGGGTGACTCTAATCAATCGGCTGCGACTTCGGTGACGGCGAAGGCTGCTCCAGCGGCTGGTGGTGGATCTTCCGACACGATTCGGCCGATCGGGCCAAATGTGGGACCGATGACTCCGGTGGCGGGTGGGGAGAACCTGAGCGGGGGATCCGGTGGCGGCGTGGGGAACGTGGCCAAGGATCAGGCTCGGAAGGCGGCCGGGATGGCTGGATCGGTGGCGGGTATGGGCGACGACGCGGGCCAGTAAGTTATGCCACTGGCGGCGTTTCCAAAGTGCTTTCTGAACGCGCTCTGCGCGGATCGGTCGATGTCGGTCGAGGAGTGGATCGAGATGGCTTCGACGCTCGATGTGGACGGGTTGGAGATGTTCACGGGTTTCCTACCCTTGCGCGATGCCCGCAAGCTGCACGAGATCCGCGACCGAGTGGCCGGCAAGGGGATGACTGTGCCGATGCTTTGCTGCTCGCCCGATTTCACAAAGCCGGACCGAGTGGAGAGGGCGGCCGAGGTAGAGAAGCAGAAGACTGCTATTTCAGCCGCTGCGGCTTTGGGCGCCATGTTCTGCCGCGTGCTGTCCGGGCAGCGGCGGCCTGAAGTTTCGATCGGTGAGGGGATCGGCTATGCGGCGGAGTGCATCAAGCAGTGCTTGCCGACGGCGGAGGCGCTTGGAGTCACGCTGATTCTGGAGAATCACTACAAAGACGGCTTTTGGGACTACCCCGAGTTGGCTCAGAAGAAGGACGACTTTCTGGCGTTGCTGGGAGCGATTGGGAATCCGCCTAACTTTGGCGTCAACTACGACCCTTCTAATGCGGTTGTCGCAGGCGACGACCCGATCGAACTGCTGGAGGAAGTGAAGCATCGTGTGGTAACGATGCATGCGAGTGACCGGTTCTTGGCGCCAGGCGGAAGTTTGGACGACCTCAAGGAGCTTGACGCGCATCCAACTAAAGGCTATGCGCCGTTCCTTCGGCACGGAGTAGTCGGCGAGGGGCTAAACGATTACGACCGCATCTTTTCAATCTTGCGCGATGTCGGCTTCCAGGGTTGGGTGAGTATCGAGGACGGGGAGGATCCCGACGTTGGGATGGAGCACCTGGCCAAGTCGGCGCAGTTTCTTCGGGCGAAGATGGGGCAGTATGGGCTGGAGTAGCCAATGAAGACCGTCGTCCAAATCTCGCTCGACCTGATCGATATCCCCGAAGCCATTGAAACTGCGCAGCTAGCCCTTCGCGCTGGCGTCGATTGGCTGGAGGCCGGCACTCCGTTGATCATCGCCGAGGGGATGCATGGTATGCGGGCGTTACGGGCAGCTTTTGGACCCCACGTGCCGATCGTCGCCGACCTCAAGGTGATGGATGGCGGATGGCTCGAGGCGGAGCTGATGGCAAAGGCCGGCGCGACCCATGTGGTGGTGATGGGTCGATCGCATCCGGAAACCGTCAAGATGGTGGTAAAGGCCGGTCGAGACTTTGGTGTGAAGGTGATGGGTGACAACCTGGGCTCGCCGGACATGGTGGACGCTGCGAAGCAGCTGGAGGACCTCGGCTGCGACTATGTGATCCACCACATCGGCTACGACGAGCGGCGCGGCCAGGCGGAGAAGATGCTCAGCCCGTTGGACCAGCTTCGGGAGGTTGTGGCTGCGGTGAAAGTGCCTGTCCAAGCGGTTGGAGGTTTGAGCGTGGAGCAGGCGATTCGGACTCCGGAGTTCGGCGCGCCGATGGTGGTCATTGGCGCTCCACTGGCCATCGATGCATATTCCTTCAAGGCGAACACGAACGATTTGGAATCGATACTCAAAACGATTTGCGATCGGGTCCATGCGTACGGCGAGGTCGGCCCATGAGATTCGATGAGGCTTAAAGGTCAAGTCGCTTTGGTTACCGGCTCCTCGCGCGGGATTGGCGAGGCGATTGTTCGGCGGTTTGCTTCCGAGGGAGCCTCCGTAATGGTTCATGGGCCGGAGCCTGCCTTGGCGGAAGCTGTTGCGGGCGACATCGGCGGTGACGCCGCTTGGTTTGCGAAGGATTTGACGGATTCCGATGGTCCCTCGTCGGTTGTTGAATCGGTGGTCTCTCGTTTTGGCAGGCTTGATATCTTGATTAATAACGCCGCCGTGACCACTTGGGGTGACTTGTCTGCCACGGATAGCGAGCTTTTCGATCGGACGATGGCGATCAATGCCAAAGCGCCATTGCTTTTGATTCGGGAGGCGCTGCCTCACTTTGAGGCTGTAGGTGGCGGGACGGTTCTGAATATCGGATCAGTCAATGCTTACAGCGGGGAGCCCGATTTGCTGGCTTACTCGATGAGCAAAGGGGCGCTGATGACGATGACGCGGAACCTCTCTTGTTCGTTGGCGGCGAAGAAGATCCGGGTGAACCAGATCAACGTGGGATGGACGCTGACGCCTCGCGAGCATGCGACGCGGCTCTCGCAGGGGTTTTCGGAGGATTGGGAGTCGCGGTTGCCGAAGGAGTATGTGCCGAGCGGGCGGTTGCTTTCGGTGGACGAGATCGCGAGCTATGCGGTCGCGTTCGTGGAAAAGGCGGGCGGGTTTGTCACCGGGGCGGTATTCGAGGCGGAGCAGTGGTTGGTCGTCGGGCGGAATCCGGCGAAAGAGGTGGTGTGATTTGGCGGAGTTATGGTCTCCGGAAGGCAACCTGATCCTAACGGTTCTCGATAGAGAGCTGGTCCGTCGGTTGGGAAGAAATCGTCACGCAGGACGATTCGCCGCCGTAGTCGCGAAGGAACCTTTTGGGACTTACCCCGAGAAGCGGGAGCCCTTCCATGCCAGCTTGGTCTTAACGGAGGGCGCGCTTCCAGCGCAATTGAAGACGCGAAACCATTCGCGGACTCCCAAAAGGGCCGACGGTTTCTACTGGGTCTCTGGGAGCGCTACTTCAACAACAGCTTAAAGGCGTGGTTCCACTGGTTGTTTAGGAAGCCGGGGATGCACCAGAGGATGCAGAGGGGTTCGATGGCTCTGGCTGCTTGGGCAGTCCCCATGTCAGCGACTTCCCAGCCGAAGGTGTCGAGGATTTCGGCTGCCTTCTGCTTCGCATCGGGGTTGTTGCCGCAGATGAACATGGTGGGTTTGCCGTCCTCGAACTGCGGGTTGATCATCCTCACCGCTCCGACAGAGTTGAAGGCTTTGACGAAGTTGGAGGACGGGAACTCGGTTTGAAGCTGCTCCATGAGTGACTCGTTGGGGCCGGTGAAGAAGCGGAGGACACCGTCCTCCGGAGGGGCCTCGTCGATGGGATTGGTGGCGTCGAGGATCGTCTTGTCTTTCAGGGCGTCTCCGCCGGCCATGCGGAGGGCCTCCGCAGCCACTCCGCCTTGTACGGCGAGCACGAGCAGGTCGCCGTACTGGGCCGTCTCGGCGAAGGTTCCGGTCTTCGCGCCGGCGTGCTGGGAGGCCCAATCGGAGAGCTTCTCAGGGGAGCGGCTTCCGACCATCACGGCGTAGCCGTGCTTGAGAAAGCCCTCGCCGAGTGTTTTGCCGACGATTCCCGATCCGAGGATGCCGATTTTCATGTTTGGGTTCTACGGCGTGTGGGTTTGATGTGTCGGCCTTCAGGCCCTCGGTTATGGTTGGTCCAGAGGCCTCGCAACCTGGCCATCGTGTTGCGCCTTCGGCGCATCGGAGGCGATCGTTTTGTCCCTGAGATCCGAGAGCCTGTTGCATCTGGAGTCAAGGAGATTCGGCGGACACTTGGCGTTGATGAACCGGCAGGCCCCTCTCCCGGTTCGCAAGCTCACCGATCCCCCCTCGAGTGGCGAGGTGATGGCCTTGGAAGTGCTAATACTTCGCCGGCAATTCCGATGCGGAACAGCCTCTCATCCTGCGGCTACGAGGGTTGGACTCTTAAAGCTTCTCGACTTGGTTGAAGTCGAGCTCGACGGGGGTGTCTCGGCCGAAGATGTTGATGAGGACTTTGAGCTTCTCTTTCTCGGTGTTGACCTCTTCGATCTTTCCAGTGAAGTCGCTGAAGGGGCCTTCCACGACTCGGATCGCTTCGCTCTTCTGCCACGAGACTTTGGGCGCTTCCTGGCTCTTCTCCAGGTTCTGCATGATTCGGCCGACTTCGTAATCGGCCAACGGAACGGGCTTGTTGCCGCTCTGGACGAACCCTGTGACGCCGCTGGTGGACTTGACGAGCTTGAACGTGTCGTCGGTCAGAGCCATCTGCACGAGGATGTAGCCGGGGAAGACTTTCCGGTCCATCTCGTAGCGTTTGCCGTTGCGGGTTTGCAGCTCCCGCTCGGTCGGAATCAGAATCTGATAGATGTCGAGGTCCCACAGGCCTTCGACCTGCGCGCGGCGGGTTAATACATCCTTAACCTTGTTCTCGTGACCCGCGATGGTGTGGACGGCGTACCAGGATTTCGGCATGAGATTTAAACGTGTCCCTTGGTGATGATGTCGACGATGACTCCGAAGGCCCAGCTCATGGTGATCATGACCGCGCCGATCAAAATGCAGACTCCAAGCACGACGCCGGTCAGACGGGTGGTCTCGGCTCGCGTGGGCCAAGTGACCTTCTTCATTTCCCGCCCGATCTCGTTAATATAGGCCTTGATACCGCGCTTTGAGCGTGGCAACGGGACGTTGGCCTTGGGCTTTCCGGTGTTATCCATGCCTGATGCTGAAACTGCCATCGACGTTTATCCCTGGGATCGAAGTCTCGGGGAATCCTAATGATACCAAACGCAGGGGGTCCAAAATCAGTTGCGCGATGGGTCTATTGGAAAAAGCGGGCAATTCCTGCAAGGTAGCCACGGTTGCATCTGGCGAGTATCGAGGTTGATCTGGCGGGTGAGTGGACTTCGGCGCGGATGCTCCCCGGAGTCTCTCCGTTCGCGCCCGCCTTCGCGAGCTTCGGCTGCGGGAGCTCTCCGGCCTCTCTTCCAAGGCGCCTGTTGCATTGTCCGCGTCAATAGTTTTAGCGGACTTTGGCGTTGATGGATCGGAGCCCCCTCTCCCGGTCGCGCCCGCCTTCGCCATAGCTCAGCGTGCATGCGCTCACCGACCTCTCCCCCGGAGGGGCGAGGTGATAGCGTTAGTAGTGGCGAGGGTTTGCGGCCAACAATATCCAAGAGTGTCTGAGAGGTTTGGCCTGGTGGTAGTGCTGTCTTTGGTCCGTCGATTAGATGAACGCGGCCGGCGGTAGTTCTAACGGACGTTCGTCCGGGCCGAACTTTCGCTGTTTCCGTAGCCAATCAGGACGGGGTGCGGTGACTGGGCATCTTTCGCAGAAAGGTGCAGAAACGCACAATCTTGCGTTGGTCCTATAGGTCCAATGGACAATGCCCACATTCCTCTTGTATATTGCATCGTCGCTCGCTCCATGCCGTAACGATCCGCCTTTCAAGGACGAACAAAGCAGCTCACCGACCTGGGCTTGTCGACCTTCGATTTGCTTATGGTGAGCACTCTTCCGTACAACGAGCTCGAATACCTGATCTTGGCTCTGATGGGCGAAGGGGTTTCGTCGGGCTACGCCATTCGCAAGACGATGAACCGAATGCGCGGCGGCCGGTGGAGCACGGAGAGCGGTTCGGTGTACCGGGTGATCCGGCGGTTGGAGAAGGACGACCTCATTCATGAGGTCCGCAAGGCCGGAGTTCCGAACCGGGAGCGCACCGAATATGAGCTGACGGGGCAGGGAAGAGCGGTGT
>DASZPA010000019.1:0-9262 GCA_035550555.1 Fimbriimonas sp.
ATGAAGTCTAAGCACGAGGCTCAAGAAACTCGTGCTCCATCAAGAAGTCGAACAGAGCCTCGCGGTACTTCTCGGGAAAGAGCCAGCGGCCTTCGCTGTGACCACAGCCTTCGAACCAAACCAGCTTCTTCGGACCTGCGGCTACGTCGAAGTTCTTTTGAGCCTCGGAAGGTAGAGCCAGGGTGTCTTTGCCGCCATGGATGAAGAGCATGGGAATGGGGCCTGCTTTAGCGATGGAGGACGAAACCTCGATCCTAAACGGATTGATCTGAATCAGGGGCCAGGCAACGAGCAGAATCGGCGAGAGGACCGTGGCCAGCCAATCTCCACCCGTGAACCGCCACCAGCCCTGGATCGCGCTGCTGAGCTTGCCGTACGCGCTGTCAAAAACCACCAGGTCTGCCAGGCTCGGATCCTCGCCGATTGCGAAGCCGATCGCCGCCGAGCCCATGCTGCTTCCGATGAGCATCACCTTGGCGTTGGGGACCCTTTCCCGAGCGAAACGGACGGCGGCAACCACGTCGTTGCGCTCCGCGAACCCCAAACCACAGTGGGAGCCTCGGCTCTTGCCGTGGCAGCGGAAATCGATGAGCAGGCACGAGACCCCTTCTTTCCAGAGGCAGTACGCCTCCGGAGTCAACTCGCACCGGTTCATCATGTAACCGTGCGCGATCACCGCGACTCGGCTTGAGTCCTCCTTCGGCACCCACCATCCGCGGACCGTTCCCTGTTCCGATTCGAACTCGACCTCTTGATGGGGCGCACCCAGCACGCCCGGCGAAATCCAAAAGGGAATCCGAAACGGATGAATACTGATCCAGGCGAGAAGCATCAGCAGCGCCACATAGATCGCGGGGATGACGAGAAGCCAGATCAATCTGAGTTCATTTTGCCGTGCAGCGTCTTAGTGGGAGGGCCTTTCGGCTTCCAAGATCGCGAAGACTTCCAACTCGTTCGCCTTGCCCTTCAGGTGGCGAGTCCC
Source organism: Fimbriimonas sp. (assembly GCA_035550555.1). Lineage (GTDB taxonomy): Bacteria > Armatimonadota > Fimbriimonadia > Fimbriimonadales > Fimbriimonadaceae > Fimbriimonas. The sequence goes on from DASZPA010000019.1 coordinate 983, forward strand.
GAGAGATCTGGTCTCTAGGCGGGGCTTCTTGGGCATCTTCAGCTGGTTTGCGAGTTCGGCCGAGGCGAGCAGCGGATAGCCTTCTTCGTTGCACAGGCCCTGTATCCGCGCCGCGGTGTTCAACACGTCTCCGTGAAAGACGATCTCGCTCTTCACCTCACCCACTTCGGTCGCTACCACCTGGCCAATATGCAGTCCCGCCTTGAACTCCGGCACGAATCCGTAGGTCGCCACGTAGTGGGCCCGCCTCTCCTCCAATGCCGCCTGCATCTTGAAGAAAAGCTGAGCACACTTGGCGTCTTCCAGACCAGCTTTGGGCTTCCACGTAAGGACCGCTTCGTCGCCGATATAGTGGCTGACCTGCCCCCTGCACTCCAGGATTGGAAACGTCATGTCGCTGAAGAAGTCGCGGATGAGCGAGCTGAACTTAAGGTTGCCCAACTTCTCGGCGATGGTGGTCGAGTCTTTCATGTCGAGGAACATGAAGATCCGCTCCTCTTCGCGAGGGTTGTAGTACTTGCCCGTCATCCAGTTGAGAATGACGCCGGGTCCCATTTTGCGGTCGATGGCGAAGAAGCCGTTGATGAGGCCGGAAGCCAATGTTGCGACAACGATCGCCGCCGTTGGGCTGATCGGCATCTCCCGGACCACGCGCTGGCCCGCTTGCAGCATGCCCGGATAGAAGGGGTTTACGTGACCCAGGATCGACATGCCTGCCCAGATCGCAAACCCACTGGTGACGAGAATGGTGAGAACCGTGAGGGCAGTCTGGATAACGAAGTTGAGCGCGAACCAGCGGATCCGAATTCGATCGCGGATCATGTTCAGGAAGAAGAAGCTGGTACCGAAAAGGAAGCCGATGACCAACATCAACAGGATCGCGGAGACCACCCCAAGCCTATAGGTCATGAACGTGATCGAGAGCGAGATCAAATAGGCCACTAACAGGCTGTCGCGGTAGGCGAGCAGGGTCTGCCGCTTCTTCTCGGTCACGGTTCGGGAGTATATCTGCAGGTTCCTTGCGATTCAGGATCTCGGAGGCTGATCGGGGCGATGTCAGCTTCGTAGAACCTGCGGGATCATGGTGAACACAGACGTATTGCCAAGGAATGTCTTCGGCCGGACCGGCCTTGAAGTGACGAAGCTCGGCTATGGAGCGATGGAGGTTCGCGGGTCGCGGATATGGGGCGGCAGGCCGGTGACGGACGACGAAGCGGAGAGGATCCTCAACGCTGTTCTGGACTCCGGGATCAACCTTATCGACACGTCAAACGACTACGGCCGCAGCGAGGAGTTCATCGGGCGATTCCTCTCCGAGCGCCGCAACGAGTATGTCCTCGCGACCAAGTGCGGCTGCACCGTCGTTCGAAAGGACGAGGACACCGACGAGACCCCACACGTTTGGACCCGCGAAAACCTGTTTCGAGGGCTTCACGAGAGCTTGGACAGGATGAAGACGGACTATGTCGATCTGATGCAGCTTCACAATCCGACGGTTGAGCAGACAGAGTCGGGCGACCTGGTGGGGGCCCTTCAGGACATGAAGCAACAGGGCAAGGTCCGGTTCATCGGGATCTCTTCGACCCACCCACACCTGGACCATTACATCGAGACCGGGGTGTTCGACGCGTTTCAGATCCCCTACTCGGCGCTGGAGCGCCAGCATGAGGAGTCGATTCAGAAAGCTCTCGATGCTGGGGCGGGCGTGATCGTTCGCGGAGGCGTCGCGCGGGGCGAGCCCGGCGAGGGGCTTGGCAACGAGGATCGATGGAAGGGTTGGGAGGAGGCAAACCTGGACGAGCTTCTCGAACAGGGAGAGAACCGCACGCAGTTTCTCCTACGGTTCACGAATACCCACCCGGGAATGAATACAAACATCGTGGGCACGAAGAACCCAGACCATCTGCTACAGAACGTCGCCGCTGCCGTTCGCGGTCCCTTGTCCCAAGAGGTCTACGAAGAGGCTAAAAGGCGCCTTGGAGGCGCTACGGCCTGAGTCGGAGGGCCCTCGCGCCCGTGGGTCCATGCCGCCAAGCGATAAGACCGGCCAAGAGCCGAACCTCTAGTTCACCGACCTCATCGTGAGCAGGCTGAGGCTGCCAATTTGAGGGACGGTAAGCACGCCGTTGATCATCGGATAGTCGCCAATGTAGGTTGAAGGGCCCAGCGGTACGCTGTGATAGACGTGGAACACCTTGGAAGGCGTGTTGGCCAGGGATGGGAAGACAACCGACACGGTATAGGTGTTCGCCGAGGCGCCCGAGTTGGTCTGCATCCACGACACGTTCTGCGGAGACAGGTTGCCGTTCAGCTTGAGCCAAGCACTGGGATCGGCGAAGACGTTCGAAGTGAAGTTTGTCAGGCCGATCGAAAACGTGCCGTCAGGATTCTTGGCGAAAGCGGCCGCCATATGGGGCTTGATGCCGTTCTGCCAAACCATCTTGCCGTCCAGGCTACTCGAGCAGTGCCGGAAGACGGCGCCCGCGTCGAACGCTTGCGAGAGCTGCTGTAAGTAGTAGAACTTCTGCAGCACCACAAACGAGTAAGGCATGTTGAAGTAAGACATCTGGCTCGACACGGGCGGGTCGTTGTACTCGTTCCCGATGTAGTAGATCCAGGTGCCCACGCCGTTGTTCATGTCGATGAGGAAGCGAGTGGCGGCCGTGCAGGCTTGGACGGTGTCCCCGGGAAGCTCCCCTTGTTCCAGCAAGGACCCAGATTCGGTAGTCCAATACGGCTTTCCGCGGGCCACGGCTACCATGTCCGGGTTTGCGCAGACTCCATAGGAGTGAGTCGCGACGGCGTCCAAGTCGGCCCACGCCTCCGGATCTCCCGCGATGGCGTTGATGATTCCACCCGCACTGCCGGGCGAATCGTCGGCGTTCGCCTGCGATGTCTCGGGCGCCAAAATGTGGACTGCTTGGAGACCGCGCGAATCGAGCTTCGCACGCAGAGTCTTGATCATGACCGGCCACTGATCCACTCGAAACCGGGTCGTTTTGCCGCTGCTCGTCGGCTCGTTGAGGATTCCCGTCCAGTTAATGAGCCACCCGGTTTTTGCCTTGAACTGCGAGATGAAGTCGGCGAGCAGAGCGCCGTAGTAGGGAATTTGCGAATCCGCGATGTAGCCGGTTCCATCATCCATGTAGGGGGGAATCGAAAACGGCGAAAGCAGCAGGTTCTTCGCACCGTAACGGATCGCCGACGGAACACGGTTGCTCGTGATGAACGATGTGAAGTAGTCGTCGAAATCTTTGAATCCGTAGACAGGCTCGTACGTCGCGGGATCCATCAAGAGGCGAGCGGTATTGAACTTGTTCTCACCCCAGATTTTCTGGGTCATCATGTCGATCTGCTGACGCGTGGCCAGCGATCCCCAGCCAGTGGACGTTTCGGATGCGATGCCGGCGCCGAAGCCCGAAAACGTTTGAAGGGGCCCGGAGTCCACTCGGATCGTGACGTTTAGCGGTCCACTGCCGAAGGCCTTCACAACCAGGGCTGCTGCAAGGAGAGAAATCATCGAACACCCTCGTTAGTTGCGGCAAGAGGACCGAAAGGTTGGCAGAGTCCGGGTAGGTTCGGCCACACGGGGGCCCTGGTGGGAAGATCCATCGATTTCAATTGAGCGTACGACCGGGAGACGTTCCCCTCGCCACCGGGGCGCCCCTTCCTGGCGCCGGCTGCCGCATGGCCTCTATCGTCTCAAGGACAACGAAAACACGTTTCAAGCCAATCGTTCCGCCCTGAACGCCTACCCAGCCTGAAACAGCACTGCTATTTTACAAGCAAACGCCTCAAGGATCTGTTAGCTTTGCTTTAAGCAAAGTGCGCAGTCTCCAGCTTATCGCAATAAACCAGCTATTTTGCCGGGTCGAAGATGGCCGGATCGATCTTCTTCTCGACCTTCGCCGACGTGAACCTGTGGACTGTGTCTCCCTCGGCGCTGTGGCTCGATACCGTCATCGGTATTTGAACTCCCCCGACCTTCCTGTAATCCGAGAAGTCGTTCGTCTGAACAATGTTGCCAAGGATTGTGGGGTAGGAGAACATCGTTCGCGTGAGCAACCCGGTCTGCTTGTCGAAGTAGATCGATAGTCGGGTCTTTTCGCCGGCAATAAAGCCGCTGACCACGAGCATGTCCCTGCCGGCAATTTTCGCGGTCGCTCCGCTCGGATTGTCGAGCTTGGGAAGCGTGGACGGTCCATAGAGGAGGGCGCTCTGGTTCGCGAACTGCTCCGCGTATTGGAGCGGGACTCGCTGAACTCCGTTGGGAAGCGTGAACCAAAGCATCGATCCGTTGAATCCTGTCTTTTGATCGCCCTTGGAGGCGTGCGTGAGGAAGTAGTAGTTCTTTCCCATGTACGTTGCCTCGAAACCCGACTTCTCGCCATGCTCCAGGCTGGTTCCACGAAGCTGCAGTCCCTCGATCGGATGGGAGGCGTCTTCCCCGCTTGCCTTGCCATAGGCCGCCAGGACCTGCTCGACCGGTACGTCTTGGCTGCGGCGAGGACGCGCATCGAGTCCTTCCACTGGCGGGACGTTGATCGGGTGCGGATGCCCGTTGTGGCAGGTGGCGCATGTCACCACGTTGCGGCCGCCGAAGTGGTTCTTGTTGATGTCCCGCTGCATCGCGATCATCTCGCGGGCTGTGACTTTCTCACCTTTGGCATCGCTGGCTCGGTCTTCGGTGTGGCAGAAGTCGCACTCCACTTTGAGAGATGCAGACATGAACTCCATCGCGGGGACCACGTCGCTCGCCTTCTCTCCCTTGAACGACCTGATGTTCTTGAACTGCTGCTCGGCCAGCGGCTGATCCTGTCTGATCGTCATTGCCACGGCAGAGCCAAAAACCGTGCATGAGAGAACCGAAAGAACGTACGCCAACCGCATCCGGCAATGTTAGCAGGTTAGAACGACGAAGGGCAAAGGTTCTGGGCGAGGATTTAACAAGAGTAAGAAGGTGAAGAACGTTATCCTTGGTCAACTACGTCACGCAGTTTGTTAGCGGCCTCGATCGATGGCGCCGAGTACGTTGTCATGAATCGTTTCTTGATTCTTTTGTTATTTGTTCTGGGCTTGTTTCCGGCCCTGGTGAGAGCACAGAAGCTGACCGGAGCCTCGATCACACCCTCGAGCGTGGTTGGGGGAACGAACGCGACAGGGACGGTCAAGATTTCGAGCGCAGCGCCGAGCGGAGGATTCTCCGTGAGCGTCTCTTGCCCGCACTCCTACATTCAGGTACCGACAACGGTCAAGGTCCCTTCCGGCGCGACAAGCGTCGACTTCACCGTCGGCACCAGCCAAGTCTACAGCAAGAGCTCGGCGACAGTGAGTTGCAAGGCAGGCTCGACTACCGTTTCGGCCTCGATCACTGTCACTGCCCTAGCCAGCCTTGCGGGGGCTTCGCTCAATCCGACGAGCGTCGTCGGAGGGTTCGACACCATCGGGACCGTCAAGCTCACAGCTCCCGCGCCTTCGGGCGGCTTCGCAGTGAATGTAGCGTGCGCTCACTCCTTCGTTCAACCTCCGGCGACTGTCACCGTTCCGGAAGGGCAGGCTTCGTACGGTTTTCACATTCCAACCAGCCAGGTGTTCAGCTCCAGCACCGTCACCGTCACCTTCTCGGCAGGGACTGTCACGTTGAAGCCGAGCCTGACCGTCACGCCTTATCCGATTCAATCGATAGCGCTTGACCCAGACACGGTCATCGGCTCGGCCAGCTCGACTGCAACGATTACTCTTGGCACCCGTGCACCGGCAAACGGCGTTGTGGTGAACCTCGCCAGCAACTCCTCCGTCGCTTCGGTGCCCTCTACAGTCACCATCCCTGCGAGCTATCTCACCGGGAAGTTCACCGTGAAAACCGTTGCCGTCGGAGTCACAAAGACTGCGTCCATCTCTGCAAGCGGAGGCTCAGGGCAGACGCAGTCCCAAGTTCTGACCATTACGCCCGCTGCAGTGAAGTCGTTGACTGTTTCGCACAACCACCTCGTACCGGGCGAGTCGACGACGGCTACCGTTTCGCTTGGAGCGGCAGCCCCGTCCGGCGGCGTGCAGGTGATTCTCAGCCAGAATCCCGACTACTTGACGATGCCGGCAAGCGTTGTCGTCTCCGCCGGAAGCAAGTCCGCCAGCTTCACAGCTACGGCCGGCCGGCCACCTCAGAACGAGCGAGTGGTTCTCACCGGGGCAACCGACGGAGGAAGCACCTCGGCACCCGTGGCACTTGTCATTGCGACGGGTCTTGCACAGGGCACATGGTCGACGGATGGAGCCGACAATCAAGCGACCCACCGCGGCTTGGGCTCCGGAGCAAACGGCAAGATTCTGTGGTCGACCAATCTCCCGAACCACATATTTGGAGGAAATCTTGGACCGCCGATCGTCGGGCCGGACGACACGATCTATTTCGTTGACTTCACCATCTGTGCATTCGACGCGAGAACCGGCTCTCTCAAGTGGCAGTCTCTAAATCAGGGATACTGTTCGTACCTTTCGCTCAGCCAAGAGGGAACCCTTTACGCGATCAAGGCTGTAAACAATAGTCCCACACAGATCGTGGCCTTCGATTCCACCTCGGGGGTCGAAAAGTGGGTCATCACAGGTCCGACTGCTTCCGGTCTGTGCGGCATCCCAACGTTAGGCCCGGACGGCTCACTGTACTTCCTTTGGCAAGACGAAAAGACTTCTCACGTGAGTCTCTGCTCGGTCGACGGTATCCTGGGGACCTTCAATTGGACCCATGAAGTGGGCACTTCTATCCTCTTCGGCGGTGGTGTGCCGCTCCACAAACCCTTGTTCAACAACGGGATTGTCTATACGGCCGGTGGTACGCAGACTCACCCCTCCACCATTGCTATTCAAGCTGACGCTGGCGCCTTTCTCTGGGAGCATGCGGATACAAACCTGCAGATGATAGGCAGCAATGGCGATGTGTACGTCGGAGAGCATCTCCACGACACTTTCGGGAATGCCTCTGTTCTCAGCGCTCTCGGGGCACAGACCGGCTCAACTCTCTGGCAATCGGGTGTGCCACAAGGCCAGAAGACGGCCCTTGACGCCGAGGGCAATATCCTCAGCTATGGTGGATCGATTCTTACGAAGGCAAATCCCTTAGGAGGGAGTGTCATGTGGGAACACACAGGGCTTATGTCCTCTGGCGACTTCGATTGCGGCCCGTCCGTAGCTGCTGACGGCACCATTTACATCTTTTCCAAGAATGCAGACTATGCATTTAGTAAAGATGATAAGACGCTCTGGAAAGTCCAAAGCGGCGCTGGTCCCAGCATCGGCCCCAGCGGGATCTTGTACTACGCGACGGGAGCTGCGCTCTTTGCGATCGCTTCCGACAACGACCCACACCATCCCAATGCTTTGGTCAAGCCTTAGCTCTTTGTGAGGCTTCCAGCAGGAATCTTGGATGTGAGAACGTAATGAAGTTTCTATATCGTCAGCAAAGTAGCTAACAGCATCTGCGGAGTACGTTTTCGATGAATCGATTCTTAATTGTTTTGGTTTTTGTTCTGGGCTTGTTCCCTGCTTTGGTGAGAGCTCAGAAACTGACCGGAGCTTCTATCAGCCCTTCGAGCGTGGTTGGCGGGACGAACACCACAGGCACGGTCAAGATATCGAGCGCCGCGCCTACCGGCGGATTCATCGTCAACGTCTCCTGCCCCCACTCCTATGTTCAGGTGCCAACCACTGTCAAGGTTCCTTCCGGGGCAACGAGCATCAACTTCACTGTCGGCACGAGCCAAGTCTTCAGCAAGAGCTCGGCGACAGTGAGCTGCAAGGCAGGCTCGACTACCGTTTCGGCCTCGATCACTGTCACTGCCCTAGCCAGCCTTGCCGGCGCTTCGCTCAATCCGACAAGCGTCGTCGGTGGGTTCGACACCATCGGGACCGTCAAGCTCACCGCTCCCGCGCCTTCAGCTGGCTTCGCAGTGAACGTGTCCTGTGCCCACTCCTTCGTTCAGCCTCCAGCGACCATTACAGTTCCCGAGGGTCAAGCATCCTATAGCTTTCACATCCCAACCAGCCAGGTATTCAGTTCCAGCACGGTAACCGTCACTTTCTCTGCAGGCACGGTCACGCTGAAGCCGAGCCTAACTGTTTCGCCGTATCCCATCCAATCGCTAACCCTCAATCCAGACACGGTCATCGGATCTGCCAACTCAACTGCCACGGTTACTCTGGGCACTCGTGCGCCTGCAAGCGGAGTGGTGGTGAACCTCGCCAGCAACTCCTCAATAGCTTCCGTTCCACCAACGATCACGATCC
>DASZPA010000020.1:0-2231 GCA_035550555.1 Fimbriimonas sp.
GTCGACAGCTTCGAGCTCTTTAGGCAGGAGGTAGCCAGAGGGACTCCGTTGACCTCATTGATGGCTCAGGTCAACCACCCAAACCGGCGAGGGCACGAGCTCGTCGCCGCCGGTCTATTAGAGTGGTTCCCAGAATAGAAAACGGATTCGGCAGGGCCGAATCTCAGTGCGACAGGGCATCGCGAATGGTGCTTTTCATCTCCGACTTCGGATCGATCTTCTCGTCTCCATCCGCATTGATCTGCTTCACGGCTTTCGCCTCACCTGAATCGGCCTTCACCGTCGAGACGCTCTTAAGGGTGTTGACGGCGAGGATCGCGATGATCACCACCACGGCGAGAAGACCGATATAGGAGAAGACCCGAACCATCGCAGCTTGTATTCTGACCGAAGAAGCGATGCACCTCTGGCGATCGCCCATTGCGTTCGTGCCGGCACAAAGATAGATCTTTGCCTTGCCTCGAACAAGGCGCTAGAGCTAGCCGACCATTATTCGTCTTCGCCTTACCAACCGGCGGATCGGGGCGACCAGAGACCATAGCAGCCAACCGGCGTTGGTGACAATCGCGACGACGATCCACTCGGTGACGATCTTCGGGGCCATGATGCGGAGTGTCCATGCGAGTTGGACCCACCAAGGCTCGCTGGCGCTGCGATACAGGATCGCAATGTGATCCTGTTGATCATGAATGCTGCGTTCTGCCTGGATGATGGAAACCTCCGCCGGCGTTTTCCGGCCACCTTCCTCCGCTATCCAATAAGGGTGGCTATTCCACTCGGCCACGGCTTCCTTCCAAGTCTTCACCGTCAGGCCAGGTCCCGTCCTTTCGGGAACGCCTAAGCAAGACTCCCGAATGCCTTCAGGAAGCTTGTAGCCGTCAACGCTTCGCAGAAAGTCTGGAGCTGAGCCTTCGGATGGTTGGGAGAAGAACCGTTGCCCGTCCTCGACTTGGCTCACCATGATGCGTTCTTGGGCGATCCCGCGATTAGTCTGAGCCACGTCGCCGACAATCTGATCTCGCCCGACAAAGGACGAGAATCCGTCTCTGCCAGGCACAGGGTAGTACCTGGTCATGATCCAAGGAGTAGTGGTCGCCAGCAGGCCCACGGCAAGCGCGACAAATTGCCCCACCAACGGCCGACGCGCCCGAGATCCCAAGACAAAAAGGATCGCGGCGCAGAAAAAAAGGTAGAGGGTGCCGATCCAAATCTCGCGCCCAAAGAGCGGCACGCGCCCACTCATCAAAAACGGTGTCCTAACGAAAGAAGCGGCAAAGGCGAACAGGGCGGGCCAAAGATAGGCTCGACGAGATTTCACCTGTGAGTACTGTTTGGCCAGGGCGCGGGCAAGCGGCCTAGCCGGCCCAAAATCGCGAATCACCTCCTGTTCCTCGACTTCGTCCACAGGGTTTGCCGCTTCGAAGGCTTCAACGAGGTGGCACTTAGCCTCGCGGACGATCGACTCGCGCCTTTCAAGTTCGATACCCTCGATCTCCAATTCCTTGCCAAGTTCGTTTAAAAACTGCCCGATCAGGACCTCACGCATGTCCGCCCCCCAACCCGAGCGCGATCGCGAAGTTCGCGGCGTACTGCTTCCACTCCTGCTGGCGCTGCTCCAAACGTCTGCGCCCCTCCGGAGTAAGCGAATACACCTTACGTGCCGGTTTGCCTTCTTGCGGTTGCCACTCGGCGTCGATCAAGTTCTCGAGCTCGAGCCGGTGCAAAGTTGGATAGATCTGGTTGTCCCCGAGCTTCAACAACCCGCTGCTCCGAGCCTTGATTGCCTGCGTGATGCGATAACCATGCAGAGGGCCGTCGGCTAGCGCACTTAAGACAAGCGCTTCGATCTCTGATTTATAGGCCACTCTTTATTGTATATCAAAATATGATATATATCTCGGATTTGATTATTCCCAGCTTTCAGAGCCCCGGACGCAACCCTTCCGACGGACTGTGGCGTGTCGTGGCCAGGTACCGGTTCCTGGGTGGTGTCGGCAGCAACGACTCGATCGGCCCTGTCAGGCTCTTGCCGCAGCCGTTACTATGGAGCCTGACGTGAGAGGCAGTGCCTCCCTGAGATCGATGCCGTACTATCGCTTCTCAGCACTGGTAAATGCTGCGTAGTCCTGCTTTGCCTTCACGAAATCCTCGTCTTTGGCCAAGCAGTCGTTCACCTGGGCTTGTTCATAGACGGACATGCTTGCTGTGACCGGTCCACCGCACGACTTCAT
>DASZPA010000021.1:0-36741 GCA_035550555.1 Fimbriimonas sp.
AGTTCAGGTCGGGGCTGACAAGCTGGATTTCCAGGGCGATTGGCAGCCTTTCGACGGCGGCCGCCAGAGCTCAACCGAAGGAGCCTCCGCAGACTACCGGTTTACAGGCAATCAGGTTCGCGTACTCGGCACCGTGGATGCGGACGGCGGTTGGGCAGACGCCTTCATCGATGGGCAGAAGCAGCTGACGGTCGTTGAGTGTTGGAATCCCACACGCCGCCGCAATCAGCCGATCTTCATCAAAAAGGGGCTGTCCAACGGTCCCCACGAGGTGAAGATCGTCGTTCGAGGGGCCAAGAACACGATTTCCAAGGGAGCCGTGGTTCGCATCGACGGCGTCCAATTCTCCAATGCGGCCGGGAGCGTGAGCGACGGAGTGGGCGAGGGCCCGACCAGCGCTCAGAGAATGGTTTTCGGTTATCTGGGCAGAGACCCCATCATCGATTCGCAGGGCCACGCGTGGCTTCCGGCAACGGAGTGGGTCGTTCGCAGCGGATTCTCGATGGACACAGTCGACAAGGCGATGTGGACCAAGAGACGATCCATGTACATCGGAAACACCAAGGATGAAGAGCTCTACCGGTATGGCGCTCACGGTTCCGAGTTCTGGGTGAATCTGACTGTCGGTCCCGGCAAATACGACCTGCGCCTCAAGTTCGCCGATACGCCTCTCACCGCCTGGATGGAACGCGAGGGCCAATGGGACCGCGTTCTGCACGACGACCAAGTGTTTGTCAATGGCAAGGAGATCATGCCTCCGACCAGCATCTCGAAGGAGGCGGGCGGCATCTTCATGGCTGTGGACAAAGAAGTGAAGGACGTTGTGCCGGAGCATGGAATGATACGCGTCCACTTCGTGGGCACCAACAAGCATGAGGCTTGTGTCCAAGCCTTGGAGCTGGTTCCTAGCGGTTGAGCGGTGGACCCGACTCCTGGAACGCTCGAGCCAGACTGTCGAGGTACTGGGCCTTGTAGGTCATCGCCCAGTAGTGCAGCGATCCAGCCGACCATCCCAGATAGTTCAATCGAGAAGCAAAGTGCGGGCCCGACGTGCCCACGTCAAAGGGAGTAACAAGAACTTCCACATAGTCGCGGCCCCGCTTGTAGACGAAGACGCAAGCTTGTTGGGTCTCGAATACGTCCACGCGCCCCCCGACGAGGGAGTAGCCGGGAGGTGTTCGAGAGGGAATGACCGGAACGAAGCCGAGCCGGTTCTCAAGCCCCAAGAGGACCTCGTGAGGGTCCGAGCTGTGAACGTCCGTAAGATGGACGCCGATGAGAGACTTGAAGTACAACGCGGCCATCTCTCGAAAGAGTAGGCGGCGGCGGACAAGGGGCGCCGCACAAAGGCCGGCCGCCAGCAGGACGGCAAGGACGTAGACCCAAAGCCTGCGCCGCTTGCTTGATTTCAGAGGGTTCTGCATGCGTCGCGCCGGCCCGAAGGAACCGAGCCGGCACTCAAGAGAATGATGGCCCCGCGCGGCTCGGCTTAGCTAGGGCTATTGGTTTCGGGTTCTTCCCGGGAGGTTTCGGCAGGCAAAGGAATGCGCCTCCTTCCGACCGTGATGCTCGATTGGTCCGACTCGGGACGATGTCCTCCTGGAGCGGTCCCGGCCCCGCATCCTGCTAGGAGCGCGGATCCAAGGATGCCCAGGAGGAGTCGCTTCACTGGTTGGGCCACCAGTACTTGAGATAGCCGCCGGCCTGGTCGACCGCAAGAATGGTGCCGGCCTTCATGGCCTTGGCATGACTATCGGAGAAGGCGACAACGGCCATACCCGCGCCGTAGTCGGTCTGTCTGGTGTTCGGATCACAGACGTTCGTGCCTCCCGAGTGCCGCGGCTGGAAGCCGAAGAACGAGTTGTCGTACCCGTTCCAGCTGCCGCAGAATCCGAAGCCGGTCTGCATCCCATAGAGCCCATGAAAACCGTCGAAGTTGTTCGAGGTGAACATGTAGATGTACTCAGCGGGCCGCGCTACCGAAGTAAAGGTTTTGCTGGCTACTCCGCCGGGGGCCATGTTGAAGTTGCCGCCGTTCCAAGCGCTGTCCTCCACTCCGTCGCCGGCAATCCCGTCGTACATCACGTTCGCAGGAGCGTACGTGTTGAACCAGGGGCGCTGGGCGGTAAGGAAGTAGGGGTAGGACCCATCGGCCACGGCCGTCGCCTCGGGGAGGACTCCATAGGACATCCAGTACTCCACCGCGTTAACGTGGTCGTGATTCTGGTACGGGCTGACCGGATCGAAGAAGATGTCGTAGTTGTGGGTGTATGGCTGGACCAGATCCTGCCATGTATAGGGAAAATCGAGCGTGCCGACGAAATCCAGCGGCGCTGCGTCGTCCGAGTCGCCCGAGTACATGACTGCTGCCGTCACCAGCTGCCTGACATTGCTGATTGCCGTCGCCTTCTTTGCGGCCAGTTTTGCCTGAGAGAAGACGGGGAACAGAATGGCAGCCAAGATTGCGATAATGGCGATGACCACCAGCAGTTCAATGAGTGTAAAGCCTTTGCGAACCAACGGGAACCTCCACGGTAATCATCGGAGGCCCAGGCTGCTAACAGCACTGTTGCAGGTATATTCAGACGTATTTGCGGGTGTAAAAATTGCTGGGTGCACCGCAAATCTGCGGGCCCTTAGCGTCCGCTCACGTCTTCTGAGCCTGTTTTACCCTCAAAGCTTTCGCCCGCGTGCGGCATCATTACGTCCTCCACCGCGGGCCCGCGCTGCTTGAGATCGAAGAGAACATCCTCGCCGCCCAGCGGATATTCCTTCCGCAGCGGAAAGCCGACCCAATCGTCTGGCATCAGGAACCTCTCGCCCGGCCGCGGTTCGTTGCCCTCGAACACGATTCCGTAAAGGTCGGTGATCTCGCGCTGGGGATACTCCGCGCCGGCCCAGACGGGAATCATGCTGGGGATCTTCTGACCGTCGTCGACGCTCGTCTTCACGAAAAGCCGCGAGTTGTGCTTGAGGCTGAACAGGTTGTAAACAACTTCGAAGCGTCCGCCCAAGTCTCGCTCATGCTCCCAGATGCTGTAGTCCACGCCGACGCATTCGACGAAGTACTTGTATTCAAGGTCGGGATCGTCTCGGAGCAGCGTCATCGCCTCGACCAGGTTCTCCCGCTTGACGCAGACGAAAGTGTCGCCTCGATACTCTTTGACTTTGAGGACCGTGCCCGGCAACTTCTCTTTGAGCTTCGCGACTTCCAGCCGCTCCTCGCCTGCCATCGGGTTCGGCATCTAAGCAGCCGCCCCAGGGACCTCGTTCGTCTCGGGCCCAAGCTTCTCCGGCGCCAGCGCCGTCGTCTCGTCCCAGTCGATCGCTCCCACCTTGATCGCATACATATAGCCCACGATCCAAGTGGCCATATAGCCTAGAAACTCGACGAAGCTGAACACCATGAAATCGGTGTCCGAGCTCTTGAACACCGTCATCCAGCTCCAGAGGAACACCACCTCAATATCGAAAAGGATGAAGACGATGGCGACCAGATAGAACTTGATCGGGAACCGCTCGTGCGCGTCACCCACAGGTCCCACACCGCATTCGTAGGCAGCGCCCTTATAGGGCGTGTTCTTCTTCGGCCCCAGAACCCAGCTCACCACGCTCAAAGCGCCCGCGATGAGAGCCGCCAGCGCGATCAGTGCCAAGATTCCCAGGTACTGCCCCTGCATGTCCCCAGTTTACCGAGGAGTTCGCGTGCTAAGGGTGCGGGGAGCCGCCCGCCGTGCCGAGCGCATAAACGGCGTGCGGCATTGGAACGTAAAGGGTTCCATCCAGCCCGATTGCAGCCGGCGACGAGACCGGCAGTCCGAAGTCGTAAGTCCACTTGATCGATCCATCCAGAGGGCTGATCGCATAGAATTTTCCATTGGTCGATCCGGCGTAGACCGTGCCGTCTCCACCGATGACCGGCGAAGCGGAGAAACCCGTGACTGGTTGGCCCTGATCGTCGAGGAGCGTCCATTTAATATTGGCGTTGGAAGGGTCGATACAACAGAGTTTGTCGGCGCATGCGAAGATCGTTCCGTCGAGGCCAACTGCGGGAGCAGTTCGAAATCCAAGTTCGTTCGTTCCCCATTTCTTGTTGCCCTGGGGATCCACGGCGTAGAGCTTCGCATCGCTGCCGGTCACCACGTAGATCGTTCCGTCTGGCCCGACGACCGGTGCAGCCCACAGTCCGTTGTCGTATTGATTGAACCGAAAAGACGTTCGCCATTCGATGGTCCCCGTCCTCCCGTCGAGAGCGAATAGGCCATCGATGTTCCCCCAGTAGAGAGTGCCGTCCGGGCCAACGGCCGATCCCCTCGCGAATTCGAGAACGTCCCAAAGCAGCAAGCCGGTCGGGCCGTCAACCGCGCCGTTGCTCCCGAAGACGGTTCCGTCCGGACCAACGACTGGACTTGCAAAGTTCGCCATGGGAAGCGACCACTTGACTGATGCGTCTCCATTGAGCGCAAAGAAGTTGTCGCTGGCCATGGAGCCCACGTAGACAGTCCCATCGACGCCGAGTGCGGCGCTCATCGGATATCCGTTGTCCGAGCCGGCGAAATTGACCGACCACTTTTCGGCTCCCGTCCCTCCGTCGATGGAGTAAAACGTGTCGTCGTCGCAACTGGCGTACACGTTGCCATTGGCGTCCACCACGATCGCTTGCGCATCGGCGTCCGTAGGAAGATCGAACTTCCACCTGAGAAGTCCGTTGGAACCTTGGCCTTGGCCTCGCCCCGAGTTGAGGCTGTCTCCGGCAAGAGTGGGCCAGGCGTTTGCCGAAAGGAGGCGAAGCGGAGCAGTCACCTGCGATCCATCCACCGCAGCTTGAATCGATGCTTGAGTCGATCCGGCAATGGGCGAGGTCGTCACGGTGAACTTCGCTGTACGATTGCCTGCCTTGACCGTAACCGAGTCCGGCGTATGCGCATCGACGCAGTTGCTGGCCAGTTGGACCAGTTCGCCGCCGGCGGGCGCTGGTGAGGCCAGTGTAACAGTCCCAAAGGCGCTCTGACCGCCATGAACGTTGTCGCGATCGAGGGTGAGAGTCGCAAGAGGAGGCGGCAAGATCGTGATTCCACTCCCCGAGCCATGTCCTCCGCCGTTGGCGGTGATTGCAGTGCGAATCTGTGCTGCAACCGGGGCCGTTCGGAAGGTGAACGTTGCCGACAGACTGCCATGTGCGACAGTGACGGGGTATGGGAAGCTAATCGACGGATCATCCGACGAGAAGGTGACGGGTACTCCTCCAGCCGGAGCAGGAGCAGACAAGGTCACCGTTCCACGGTCGGAATGGCCTCCTACGATTGGGTTCGTGGCAATCGTGAGTTGTCGAACCGAGGAGCCTAAGACTGTCAGGATGGCTTGGGTTTGAACTCCAGACCCCCGCGCGGTGACGGCTGCCATCTGGTCGGGCGAAACGGCTTTCGTGCTGATCGAAAACGTTGCTGAAGTGTCGAACTCGCCGAGAGTCACCGTTGAGGGAACAGAAACGAAGCTCTTATCGCTGGAAAGAGCGATCTTGATTCCCTCCGCAGGAGCTGCTCCGTTTAAATAGACCGTACCGGTCGCTTTCTCACCACCCGTGACCGTCGAAGGATTAAAGAATATGCCGCTCAGAGTAGGTGGGTTAATCGTTAGACTGGCTTTTGCCGTGTAGTGGCCGTCTGTGAATACCAGCGTTACGGTTGTCTTGGTAGAGACGGGGCTGGTGTCGACTTGGCCATAGGCTGTGTCGGAGCCTTGGGCAACCGTGAAGTTCAGCGGTACATGAACGAACGAGTGGGCACAGGAGCCCGTCACGTTGAAGCCGCCAACAAGGGCATTCGAGGTGAGCTTCACGGTGGCGATCACGCTGTTGCCCCCGATCACAGTCGAAGGTGTGACCGAGGCTGAAGCCAGCCTCTGCGCTCCGGCTTCGGTGGGCATGAAGAGCAACGTCAGAAGCAGCAACAGGCCGCACAGATTTCTCAGCATTTTGGTTCAGGGCAGGCAGGGAGCGCATTGCTCGAACGACGAGAGCCTCCGGGGCCCTAGCTTGGATGTCACTATACGGCAAAACCTACAGGGTGTAAATACTAAAATAGATAACCAGTGCAAATAACAGTTATTTAAGTATTTCCTGGTTCGTAGATGTGCGGTTTCATAATGTAGAGTGTGTGGTCCAGCATTTGTGCCCTTGCTCTTCTTGCTTTCTCCTCGGCTCCTCCCATGCAAAGAACCTACTGCAATCCGATCAACATCGACTACGGATACACACCCATTCCGAACTTCGCCGAGCAGGGGAAGCATCGGGCTACCGCCGACCCATGCATCGTTCTTTTCAGAGGCGACTACTATCTCTTCTCGACCAACCAACACGGCTACTGGTGGAGCAGCGATATGCTCCACTGGATCTTCGTGCCGAGACTGTTCCTGAAGCCGGGAGTCCAGTCGTACGACGACCTATGCGCACCGGCGGCCTGGGTCATGGACGACAAGCTTTACCTTATCGGCTCGACTTACACGAAGGAATTTCCGATCTGGGTGACCTCCAACCCGAAGACCGACGATTGGACGGAAGCGGTCGACAAGTTTCAAGCCGGAGCCTGGGACCCCGCGTTCTTCTTGGACGACGATGGCCGCCTCTACCTCTATCACGGCTCGAGCAACGAGTATCCAATCTATGGATGGGAGATCGACCGAAAGACTCTTCAACCGATCGGCGAGCACAAAGAGCTGATCCACCTGGATCCGCAGATCCACGGATGGGAGCGGTTTGGCGAGTATCACGACAACACCTTCCTCAAGCCGTTTATCGAAGGTTCTTGGATGACCAAGCACGGCGGCAAGTACTACCTGCAATATGGCGCGCCGGGGACCGAGTTCAGCGGCTATGGTGACGGCGTTTACGTTGGAACGAACCCTTTGGGGCCGTTCACCTATCAGGAGTACAACCCCTTCTCATTCCGTCCCGGAGGCTTCGCGCGGGGCGCCGGACATGGGGCGACCTACCAGGACAAGTACGGCAACTGGTGGCACGTCTCAACCATCGTGATCGCTGTCAAGAACAACTTCGAACGGCGAATCGGAATCTGGCCGGCCTCATTCGATAAGGAGGGCATCCTGCACTGCGAGATGGCTTATGGCGACTACCCGACTACCTTGCCGACCGGCCCCGAAGATCCTTCGCAGAGCCACTTCGCCGGATGGATGCTTCTCAACTACAACAAACCGGTGCAGGTCTCCTCGACGCTAGGCGGCTACTCTGCCAACTTCGCGGTAGACGAGAACATCAAAAGTTACTGGAGCGCCAAAACCGGTAACTCGGGTGAGTGGTTCCAAACGGACCTCGGCGATGAGTCGACGGTCCGCGCGATCCAGATCAACTATGCCGACCAGGACGCCACGGTCCTCGGCAAGCCGATGGGGCAATATCACCGGTATCGCATCTACTCTTCATCGGATGGCCGCAATTGGAGCCTGTTAGTCGACAAGAGTAAGAACAATAAGGACGTGCCCCACGACTACGTCGAGCTGGAGAAGCCCGCGAAAGCGAGATTCCTCAAGATGGAGAACCTCCACATGCCTTGCGGCAAGTTCGCGCTCTCCGGCTTCCGAGTTTTCGGCAAAGGCCAAGGTTCCGCCCCTCCTCCCGTGAAGAACTTCATTTCTCTAAGAGGAGATTCGGAGAGGCGAAGTACCTGGCTCAAGTGGCAAGCCGACGACGACGCGACTGGCTATGTGATCTACTTCGGAGTCGCCCCCGACAAGCTCTACGGCAGTGTAATGCTCTATGGAGTCAACGAGTACTACCTAAGCGCGTTGGAAGCGAATAGGCCCTACTACTTCCAAATTGAGGCTTTCAATGAGAACGGGATCTCGAAGAGGTCGGAAGTAGTGAAGTCGGAATAGTTGAAGGAGAAGGCTGAATCGATATGCCGAATACGCGGTCACCGGGCAGAGACTTTTACAGTGGCGAAGAGGTCGTCGGTTTTTCTCCTTCCTTTGCTGGAACACCGGTTCCCCGATCGGCGATGGCAGGTCGAAGCGACTCGGACTACCTGCGCAATGCCCTCATGAGCGCAGTACATGTGAAGGCAAAGCAGCAGCCCGATCCAACCTACGACTGGTCAGATCGCGACCCCCGTAATCTTCCTGAACCTCAACTTCAAGTTATTCACAAGTCGCCGGCGCCTCGAATGCGGTCTTACAAGGCTAGTGCGGGCAAGTCTAAACGGAACGGAAAGGCTGTTACTCGTCGAACTCCCGCCGTGTCGAAGGAGGAGATCCTCCGATTACTTGCTTGTTCGCCGCGGGTAATAGACCTTTACGATGAGCAGGCGCGGTTTTGGGGAAGACAGCTTGAGTTCATTGCAGCTTCCAAAGCTGAATTTAGTCATTACGAAGTAAACGTTGGAACTGACAGTGAAGCACTTGCGAAGGTCTTTTTGAAGACTGGAACGCGGCGTGTCCATTGCGATTTGTGCCATGAGTTGCTTCACCTAAAGCTGTATACATCTGGGTTCCCCATGTGGTTCACGGGAGGGGTCCGGGTGCAGTCGGCGGGCGGAAGCCCTGCCTTTATAGGCGCGAAGTATCGATCGTTCTTGAACGCCTTGGACCACCTTACGTTTATCGAAGACTTTGTCGCGTTAGGATTGCCCGAGGAGGAGGTTGTCGCGCGAAACAGCACTCGAATTGAGGCAACTCTACTGCTGTTGGAGGATCTGTGGAAAAAGCCTGAGTTCTTGGCATTTCACAGGATCGTCCGAAACCTCCTTTACGCTACAGAGTTTATGTCGGATACGCTTATCCGCAACTTCATACGGTCCTCGCTGCTCGAAGAGCATATAGTCAAACGTTTTGATGAAGCTCGTGAGGACACGCAGGTTGTTCGAAAGTGGGTCCGGCAAAGGACTTGGATGATAGGCCGTAACCGTAAGGATGCGTTGTACACGCTTTGGACCATGGTCGGTATTCCGACGCTCGACGAAGCGTTTCTTGTGAAATTGCCTGCGGGGATCTACTTCCGTTAGGCACGGATTTTTCGGCTATGCGGCTCTTTCAGGACGAACAGCCTCTTGGCCGTCAGCGGACGCCGTCGTCTTACCTTTGTTTTGCTGCAATCGTTTCCCGAGATCGTTCATCGGTGTCTCGATGAACCTGAAGGTCAACCCGGACACGCCGATCGCCGCAGCCAACACCAAAACGGGAAACGCCCAAGCCGGAACACGCCCATCGAACACGAGTAGGGCCAGAGGGTGCAGCAGGTAGGTCGAGTAACTGATCCGGCCGATCCAGGCGATCCAGTCCGGCACTGCGTCGCTGTTCTTGAACGCCCGAACCGCAAAGAAGGACGCGTAGGCCGCGAAGGTGGTCAGCACGACCGAGAGCGGAGTAACGGCCTTCCCTGGTTCCTGCGGAACGAACGAGAAAGAGACCATGGAAAGCAAAACGGTAACAGCGGCTCCCACCACAAAAAGCAGCTTCACCGCGTCGGCCGAAATCTTGGCCTTGTCCAGCTTATAGAGGACTGCGCCGAAGAAGGCGCTTACGTAAAGCAGCTCGACTCCCGGAGCAAAGCGCCGATGCAAAGTGAGCGGCAATAAGACCCCACCGAGGGCCAAGATGCACAGTCCGGCCCAAGCCGTAAGCAAGGTTCGGTCCAACTTCCTCATCGCCGAAAGGACCGAATAAAGCGCGTAGAGGCTCATCTCGATGGCCAACGTCCAGTAGATGCCCAGCACGTCCGGTGTTCGAAGAAAATCCTGGAGCATCGTCACGTTCAACAGGATCTGCTTCGAGGAGTAGTGGACTCCCGAAACCCCCGCGACGCTCAAAAACACCGCCGCCGCAAGGCTTACCCAATACATCGGATAGAGGCGAAAGAAGCGAGCGATCCAGAAGTCGCGAAGCGAGTGATGGCGCTCCAAGCTGGCTGGAATCACGTACCCGCTGACGATGAGAAACACGGTCACGCCGAAAATCCCGAAGCTGAAAACGGTACCGCTGAACCGCTCGAACGCTGGCCAGACCAGCTCCAAAGAGTGCTGGACGATCACGACGGTCGCCGCGATGCCGCGGATCGCGTCGAGCCACCGCATTCGGCTCGCTTGCGGAGTAGAAGTCTGGGCAGCCACCAAATGCAATTGTCGGCAACAAGGCCCGGTACCCTTTAAAGGAATGTCTTACGCAGAGCTCGTCCAGCCGCTCATCGAACGGAAGGATCTGACCCCGGAACAGGCTGCCGACCTGATGCACTTCTTGATGAGCGGCAGCGCCACCGACGCGCAAATCGGGGGCGTCCTATTGGCTCTGCGTGCCAAGGGCGTGACGACGCGCGAACTGGCAGCCTTCGCAAAGGTGATGCGAGACAAGGCGACCATGATCGGCCACAACTTCGACGATCTGGTCGACACATGCGGTACGGGCGGAGGCAGGCCCACCTTCAATATCAGCACCGGCGCAGCGATCGTGGCCGCCGCGGCCGGAGTCCGAGTTGCCAAGCACGGGAACCGGTCGATGACCGGCAAGGGAAGCGCCGATGTGTTGGAGGCACTGGGGGTCCAGATCGGCGGCGACCCCGAGACGCTTCTTCACAATCTGGAGGCCCTCGGGATCGTCTTTCTCTTCGCCCCGGCGCATCATCCGGCCATGAAGCATGTTGCCAAGGCGAGAAGCGAGCTGGGATTGAGGACCGTGTTCAACCAGCTCGGCCCGCTGGCCAATCCCGCTTCGGCGAGCAGGCAGCTGATCGGCGTCTACGAGCCCGGGCTGATGCGAAGCATGGGAGAGGCTTTGAGGGAGCTGGGAACGGAACGCGCGCTCCTGGTCCACTCCGACGAAGGCCTTGACGAGATATCTCCCTGCGGCGCCACGCAGGTCGTGAGGGTTTGGGAGGGCCGGGTCAGCACGGAAACGCTCCGGCCGGAAGACTTCGGGCTCGATCCTCTCGAAGCCTGCGCCATCGACTGCGGCGAGACGCTCGCCGACAATGTGGCAATATTGCAGGAATCCGTTTCGGACGCCGAGTCGCCGAGAGCTCGCGCCCTGCTTCCCAGCGCAGCCGTTGCGATCGTTCTTGGCGGTCTGGAAGATCAGCTCCCCGCCGCCGCCCAACGGGCAAGGCAAGCGATCGCATCTGGGGCCGCGCGCAAGAAGCTGGAGCAGCTCGTGGAGGTTGGCAAGGGCAATTGAACAAGCTGACGGCGATTTTTGAGAGGAAGCGAGAGGAGGTCCAGGCTGCAAAGAGGGAGCAGCCTTTGGCGATGGTCCGAGAAGCCGCCGCGTCCGCGCCGCCCCCCCGCGGGTTTCTGAAGGCGCTTGAGACCGCGGTCAAGCCGCTCGCTCTCATCGCCGAGATCAAGAAAGCAAGCCCCAGTGCGGGTCTGATTCGAGACGACTTCGATCCAGGCGAGATCGCCAACATCTACGAGGTAGCTGGCGCAAACGCGTTGAGCGTTCTGACCGACGTCGACTTCTTTCAGGGCTCGCCCAACAACCTTGTGCAGGCCCGCGCTTCCTCGAGCCTTCCCTGTCTTCGAAAGGATTTCCTCGACGATCCCTATCAAATCTACGAGTCTCGCGGAATGGGCGCCGATGCGATCCTCCTGATATTGGCCGCCTTGGAGACCGCCAAGGCAAAGGATCTCATGGAGCTTTCCTGGGCTTTGGGAATGGACGCTCTGGTCGAGGTGCACAGCGAGGCTGAGGCCGAACGTGCCCTTTCAATGGGAGCGAATCTCGTGGGTGTCAATAACCGGTCCCTCAGCGACTTTAAGACGGATCTCGCTACTGGCGAGCGCGTTCTGCCGTTGCTCAAATCCGTGACGGCGGTGGCGGAGAGCGCGCTCAAGACGCACGACGACCTACAGCGCATGCAGGCGGCCGGCGCTCGAGCGGTGCTCATCGGCACGACCTTCTGCGCCGCACCCGACATCGGCTCCAAGGTGAAAGAGGTGATGGGTTGGTAAGCAGCACGCGCGTCAAGATCTGCGGGCTGACGAATGCGGCCGATGCGGAGGCGGCGATCGACGCAGGCGCCGACGCGCTTGGCTTCGTCTTTGAAAGAAAGAGCCCTCGCTTCGTGGGAGACGGCGAGCTTCCGTGGCTGAGCGTCCTGCCTCCCTTTCCAGTCAAGGTGGCCGTCTTCGGGCGAGTCGACCGGCCCGTGGCGCGGGGCTTGTTCGACATCATCCAGGGCGTCGAGTGGGACGTGTTTCCCGAGCCTTCCCCGAAGCGGATCCATGTGGTGCGCCTTCGCGCCGGACAGAAGGCGGCCGACGTGATGCAAACGGTCATCAGCGCCTCCATGGTATTGATCGACTCGTACTCCGAGAACCGCTACGGGGGCACGGGCAAAATAGTCGAGTGGGAAGTCGCCGCTGAGATCGTGCGCTCATCGAATCTCCCGGTGATGCTCGCCGGCGGTCTGACCCCAGACAATGTGGCGGAGGCGGTTCAGACCGTCCGTCCCTACGCAGTCGACGTGAGCAGCGGAGTCGAGGAGAAGCCCGGCGTCAAGGACGAGATCAAGATGCGGGACTTCGTCCAGGCGGTACGAGGAGCTTAGGGCTCTTCGCTGCGGCGGATGCGGCGGTTCGTGGGGGCTCCAAGAACAAGCGGCACGCGGCAATAACAGGCAAGCCGTGAACCCTTGTGTTCGCCGTGCCGCCGCGCTAATAGAAGCCTCCCGCCGCCCAAAAGCGGCAGAACAAGCCAACTTAACAAACTTTTAAAACGAAGCCTGAAAAATAAAAAGTGCGGGAACGCTGAAAGGAGAGCAAAGCACGTTCCCGCAAGGCTTCCACCAAGACCTCGTTCTTCACATATCCACGAAAACTCGCGAATTCGAGAACTCTGGATTCTTGGATGCTGTTGACATTATATACGGGTTGACAAAAAAGGCGGCGACGAATCTTATTGCGTTTGTTGCAGCAATCCAGTGGCCCGGTCCGAACTTTTTATGACATTGTCTTTTAGCTTGCATGGGCAACGTTGCCTAAGCCGACCGGTCTTGCCGTTTTGGCCCGCTTCTTGCACCTCGCAGGTATAATCGCAAACTCTAATTTGAGGGAGGTGCGCAGCCTTTGGCCGCCGCCATTGAAACCAAGCAGCTAACTAAAAGCTATCGTTCACGCGTCGTAGGCACGATCAACGTCGTCGATCATCTCGACCTCCATGTGGAGGAAGGAGAGATATTTGGTTTTCTTGGCCCCAACGGCGCAGGTAAGACCACCACGATTAAGATGCTGCTCGGCATCATCTACCCGACTTCGGGCGAGGGCTACGTCCTCGGCAAGGAGATCGGCGATATGGATGTGCACCGGCAGATCAGTTATTTGCCCGAACGACCCTACTACTACGAGCATATGACGGGCCCGGAGATCCTGAGGTTCTATGGGTCTCTATTCGGTATTAACGACAGGGCCAAGTTCAGCAGCCTTCTCGAGAAGGTCAACCTGCACAGAGACGTGACCAAGACGATCTCGCAGTACTCGAAGGGTATGCAGCAGAGAATCGGTCTGGCGCAGAGCCTGATCAACGATCCGAAGCTGTTGTTCCTGGACGAGCCCACCGGAGGCTTGGACCCCATCGCCCACCGCGAGATTCGAGACCTGATTCTCGGTTTTCGCGACGAGGGACGCACCGTATTCATCTCCAGCCACGAGCTGAGCGAGGTCGAGCTCATCTGCGACCGCGTAGCAATCATCAATAGGGGCGTCATCGAGCAGCAGGGCAAGCTCACCGAGCTGTTGAAGGGAGGACGGATCGAGATCACGGTGGATGGCGTGAACGAGCAGTTCCTTCGTGACATGAAGATCAACGATTCCAACGTCCGGTCGCTGCCCATCGGCATCCTCTTGGACATGCCGGAGGAGGCCGATCCGAACGCGGTGATCGACTCCGTTCGAGGCTCGAAGGGAAGGGTCTTGAGCGTCGTTCCGCGAAGGAAGCGTCTGGAAGACCTGTTCGTTGAGACGGTCACCAATCGTCCTCGGAGCACCGGGGGAGACACCAAGTGAAAGCAATCGTAGCTATCGCGGGCACCACCGTTGGCGAAGCCATCCGCCGCAAGGTGCTTCTCATCATCCTTCTCGTCGGTCTTCTCGTTCTGTTCATCGCACCGGGTCTCGGCACCCTCTCCGCAAGGTCTGAAACGACCGTTTTGCGCGGAATGATGCTCGGAATCATCCAGCTCACCAGTGCGGTCATCGCGATCGTTCTCACGGTCTACATGCTGCCGAACGAGGTGGAGCGCAGGACGATCTACACGATCTTGTCCAAGCCGGTTCAGCGCTGGCAGTTCCTTGTCGGCAAGTACCTGGGAGCTATCGCGGCCTTGGCCCTCATGATGGCGCTCATGGGCTTGGTGATGGTGATCACGTTCTGGCTTCAGCAAGGAGTTCGCGACGTATCCGTGTTCGCCGATCTTCTGAAGGCTCCGGTGATGTACTTCATCCAGATGAGCCTGCTGGCGGCCGTGGCGATCTTCTTCTCGACGTTCGTGTCCCCGCTCGTGAACTTCTTTCTAAGCGGCGGCGTGTATCTGCTTGGCTCGCTCTTCAATCCGTTCTTCCAGACGCTTCAAGAGAACCAGAGCACCTCGCCGGTAGCGAAGGGGCTGGCCACGTTCGTGAACATGATCCTCCCGAACTTTGCCAACTACAACGTTCAAAACCCGATCATCAACCCCGGCCAGACGATTCAGAACGAGAAGCTGTACTACCTGAGCGCAGCGGGATACGGCATCTTCTACATCGTTGTGTTGCTCGTGCTGGGAATTCTGGTCTTCGATCGTAGAGAGGTCTAAGCATGAGCACAGATCGCAGAAAACCGGGTGTCCTGCTGACGCTTTTGGCGGTCTTCTTCGTAGGACAGGCCGCTCTCCAAGGCGGGTACCTGTTCAATGCCTGGAAGACGAACTACGCCTCGAAGAACAGCCTTTCCTCGAGCGGTGGCTTGAGCCCGGATCAGTTCCTCTTTGCTCTCGCCGGCTTCCGCGAGATGATCGCCGGAATCCTGTGGGTAAGAGCGGACGCGTTCTTCGATACGGGCAACTATGACGCGATCCTCCCGATCATTCGGCTGGTGACGCTTCTTGACCCGCACGAGATCGACGTCTTCGCGACCGGAATGTGGCACATCGGCTACAACTTCACGGACGAGGAGCAACGCTCCGACCGCCGCTATATCCCTTCCGCGCTTGCGCTTGGAAAGGAAGGCTGTCGGCAAAACCCCAACACTTACGAGCTGTTCTTTGAAACGGGCTGGCTCTGGTACCACAAGATCGACGACGACTACGATCAGGCTGTCAAGTGGTTCACCGAAGCCCAGAAGCGCCCCGATATGCTGCCGGCCCGAAAGAACTTGCTGGCCATGGCGTATCAGCGCGATGGGAAGCCCGACGAGGGTTTGAACACCTACATGAGGCTCTATAAAGACGCCCTGGAGAGGATGAAGCAGGAGGACAGTTTCGGAACCAAACAGAACCGGGACACCCTTGAAAACAACATCGACACAACCCTTGTGCGACTGGTTCAGCGTGGTTGGATGGCCGAGCAAGAGAAGAAGCCTCTGAACGGCTACGACGTCGATCCGCCCTTCGATGTCGGATTCAGCGTGAAAGCCACCGTCGTTGCGGCGCGCAAGCTTCAATTCGAAGGAACTTGGAATGTTCTTCCCGTCGGCACGCGTATCCGCGTGACTCTCAAGGATTCGAACTTTCCTCATGGCGAGCCTGCCGGAATGGACTGGGATTTCTCGAACGACGTGAACCTCGATCCGCCCAAGGAAGAGACGTTCATGCAGGATCAGCTCTTTGTGAAGAACCGCCGGTTCAACCACAAGGTGGATATGAGTCGCGACCCGACCATGTATCCCTTCAAGTCGCCGGAGTATGACCTGGAGTTCTACTACAATCCGCGAAGCGCACCGCCTCATATTCAAGACAAGTTCTCTTGGAACGGCGAAGGTATGACGGACAAGCACTTCCTCAACACGGACGTCAGACCGGGACAAAGGGTCATCTACTGGAAGTGCACGCTCTCTCGAGACGAGATCCTGCGCGCAGGGAAGTATCAGGACCAGATTCCGATCCGCAAGACTCCCAACTACGTCGAGAGCACACGATCCTACGACAAGGAGAACGTGATCATCGACATACCGTCCCTCCGTGCGCAAGGCAAGTAGGGAACTAGAGAAGCAGAGAGAGGAGCCGCGAAAGCGGCTCCTTTTGCTTTTGAAGGGGTGAATTTGGGAGCCCTTCCCGTGAGTTCAAGACCGCAACTTAGCTGCGAGCGCTTATAATGGCTTACGTTACGCAATGGCTGCCGTTCCTTTCTGGCGCGTGAGGCCTTGCGACTTGTTCGTATTTGCCACATGAATTGCGACGTCGCCATCATAGGGGGCGGCCCTGCCGGAAGCACGGTGGGTTCCCTCCTTAAGAAATACAATCCTGCTCTCAAGGTCTCGATCTTTGAGGCTGAACAGTTTCCGCGAGACCACGTCGGCGAAAGCCAGCTGCCCGCCCTCATGAACGTCCTGGTTGAAATGGGTGTTTGGGACAAGGTCGAGGCGGCCAATTTCCCGATCAAGATCGGCGGCACCTACGTTTGGGGACGGCACGCCGACCTCTGGGACCTGGAGTTCATTCCCGGTGAGCGTTTCGTCGATCAGCCCAGACCGGCCAAGTTCGTCGGCCAGCGAGCCGAGACGGCCTTTCAGGTCGACCGAAGTATCTACGACAAGGTTCTGCTGGATCATGCCGCTTCGCTCGGGTGCGAGGTGTACGAAGCGACGCGGATCGCCAAGGTCAACCGTTCGGACGACCGGGTCACAAGCATCGAGGCCTCCGACGGCCAAACGGTCAGGGCTCGCCACTATGTCGATGCTTCGGGCAACGCCGGGATTCTGCGAAAGACGATGGAGATTCCCATCGAGAATCCGACTGCGCTTCAAAACATCGCTCTTTACGAGTATTGGCAAGACGCCGACTGGGCGGTCACGCTTGGGAACGGCGGCACCCGAATCCAGGTGATCAGCATCGGTTGGGGCTGGATCTGGTTCATTCCGATCACGGAAACCAGAACCTCGGTTGGGCTGGTGGTGCCCGCCAAATACTACAAGGCGTCCGGCAAATCGACGGAGGAGCTGTACGCTGCAGCGATCGCGGAGAGTCCCTTCATTTCAGGACTGCTTCGGAACGCCAAACGCGAGGGCAAGCTGCACGGCACACGCGACTGGAGCTTTATCGCGGACAGATTGACTGGAGAGAACTGGATTCTTGCCGGTGACACCTGCGGCTTCGCGGATCCGATCCTATCCGCCGGGCTGACGCTGGCTCAGACCGGAAGCTCAAAGGTCGCGACATGTATTCTCGAGCTCGACAAGGGCAGCCTCGATCCGAAATGGATCAGAGACGAGTACGAAAAAACGCAGCGGAGCCAGATCCGGCACCACATCCGGTTTGCGGACTACTGGTACACGGCCAACGGGCGCTTCACGGACCTTCGAGAGCTCTGCAGCGAGATCGCCAAGACGGCGGGCTTGGACTTGGGCGCGGACGACGCCTTTCGGTGGCTGGCAACCGGAGGGTTCGCCCTCGAAGACCCGGGCGTTCCCAGGTCGAGCACGTTCCGCGTCGGGGCGATCAAGTACATCGGCCAGTTTTTCAGCGGGGAAGCGGCCGACTGGGTGATCAATCGAACCAACGTGTTTCGGCTTAACCTGGAGGGCGCCTCCAAGGAGCTATTCGCGTTTTGGCAGCCTGGCCGCATTCGCCAAGTGGATTGCTACCGCCGCAACCATAAGGTGTTGCCCCTGGCCAATGTGTACAGCTTTGTCTTTGCGGCCCTGCAGGAACAGTCGGACGGCATGCGTATGGTGAACCGGTGCGTGACGATGATCACCTCCCATCGCCGCGGATTCGACCCGGCAGCGGCCCGTCTCTTTGTGTTGGAGGCGTTGGAGTCGCTCATTGCCGAGGGGTGGGTCACTGCGGGCATCGACGAATCACGGCCATTCCTTGAGATGGTGACTCCGGAGGAGTCGACCATGATCCATCGCAACCGCGATAACGTGGTTTTCGAGACTGTGGAGGCTTAGTCCTTCGGAAGGAGCGGCCCAAGGGCTCTGACCCAAATGGCGTAGCCGGCGGGCTTCAAGTGAAGTTGGTCGGAGACGAACAGCTCCGGCCGTGGCCCGCCATCCTTGGTAAGAAACGATTTGAACACATCGAGGTACCGCAGATGCGCGTTGCTTCGGCAGTAGTCCTTGATGAGGCGATTGGTTTCCTCCACCTTGTCCAAGTTCTTCCAACGGGATGGCGCCGGCGTGATTGAAATGTAGATGATCGGCGTGCTGGGACAGTCTTCCCGAACCACCTTCACAAACTGCCGGAAATCGTCAAAGACCGTTTGAACGGATTTCCCAGATTCGAGGTCGTTCGTCCCCGCAAAGAAGACGATCATCTTGGGCTGGTACTTCGTGACGATGCGTTTGGCATAGCGCACCGAGTCGCTGATCTCCGATCCGCCAAAGCCTCGGTTCAGCGAGGTGGGGTGGGGAAAGTCCGAAGAAAGCGTCGACCACCGCCGGATACTGGAGCTGCCCACGAAGACGACCGGGTGGAGCGGCGGCTTCACTCTCGCGTCTTCGGCCTCGAACCTCTCGATCTCATCCTCAAAGGGCGGCTTTTGCTGAGCTTGAAGAACGAACCCAGAGGCTTGCGCCGGGCTTGGAGCCAGGAAAAGGGTGAGTCCCAGAGCGAACGGAATGAGAAACCACGCCAGTCTTCGATGCATACCGGCAATTATATTAAGTGGACAGCGTGCACGGGACAGGGTATGAACCGAAAAGCTGGTCACGCGCTATAGTGTTTGCGCACTTAGAAAAGGATGAACGCCCCGCTCTTTCCCCAATGGACCGTCCTTTTCGGCTTTATCATTGGCGCCTTTTTCGGCAGCTTCTTGAACATGGTGATCTACCGGCTTCCGCGCCAGGGCGTGTCCTTTAGCGAGCCGAAGCGGAGCTTCTGCCCCAAGTGCAAGCACTCGCTGGAATGGATCGACCTGATGCCGATCCTCAGTTGGCTTAGCACGGGAGGGAAGTGCCGGTACTGCAAGGAGCCGGTGTCCGCGCGGTATCTGGTGGTCGAGGTGATCACCGGACTGGTCTTCGCGGGGATCTGGTGGCAGTTCGTGGCGGGCAGACCGGAGCCCGACATTCTGAAGGCGGGCTTCTATGCGATGGCCGGGTGCGCCCTGGTGGCGATCATCTTCATCGACGCGGAGCTCTACATCATCCCCGACGAGCTGAACGCCTTTCTCTTGGTGGTCGCCGTGGCCCTCGCCGCCCTCACGAAGCCGGCGTCCGGAGCCATCACCCTCGTTCCCGCGCTGGAAGGAGCGTTATTGGGATGGGGCCTCATCTGGGGGATCCAGCTCCTTGGACGGCTGCTGTTCGGAAAAGATGCGATGGGGGATGGCGACATCAAAATGATGCGCGGTGTCGGGGCGCTGCTCGGCCCCATGCTTCTTCTGGCAAACGTAGGGATCGCCGTCGTGCTGGGCATCGTCGGCGGCATCGCCGGAATCCTCGTGGCAGCCCGGCAGGCGAAGAAGGCCGGAGCGGAGGGTGAGCGGCAACAGCCTGAAGCCGATATAGGCCCAACGCCCGTCTGGATCGTCCTGTTTAACGGCCTGTGGTACTTGCTATGCTTGGATGCCCTGGCTCTGGTTATCAGACCTCTCGACAAGCTGTTGAAGAGGGTCCTGCCGCCGGAATACACATCCGAGGAGGTGGAGGACGACTGGGAGCCCTCCGCCACCGCCATCCCGTTCGGTCCCTACCTGGCTGCAGGAGCTTTGGCCTGCATGCTTTTTGGCGGATCAATCCAAAAAGCGATGCTGAATTACTGGGACAACGCTACCGGCGCAGGTCCTGGAAAGGTGCAGTCCAGTTCATTTTTAAGAGGAAATGGCAACGGTACTTTTACTGAAGGGGCACGATGGGATAGATTTACCGTTGGATTCCAGTGTTTGGAGAAAGCCGCACTTTACGCGGATCGGGAGGAACAAGTTTGAGAATATCGCCGTCTATTTTCCGGGGAGAGCGGGGCGGAATCTGAATGAACCTCGCTAGAAAGGGCTTCACTCTTATAGAGTTGCTCGTCGTCATCGCGATCATCGGGATCTTGGCTGCCATTATCCTCCCGGTCTACGCGCAGGCGAAGAAAAGTGCATATCGCAGTTCGGACATGTCGAACATGAACCAGCTGCGGACGGCGCTGCAGCTCTATAGGACAGACCAGGGCGGATATCCTCCGGCCTTGTTGGGTTATGTCGGCGTCTACAGTGGCGATCCGTACAACCCGACGGCTGCGGATATGATTCCCGCGAATCTGGTGCAGGGCGCCCTCTATCCCAAACGCGTCAACTCGCTGAGCGTCTTTCAGCCGGCGATGGACCGTGGGATGGGCGACATCAACAAGGAGTTTGTGAATCCGGTTTGGCCGAACGGCAACATCGGCACGGATGGTCCTTACCAGAGGTTCGGCCCCACCACGCATGTGGGCTACTGCGCATTGGACCCGAACTCCAACACGCTGACCATGGAGCCCGCTTACTACTACAACATCAGCGGGTACGACGTGGCGACGATTTCGGTGCCTGGCGGCGGGACGCGGGATGAGATCCACTACGCGCCCTTCTGGAGCTTCTACACGGTTCCCTCGCAATGCGATCCGCCGGACGCCCCCGGCAGCCCTGGTGACTATCCGGGCCAGTTGGGATATTCCGATCCGCCCGAAACGACCGTGGTGACATGGAACACCTGGTTCCGAGACTATGACGGCAGCGGCAATCCGCTGCATCAGAAGCAGGACATCGTTCTGTTCCTCGGCGGCGCAGCCAGACCTTACGACTCTCTCACGGTGGCCGCAAAGGCTTGGGAAGTCACGCCTTAAGAGGCTCGCCGAAGCTGAGATGGGATTTTGGAGACTTTGCTTGAAATGAAGTTTTTGCGCCTTGGCAAAGATTGGGAGAAGCAACCGGGACGCCGGGCACTCGTGAAGGGCACGACCCTGATCGAGCTGCTCGTCGTCATCGTGATCTTCTTGGTTGGCATCTTGGCCGTCGTGCAGATCTTCCCCAAGGGCCTGCAGCTCCTGATCGTCACGCGCAACAACAGCGTCGCTTCCAACTTGGCCAACGACGAGCTTGAGCGCGAGCGCTATCACAGCGACCAGATTCCCGACCAGATCCTGGCGATCCACTATCAGAACGGCGTCGCCGTGGCCGACCCGGGGCGCGATCCTTTCGATCTGGGCCCCCAAGGGGACGCCTTGGCGCCGGACGGAACGCTCTCGGCGGGTGGCACGGCGATTGGAGACTGGCTTCACTTCACGGGCTCCAACAGCTTCCGGGAGATCATCGGAGAGGGCAAACGAGTGCCGTCCCCGCGCACGGTGGGCAACATGTACGGCGGCCTTCAGCTGCTCAACTTCGGTCCGCCCGATCCCAAGTCGCCGATCATCGCCTATGCGAACGACCTGAGCAAGGACTCCACCCTCCCGCAGAACATGGAATCCGCGGGTACCCAGAGCGTGGTCGTCAATGGAAACTCGATCTCGGCCGGCCTCCTGGATTCCGCAGGTCAGTTCGCCGCCAACGTCGTCCCCTATCAGTACTTCGTCACAGGCGCCACGGCCCCGACTCCTTACGTGGCCAATGCTCTCGTGTTGCCGACGAACAGCCAGTTCGACAGGAGCTACCACATTCGGCTTTCGGCTTACGTCGGGACCGGCGTGAACTTCGCCCGGCAGGATTACCCCGACCTGAGCGTCACGGTCCCTGCCACGACTGCCAGCGGTCTCAATGGTACGCCGCCGCTCATTCAGGTGCCTATCTCCCAGATTCTTGCCGCTTACAACCTGCTGGGAACCGGCTCTATGAGCAGCGTCGAATACGACTCCATTCAGGTGGCGCCCCAATACCGGCAGCTGGCTGCCGGCGACTCGTTCGACAACGACCCGCTCGAGTTTGAGGTTCTGGATGCCAACGTCGGCGTTCTTCTGTTCAGCCCGGCCGGCTACTCCACGTTCATCGAGACGGCCGGCGGACCTCGGGAGCCGTTGGAGGCCAGGGTCAACTACGACGTGTCTGACTGGCGAATCATCAAGCAAGAGTTCCGCCTCGACACGCAGGCGGGGCTGAACGGCGCCAACTACGCTCAGTTCCAGCTGGCCCTCCAGAGCATCAAGGTGGGAGGCCAAACCGGACCGGACGGCCGGCCGAACGGCGGCATTCCGCAGTTCGAGCTCTCGGGTGACCCCGCTTGGCCAAGCCAACAGAACGGCCCCGACAACTTCGTCTTGGTCGATATGCAAACGGGCGGCCTTGTGTGCGAAGTCGATCCGAGCTCGGGCCAGGCGCTAGTCACCGTCGACAAGAACAAAGGTCTGGTGACGATCAACGGAGCCAACGGCGGCGCGGGTCTGGCAGGCTACATTCTCCTGCCGGGCGCCACCACTGCCACCCAGGTCGACCTGAGCAGCCGTTCGGTCAGGGCCCTGTATCTGGGCCGGAACGAGTGGTCGGTCAACGTGCTCAAGGCCGCCAACGTTTACACGCTGACGAGCACGAACCCTCCCGCACAGGGGCAGGCCTACGTTCCGCCGAACGGCACGCGCATCTACTTCCCGAGGAGCGACCTGCACCAGAAGATCACGATCGACAAGCTCTCTTACATCCGAGCCAACGACGCACAAACGGCCACGATGGAAGGTCAGGACTTCTCGATCGAGTACCCCGTCGTCAAAGACGCCATTGGGCTGCCCTGCATCGACATCACCTCGGTCGATCCGAACGCGACGGGATTTGCGCCGGAGAGCGGAGCGGTCGCCAGAGGCATCAAGGGCGCTTCGATGATCGCTCAAGTGCTATGGAACCCCAACGCTTTCACCCTGGGACCCAATCCTACGGCGAACCTTCAGGCCGTGGACAAGTGGGGCCGGGGCTGGAGACGTAGCTCCGTCCAGACGACGCTGCAGCCGCAGGAGATTCAGTAATGAAGCGAAAGACCAGCGCATTCACCTTGATCGAGATGCTCACGGTTATCGCCATCTCGGCGGTACTTCTCACGATCATCGTCGTGCCGATCATTCAGAGCTTCAACATGACCCGCGCGGCAGAGGCGTTCTCGGACGCTCAAGATAAAGCCAGGCTGTTGACCGACCGGATCGCGCGAGACATCAGCAATGCCGTGGCGGTTCGTGGAACCAACGGCTCGGTCTCGACCACGCTCAACGGCGTCAACGTAAGCCTGCCCTCTCACTCGGAAGTCGTTCAGGTGCCGGGAAAAGATGGCACGACCGTTGAAAGGATGCTGGAGTGGGTCAAGCTGGACATCGTTCCGCCTGCACAGGGCCTTGATTCGATCGATTCCAGCGGGGCGTTCATCGATCCGGTAACCGGAAAGAGGGACCCCACGCTGAAGGCTCCCAAGGGTCAAGTGCAGGTGCCCGTGATTCCCGCAACCAGCATGATCCGATACTTCGTCGGCTTGCGAGACCCTTCCCAACCGTATAACGACCCTTACAGCGGAATCCTGATGGCTTCCAGCGGCACAAGGGACAACCTCTATGTCCTTTACCGGTCGGTCGCGGTCGCCTACATTCCGCCGATTGCCGGGCCGTTCGGAACGGCGACGCGCCAGGTGAACACGGCCTTATTCGACGTGGACGCCAACGGCGAGATCCTGATGGACGATCCCCGGTTCATGGTCATGGATCGAGACGGCGCCGGCAACATCCTCCAGAACGACCACAACATGAGGGTTTATCACTGGATGGGTCAAAAGGCGCCGTGGGATCCGGTCAATCCACTCTCGTCGGACATCACGCACAATCCGACCAACTTCGCCCATACCGTATTGCAGACTGAGGTCTCCCGGTACGACATGATCATGCCGCAGTACAACACTGCCAACCATGTGGCGGTGTACGACGGCAATGTGCCGCGGCTGACTCCGATGATCCAGCTTCGGCCTACGGTCTTCAGCAACGACCCTGCCGCCGGCCAGGTGGCGTTGAGGCTCGGGCAGGAGAACGACAATGCCAAAGCGATCGCTCCGGACGTCTTCAAGACTCAATACGGCCTTTGGAATCAGGCAATCGTCCGGGCCTATCCTGGCGGCTACCTTCCAAACGATCCGAACCACAACGGATACTCGGTGGCTTATGCGCCTGCGACCGGCGTCCCTTCGTTCGGCACCTACTTCTGGGCGCCCTCCTTCGGAGGCACCGAGTTCACGAACGGCAAGGAAGTCTTCGACAATTTCACCTACGACGATGCCGTCAGCTTGAACGAGCCTTATCCGTTCACGGCCGCGGCACTGGCTAGCAACAGTCGGTCGGCCTGGCTGTCGGATCCGGCCGCTCACCTGGCCTTCACGCCGTTCGATCTCCTCACCGGTTCGGGAACGATCCGCACCAGCTTCAGCATCTCGGAGGTCGGCGTCAATCCGTTGCCGAACGATCCCGATCAGAACCCCAACCGCCCCAACTTGCCTCAGGTCTATCTCACGAGCACTCCCGTCTCGGCGCTCAACGACACCGGCGCCGGAGCTGTTTGGAGCGGACCCGGCTACGACATCAACCAGGCGTTCAACCGGTCGTGGAGCACCTACTCCTATATGCAGCCGAACCTGCAGAGGTTCATCGATCTGAGGGTTACGCCCAACGAAGACGGCACGTACGGTCCGCTGTATCCGCTGAATCCGGGCGGGACCGTGACGGACTTTCAGCTCAAGCAGCCCGACGGCTCGATGCTGGACCGCTGCCGAATCGTTCCCGGAAGCGACGTGGTCACGGGTCCTGACCAGAATCCTGGCCCGAACTACGGCCATCCCGTGAGGTACACGCGCGTCACCCATATACCTGGGCCGAACCAGTACAGGATCAACTACGTCGATCAGCCTGAGCCTAGGGAGGCCGGTTCTGGGACGGTGGACGGCGCCGCCTACCAGAACGCCTTTAATCTGACCAATGCGGATGTCGCCGGTTTCGACGTGGACGCCTACGACCCGACGAACTTCGTGAGCGCGGTTCTTCAGCCTCGGTTCAAAGCAGGGTACATCCAGCTCAACTCCGATCCAGGGCTGCCGCTTCCTGATGGATACGCCGGCGGGTCCGGGACGGTCAAGGTGCCGTTCAAGGTTGAGTACCGGTTCCAGTTCACTGGAGTGTTGCCTTCCATGGATTTACAGCCCGGCGCCACCCAGTCGGAAGTCTTTTCCGTCGATTACGACACTCGCCAGCTGATGCAGGTCCTGCTTACGATTCGAAACTATCCGCAGTCTAACTTGCCGAACCCGCAGACGGTCACGCTCAAGGCCACCGCGGCGCTCCGCAACATGATCCGGTAAATGCTATGAAGTCCTTGAATTTGAATTTGCGATTAAGGAGACAGCGAGGTCAGACCCTGATCATCGCGATGATTATTCTTGGCATCCTGCTCCTGCTGGGGTTTGTGTTCCTTGGAATCGTGGACCGCAACATCAAAGGCGGCGCAAACTCGCTGAACCGCTCGCAGGCGAATGGCCTTGCCGAGGCGGGCGTCCAGTACGCGAAGCAGGAGTTGGTTACGAGTCCTTTGGGTGCGGACTGGAGAGGCAATCCGACTGCGCTGCCCCTTGCTCCGGCCACGATGACCGGGACCCTGAATCCTGCCTACAGCTACACGGTCGATCCGGATGCCCTCTACCTGCGGCCCGGATCGGGATCTCAGCTGCCGAATGGCCAGGTCGATTTGGGAGGTCCAGACGGATTGGGTTCCTACATCCGTGTGGGCTTCGACAGCGGAAGGGCGTTGGTCCGCACCCGATATGCGGCTAGCGACGCCGCTGTCTTCAGCACCACCCCGGAAGGACCGCTTCGCAATCCGGGCGAGGTTCACAACTACATCATCATCGAATCGGTCGGTCGGGAGGGCGTGGTGAACGTGAACGACCCGACGACGCTCGCAAGCAACCGGCAGCCGGTTCCGTTCGCTCCAGCTTCCGGTCAAACGCTGAGCCCTGCCCAAGTGCAGGCCATGCTCAGTCAGCTCAACCAGTTCGATCTGAACTTTCCGAACAGCCGGCGTGTGATCGGCTTTATGACGACGGCCATCACCGACTACGCCCGGTTCATCACAAACAGGTTTCACGAGAACGTTCCCGCGGACCTGGGAATGCCGAATCCCAACCCTTCGGCTGGAACGGCCCTCGAGCCAGGCGTTGGCCATCAGTACGCAGGGGCGGACATCGGCTCGCTCGTGGCTACCCAGATTGGAACGGCGGGGCCGATCGCTTCACCGGCCTCCAACGCGGCGCCGCAGGGCTTCGGTGGGATCATGTCGAACGCCTCGTTGGATATTCACGGCGACGTCAACGTGTATCTGAACAAGACCTTCGGCGAGCAGATTCTTTGCGCGGGATCGATTTTGGGCGACGACAACGCTGCGCTGACGATCAACAAGAGCGGCTACGACCTGCAAACGAACTCTTGGACCACGGCAACTGCCACGCTCTCGTCAAACCAGATGTCGAGCCGCAGCAACCAGTTCACCACGGACAACAACTCACTCGTGGACGGCATCTCATCGACCGACGCTCAGGGCTATCCTCGCCAGATCAGCCGGGTCGAGCCGCCGTCGATGCAGGAGATCGACCCACAGACCAAGAGGCTCCGATACCTGGAAATCACGCAGAATAGCGGCGTTCAGGATAACGGCTTCAACACGGGCCAGTTTGGACACGGGTCCGGTGTGTTCGTCGACAATAACACCGACCTGCAGGTTCCAAAGGACGAGGCGGGCCGGGCTGGCGCCGGCTCAACCGAGTCTCTCCGCTACGACATGCTCAACCCGAACAACGGAGATAAGACGAGCGGTTGGCGAGGCTCCTTCTACGTTCCCCGGGGCGCTGTTATTGAATTTCGGCCGGACGGCTTCACGGTCCAGCGCGACGATCACGAGTGGATGGGCCTCGACGGAAACCCCGCCAACGGCATCGGCACGACCATGCGCTATCGCATCGGAATGCGAGACCAACTGATCAATGGCGTCTGGACGCGGCAGCAGTACATCGTGGACTCGGTGACCAGCGCCAACATTGGCGGGTCCACCTCGCAAATCGACTTTTCGCAGGGGAGGCCGTTCAATGGAGTCGTCTACTTCGAAGGCAACGTGCGCGTCCACGGCCAGATTCCCACGGACGTCCAACTGACCCTCGTCTCCGGAGCCTCCATCTTTATCGAGGGCAGCATCACCAAGGGCGTGACCGGCAACGATGTTACGGACAGCTACAGCAGCTCAGACCCGATCTATGGACCTTTAGCAGTCGGATACGGAGTCCCGCTGACCAGGCCATCCCGCTCCTCGCTGATGCTCATGGCCAAAGACTATGTGGTCGTGAACACCACTCAGCTCTTCGGATTTTCGGCAGGGCAGCAGCTCAGCGAGGTCAACGACCAGCAGAACGACACGGGCTTTAACGCGCTCAGCATGGCCCAGAGCAACGGTCAGTTCGTCTTCAACGCCGACCTGCTCACCGATCCGACCGTAGGCAACGCGTTCGATCCGAGCAGCTGGACGCCGTATGCCCTTGGTTACACGGACTGCCTCAACCCGTCGGTCAAGCTGCCGACGCGGCTGTTGCTGGCTCAAACCATGGCGGACGGCCAAGCAGCGGCCAACATAATTGCCCTCAACATCAACGGAAGCGACGATGCCTCCGCGTTCCGGTTCCCGGGAACGGGAACGACGCTTCCGGGCTATTCCGCAAGCCTCAGCAATACGGCTTCGAACTACCTCAACAGCGGCGCGCAAAGCATTCCGTTCTATGGAATGGGCCTCGAACCTTGGCAGCGATTCGACAAGTTCGAGCTTCGAGGCTTCGACATCGTCTGGCCGGGCAACAGCACCTACAACGCTGCGACGCAGCAAATTACGTCCACGAACTCGACGGCGGAGCCCCTTGTCGGATACAGCCTGTTGGCGCCGGGCCCCAACGAGTTCTCGATTCACCCTCCGCTCAATGGTCTCACCAATGTGCCGACCAACGACTATTTCTTGGCCCGTGCTGCCATGGCGCCGAGCGACATCCGGATCGAGGCATCGATCTATGCGGAAGAGGGCTCGTTCTTTGTGATTCCCGGCCCCTGGTTCAACCCGAACGTGAACGACACGCGGGAGAACTATCAGGCTGCGGTTTCCACTTTGGGCCAGGCTCAAGCCGACCGCCAGCGCCTCGAACTGTACGGAACCGCTCCGGAGATCCCGTTCTATGGAGAGCCACTGGACGTAAGAATCCAGGTGATCGGGTCCGTGAGCGAAAATATGCCTCCATCTTTGGCTGACCAGAACGAGATCAACAAGAAGTGGGGATGGATCCCGATCTCGCTGGCGGCGACCGGCAATAACATTCCCATGTCCCATGTGCCCGTGGGGACGGATCCCACGAAGGTCGCCGTCGTACCGAACCTGATCATCTCGTATGACCCGACTCTTGCAACGGGACGCACCAACGGGTTCTCCGGAACCAACAGCCCGAACGATCTAATTCGGTTCGACGCCTATGAACGGGCGCTGCCGCCCATGCCGAGGCTTCCAGTCAGCCCGGTCCTCACCTACTTCGGAGAAGTTCAATGAGATTGCTCAGTCGCCTGGTTGCCCTTCTGATCGTAGCGACTCTTGCCAGCCTTTCGGTCGCTCAGCAACAATACGCGGCGACCGTTCAGAACATCAAGGTCGGCGTGGTGTGGCTTGCGAGTGCCAAACAGACCAGTCAGAGCTATGGCAGAAGCGCGGGCCCCTTCGCGTTTTACAACCTCGACTCTGCTCTGGCGATCAAGCCCGCGGGCTGGAACCTGTACAACCCCCACGCCCCCGGCCTCGTCACGCCTGACATGGTCTCGAGGTGGACGGAGATCGAGAACGGCGATGGAGCGAGCGACATTCCCGTTCTTGGTGCTCCGATTAGCAAGCGAAACGCCGAATACTGGGCCGTTTACCTGGATCAGATGACGGATCAGATGGTCTCGGACTATGACGTCCTTCTGATCAACCCGTACTACTTCACGCAGCTCAATACCGCGGAAGTCGAGAAGCTGACGAAGTTCGTCGACAAGGGTGGCGTCCTCTGGATCGATCCGGCCGGCTCCAAGAACCAGCGGAACGGCGGCCTCGACTATCAGAACCAGTATCCGATCGCGTTTACGACGGTCACGGCGAGCGGGATTCCCGATTTCGACTCCTCGAGCTCGATTCTGTCGCTGCCTTTGAACATCACCGCGAGCGATCTGAACTATCTTCACGGCCAGACCTACGGCGCCATTGGCCTGCAGGCGATGGACAGGATCCGGCCGCCCGGCGGACAGAACATCAACAGCCTTCCGCTGGAATACCAGTTCTTCCGGTACTTGCCGGCAGCCGTGGTGGGCGACAAGCCAACCATCGCCGTGGCTCGCTTGGGGCAGGGCGCGGTTGCGGTGACCTCGGAAGGAGCCTCGCTTCTGCTCAACCGCGTGGCCGGGGGAACCTTCTTTCCCGCAGCCAATCAGTTCCCTTACTCGGTTCCTATCTTTGGAAGAGCGACCAACACTTCGTATACGGCCCAGCCTCCGGTTCTGGAGAACGATGCGATCGCCGCGGCAAAGCTGGGAATCAACATCATTTCGCTGGCGAGCGACTATGGTCAGGATGGTGGCGGCCCTCGCAAGACGAACAGCAATGCGATCGACGTGACTGCGCCCGTGCTTCCAAACTTCTCGGACGAGTCGGCGGACGGAGCCTCGACCGACAGCACTCCCGTTTCCTACAAGGGCGTCATCGTGAAGAGCGGCAAAGCTCCAGACGGCACCTATCGAATCTGGGTGTACGACGCGATTCCCGGCCGAGACTTGGACCATGACGGCGATCCGGACGACGGAATCGTCGGCCCCGACACCTCGACTCGTACCGGCACCGTCAACAACGCCTTTCGAGACCTTTCCATCGGGAAGCCGTACGACCTGATCTGGGAGAGCGTACCCATCAATGGTCCTGTCTCAGCGCCCACTTGCGCGGAAGTTGGCGATGCGCAAACGAACAACTACGGAATTCCAAAGGACCAGGTGCTGGTCGTCGACGGAACAGGGAAGCTGATCGGCTTCGATCTCTTCATGAGGACTCGCCACGGCCAGTTGGTTGGCGGCCCCCCTTCCATCTACCCGCACAAATACGCCTTTGCCTGCAATCCGCCCTCGGGAATGGGAGCGATACCGACAATTCCTCAGGGTGAAGTACCGATGGCGCCGACCGTCTCCGACGACCTTGCGTTTATTAGCGTCAAGCAAGACAGCAACGGTCCGGTCGGGGCCATCTGGGTTGCCGACCTCACGCGGGGAATCAAGATCGCAAGCGACAACACCGGCAGCGGGATGCAATGGTACGTCGGTGGGACGAATGCCCAAGGGCAGCACTACCCCGGATACACGGCGTCGCCCACGGTCGGCTACATTCCTATCCAGGACAACAGCGGCGGATACGACAAGGTCGTTTACACACCGGGTCTCGACGACAGAGGCCATCCGTGCTTCAACAGCGTATGGCTCGGGGCGAAGGGAGAGAATCCGTTCACCTGGGACATCAGCGGCGACGACCTCACGGTGACGACGCGGGCCGCGTCCCAAGGCAATCTTTCCATTTATGCTCCAGATCGAAAGGAGACTCCCCCTCCCGGCGACCCCGCGCGGTGGAACCTCTTGCCCAAGCTAACGCTGCTGGATGCCAACGGCAACCCTCTTCCTCCGTCGGTCGCCGGGATTCAGGGCTATACCTCGGGCAGTCCGGGACTTCCGAACGGCGGAACGCTGAAATTCACGGTGAACGGCGCCAGGTTTGCCGACGGGACCGTCAAGGGAGTACGGATCGACTACACGATCGACTGGGGCCTGAACCCGACCGATCTGAGCCTCGCGATCGAACGGGGAAGGATGATCCTGCCGAACGACGGCACGGACGGTAGCGACTCCAAGATCTTTGGAAATATCGCTCTTACACCGCAAGGAACGCTGTGCTTCACCTCGACCAACTCGGCTGGGCAGGGCGGCAACGGGTCTCTCTGGTGGATCAAAGAGAACGCCGGCCGAGGAAACTTCAACGTCATCGGACGCTGGTCGCTCTATTCGAAGTTCGAGTTGCCGTTGAATCCTTCGCCGATGGGTTACAAGACGGTTCTGGAAGACAACGACCCGGTCAACAACTTCCTTCCAGGCGGTGGCAGCAGCGATCTCACGGATTGGACTTGGACTGGCCCTCCATCGGTCCTGGGCGATCAGGTAATTGCGACCGCGCAGGCTTCAAAGCCCTTGGGCGCGAGCGGCCCCAAGATACCGGTCACCGTCGTCATGGCGTTCAAGGCGGAGCCGCCGACGCCTCAGATCCACGCGATCAACTTTCCTGTCGGCTTCAGCTTTGCCCAGCCTGACGTCGACCGTGGAGGCTTCCCCGATCCGCCCACTCCGCCCACGACGCTGAGCGTTCTGACGCAGGGGGCGCTTCAGTACGATGCGACCACGGGCACCGTCCAGATTCCCAATCTGGCCTCGGTCACCAAGGGTCAGATCACCGACTGCCTGAACATGAGCCTGCCCATCATGGTTCGCGGCAGCTCGGGCGACAACCTGTATGAGCCGGAGCTCCACGGAGAGAACTGGAGCCCGCTCGAGTGGTACTGCACCTATAACGGGCTCACCAGCCAGACGGCTCCGCTAATCACCGGCAATACGGTGTTCATCGGAGGCCAAAGCGTCGTACCCAGCCTGTTGGCCGGCGCCTCGACGCTGACGCAAAACGCCGTCATCAACGCGATGGACGTGACCATTCCGCTCAACGACCCGTCGATCATCCAGGGTTCGGATCGGTCATGGGAAAATCAAGTTCGGCAGTTCACGCCGGGCAGCGGTTCAAACCTCACGCCCAATCCGCACATTCGAATGCCTTCGACCGTGGGGATTACTTCGTTCAACGACTACAAGACTCGGCAGATCCAATCCGTGCTTGGTAAGTCGACGATCGTGAAGTCCCTCGCCGGTGGAGGAGACGTTATCGCGGCATCTGGCGACGCCGGAATCTATAGCCTGGGTCGAGCCGACTTTCTGATCTGCGACCAGTCACGCGTATTGCGGACCGATTCCGATGGTCAGGCGCTCTTCACTTCGAACGCGAATGTGAACGCCGGTCCTACCGGCGGCAACTATGCAGGCAACGTCGTTCCGATGGTGCGCCCGAACCGCGCCTACCCCATCTCCGATAGCGAGATGCTGGTGGTGGACACAGGCTCGAACCGCGTCCTCAGGA
The DNA here is from genome assembly GCA_035550555.1 of Fimbriimonas sp. Lineage (GTDB taxonomy): Bacteria > Armatimonadota > Fimbriimonadia > Fimbriimonadales > Fimbriimonadaceae > Fimbriimonas. Next base: position 32,361 of record DASZPA010000021.1, read on the forward strand.
CGAACAACGTTGGCGTGGAAGAGAGAGCGGTCTCCAAGTTCTTCGCGGACCCCAATCACAAGCCGCTAGGTTACGAGGCGAACGAGCCGTTGACGTTCAACGCGCCACGCGACGCGATCACCTACTCGAACTTCGTGTACAAGGATCCCTCGCAGCCAGAGATCGTGACCAACCAGCAGGCGGCCGAGTACTGGGTTCACTATCTCGTCGCAGACAGCGGCAACCATCGCTTGGTGGAGGTTATCGACCGGTACACCGTGACATCCAGCGGACAGCAAGGCGCGCTCGTGACGGTTCAGATGCCCGATCCCAATGCCGTGCCCACCGCCGGCGCCATTCCGGTGATCAACGTTCCCCAACAGGGTGTTCTCTTCTGGCAGAGCCCGCCCATGGTCTCCGGCAAGGGCTTCGACTACAACAGCATCACCCGTGTGTTCATGTGGAGCTCCAATACGACGGACGAAGGACGATACGTCTACGTGGCCGGAGTGGGAGCGACGCAGCCCTCGAGAGTCAATGTCGGCCTTGACAATCCGGCTCTCAGCGAGATTCGGCAGACGTCTACGGGCAACGGCGGCATTGTGATCTTCGATCCGAGCGCGGCCAACGGGATCGAGGTCTACAACATGTTCGACATGCCGGACCTAACGACCACCCCGTTCTACAACCCGAACACGGGGAACTTCGACACGGCGACTCCGGCGAACACTCCTGCTCAAGGGGCACGTTCTCTGAGCGGCGTGACCAGCGTGACCGCCAGGAGCATTGCGGACCCGAATTCGGGACAGGGCGCGCTCGCCATCATGGTAACGGAAGCCACTGGAGTGTACGAGTTCCTGGTAGATCCCACGGCGACGAATAAGACCGGCGACCTCGGAACGCCCGACTGGTTCATCAACGGGGCTGCCTATACGGCGATGCGCGGAGCAGGCGGAGCGCTGGGCGCCAATGCGGTGCAGTTCCAACCTGCCTACGCCAGACGTCTGGAATCTGGAAACGTGCTGGTCGTCAATTCGTATAACGGGCTGTATCGCGACGGAACGACGCCCTATCACGGCGAGGTTCTGCTTCTTCAAGGGGAGAGCGACTCTTCGGGTTCCACCGCCACCAATGGAGAGTTTGCGCTTGGAAAGCAGAACCTCGGCTTTGATCTGTTCAGCATTCTGTTCACGCTGCCACACGTATCTAATGGAGTGCGGGACCTTGTCGCGCCAGTCTTTGCCGACCGGAGATAACCGTGAGTTTGTTTGATAGCTTTATGTCGATTAGAAAGAGTGCCAAGAAAGGCGTGATGCCTCCTCGAATCACAGAGGAAGCCGTTCGAAAGCCGCTCGCCATGCTTGCGGTTCTCGGACTCGTCCTCCTGTCGGCCCAGGCGGCGTTCGGCCAAGCAGACAACCCGACGCTGAAGGGCAATAACCGGAGGGTCGGCCACAACTCCGATCCGGTCCGATACAACTCCGGCGCAACCGTGCTGCAGTGGGTTGGCCCGCCTTTGGGACCCACCGGCGCTGGCGCCAGCCTCACCGTCGACGACTCTTTCCGGGGTGACGATACGGTCAACGGCCAGGCATCTTTGGCCAACGGCAGCGTCCCGAACACCGCTTGGAACTCGGTTCTGACGACGAACGTGGCGCAGGAGGCGTTTAGCCCGTTCATCCGCCACCGCACGGCCCCTCAGGACATCCTCGAGGACTACGCGGTCGCCAACAGCACGCCGTCTTCGGCCGCATCGCAGACGACGCCTGCAACCGGTACGGCGTCAACCTTCACCTGGAGGTTCGATACCGGTGGATCCGGCGTCCCTCAGAGCTACGCGCTCTACGTGTGGGTGCCTCAAGGACCAATGCAGTTCGCAGCCAATACGCTGCCGATCTTCCCGCAGAGATATTACGTCTACACGATCACCTACGGCAACGGCCTGCAGACGTTTACCGACGTCGTGGACACGTATGCCGGCGGAACGGGATTCGTTCGCTTGGGCAACGGCGGGCTGCCGACAAACGCCGTGTTTCCCAGCGACGGCACGCACAGCATCACCATAACTCTGTACAACACGGTTCCGCGCAACGCGAACGGATCGCTCACGACCACGGGGCCCTCGGTGGTCTATGCGGACGCCGCGATGGCAACGCCCATCGGAGCCATCTTTACGGCGAGTCCGGTCTCCGCCTACCAGCGCGACTCCGGCGGCTTGCCGGTGGTCGATACCGGGGGAGACTTGGACGTCTCGCCTTACCCCACGGGTCAGGCGTATTTCGCAAGGATCACGGCCGCGTATAACTCGGTTGTGCCCGTCTCCGGCGGCACCGGCGTCTCGACGAACTACATCGGGCACGTCACGAACTATCAGATGAACCCGGACCGTTGGCAAGTACCTGCGGTTAAAGGCGTACCCACGGTTCCCACGGCCCTCTGGAACTGGCAGCCCTCGCCGCTGCCCGTGGTGTCGGTCAACACGTTCCCCGGCAATACGACTTCCGAATGGACAAGCGATACCACGAACCCGCACTTCCAGGGCGCCAACTATCTTTCTTGCCCGATCGATAACACCATCCAGACGGCCCTTTACACGCCGGCCAATCTCGCGGCAGGTCCTTGGACGATCTACGTCTACCTGCCTGGAGACGGAGGCGGCGAGCACTACACGACGGTCAACTACCGAGTCCGCTTGGGAGCGACCGTGGTCGCCAGCGTGAACATCGATCAATCGGTGGCAGGCGGCTGGGTGCCCATCTCCACCACGAACGGCTCGGTGCAGGCGTTCTACCAGACCGATCCGGTGAACGCTCCTCTCACTGTCTTGGAAAGGACTCCCGGCGCGGCTCAAACGGGCAGGCTGGCCTACGCCAACGCTGTTCGGTTCGTGGGTCCCACGAATCAAATCATCAGCTCGACCCCTGTCCACGCCCAGGTGCATATCCGAAAGAGCGACGGCACCACACCTCTCACGCAGGTGGTGATTGTGGCCGACGAGACCGGCAAGATCCACTGCTTGGACGAGGAAGGCAACGGCGACGGCACGACCACGGAGTACTGGAGCTATCCAAGCACTCCCGACCCGAACAACGCGAACTGGATCGACCCGAACCTCACGGCAGGCATCGATGGTCCGTCCACTTCGACGGTCCCCTCGGCGATCATGCCCACGGGATTCAACCTGAGCTCGGCGCTCGTTCAGCACATCGCGTCCGACAACACCGACCGCCTTTACATCGCCTCCACCAACGGCCGTATCTACTGCATCGACATGGCCGGCAGGGGAGACTACGACGCCACCAAGAACCGGATCGGCTCGACGCCGCGCATCTGGAGCTATCCGAACGACTATCCGCTGGCCACGGTTCCTTCGAACCTGGGACAGATCCGCGGATCGCTGGTTTATGGAGACGATGCTGCGGGCGCCAACGGCCCAACGATCTTCGTTCCGTCGCCTCAGGGCCGCATCTTCGCTCTGGACGCCGTGGGCAGCACCACGAACCGCTCCACAACCATCAAGTGGACCTATCCGGCGCTGACCTCGCCCAACCTGCCGCCGATCGAGATGACTCCGTCGCTCGCATTCGGCAACCTGTACTTCGGGACGCTGATGGACCCGAATAACAACGGGCCCGGACGCGTCTATGCGATCAGCGCTCATGGAAACGGCAGCACTCCGCCCACCACCAACGTGATCTGGTCCTTCAATGGAGTCACCAACGGTTCCACCAACGGCAACAATGTGGTGAGCGAGCAACTTGGAGACTTCGTGGCGGGTCCTGCAACGGCGCCGGCAACGATGCTCAACGACAACACGGGCGCATATGCGATCGCTCCGCAGGATTCCGTGTACTTCCTGAACGGAAACACTTACCTGTATGGATTCAACGCGCATACCGGAACGCTGCTGACAGACACGACCGGCACTCTGCAGTACCACACCAACGAGCTGGGGGTCACCAGCGATGCCAATCTTGGCTTCAACTGGATCACCACCTTCGACCGCAACCTGGCGCTCAGGCAGATGCCTGTGGTCATGGTGCCCACGCAAGAAGGCCACTTCTATGGCCTGTTTGCGAACGTGGACGACTACAACAAGTTCACGCGGGCCGGCGTCACTTCGGCGTACCTGTCAGCTTGGGGTTACGGCGTGCTGGGCCCCAATACGACTTCTCTGGCCTTCTCCAACCAGCGCATGATTGGCGCCGATTCGTATGGCCACATGTACGTGTGGGACAACAACTCGGCAGGCCGAGGGTACGAAGAGGCAGGTCCGCCTCCGGGAACCGCGGTGGCGGCGCCCAACACGGGAGGGCCGGCAGCCTTCTATCAGTATCCGAAGGTGGCGATTGTAACTGCCGACACCTACAAGGCTCTCCGCACGGTAGCGGCGACGGGCGTG
>DASZPA010000022.1:0-5752 GCA_035550555.1 Fimbriimonas sp.
GTAATTCGTTAAGACTGCAGGTGTAGAGGCATACTTCCCCCTGGAACTTGCCAACTTGCCAACTTGCCAACTTGCCAACTTGCCAACTTGCCAACTTGCCAACTTGCCAACTTGCCAACTTGCCAACTTGCCAACTTGCCAACTTGCCAACTTGCCAACTTAACAACTTCGCAAAGCGCCTACCACTTCGTGTCGACCGTGTAACTCACCGTCTGGACCTCGTTCGGCTGAAGCTTCAGCACGAAGTCCGCAGTATTGGAGTCGAGTTTGGCGAAGTCGTGGTTCTTGTCGATGATCTTCCAGTCGCCCCAGTGACGCTCGTAGACGTGGACAGTCTCCGCAGTCTTCTTTCGGTTCCGAACCTCCACCTCGAACGACTCCTGGAATTCGATGTTCGAGATCCGTTTGTAGTTGGTTCGTTTGCGGCTGGCAACCACGTCGAAGCTGTTGCCTACCACGAGGGAGATCCTCTCGTTGCGTGGTGTGTGGTTGATCTGGTCTTCGCCGAGCATCTGAACACTGCCTTCGGAGTCCCGTTGATACACTCGGATCTTGCCTTTCGGTAACGGCATGCCGAGGTGGTTCTCTTCGCTGTTGACGAACTCGACCCGGACCTGTGTTTTGATCGGTCCAGTCCCAACCTCGCCTTCAGAAGGGTAGTAGTCCCAGAAGCCCTGCATGGAGTCGACAATCAGCTTCTTCGTGAAAGGAATCCCGTGTCCCTCAATGAACCCGATCTGCTTTGTCTCACGGTTGCGGACTGTGGCGGGCCGTTGAAGCGTGTAAAGGTGATATTCAAACAAAGATTGCTCCTGGAAGCTCGGCGCCGGCGCCCCGCCCATGCCTCCGCCAAACCCGGCACGCCCCATTGCCACCTGCGGACGAACGACATTGACGTCGCCGGCAAGCAGCTTCAACTTGGCATTGTCCCAAGTGGCGCCACTTTGGTTGTCTATCGTTACCCAGCCTTGAAGATCGGCATCGGTTCCGCCTCCCAATGTGAGCACGTAGTCAGCAGACCAGTTAACACCATGGGTCAAATAGCTCAACTCCACGTCGGTAGGTCCAGCCTTCTTCGATTGCAGATCCCACATAAGCGTGGGAACGCTGATGAGGCCTGAGGGAAGCGTGGTGACTTCGACTTCGCCGGTTGGATTCAGGACGATCCGGCCATCGTCCGTCTTGATGGCCATCCCGGAATAGGTTTGATAGTTGCTCCCGTCGGGGTTCGCTACGATGGAGGTCGGTGCGTTCAGAAGCACGCCGTCCAGCACGTCCCGCTGTCCACCGACAGTGCGAATGAACCTAACATGCTGCCCGACCGACTTATTGAGGATCGCCTGCGGGCTGATCAGGTCGTACTGGTAGTTCTGCTCGAGGATCTGAATTCCCGTGGGATCACCCAAGCTTCGGATGCCGACGCTTGTGGAGTCGATCTGGGACGGGACGTCCTTGACCTCGACGACCTGGCGCCCATCCTTCAGATTCAGGGTCCGCACTTCTTTGACTAGCGCGAAGCCCTGGTTGTAAACCGTAATCTCGTCGGTCCCCGGCTTCTGAGCCGAAGCTACAACGACCGCTAATGCAGCAAACATGTACAACTAGACGGTTGGGAGGGGCCTTGAAGACGGTGAAGTTTCAAGTTTGTAAGCCGGATCAGCTTCCTCTCGACAACCGACAGCTTGAGTCTTCGAACCTCTCGAAGCGCCTACCACTTGCTTTGAACGGTATAGCTCACTGTCTGGACCTCGTTCGGCTGAAGCTTCAGCACGAAGTCCGCTGTGTTGGAGTCGAGCTTGGTGAAATCGTGGTTCTTCTCCAAGATTCGCCAGTCTCCCCAGCGTCGTTCGTAGACGTGGACCGTCTCAGCGGTCTTCTTCCTGTTCCTGACTTCGATTTCGAAGCTCTCTCGGACTTCGTCCGAAGAGATGCGCTTGAAGGCGGTTCGTTTGCGGCTGGCGACCACGTCGAAGCTGTTGCCGACCACTAGCGAGATTCTCTCGTTTCGAGGCGTGTGGTCGATGGTGTTCTCACCCAACATCTGCACGCTTCCTTCGGAATCCCTCTGATATACGCGAATCTTCCCTTTGGGTAGCGGCATTCCAAGATGGCTCTTTTCGTCGTTCTGAAACTCGACCCGAACCTGCGTCTTTAGCGGTCCCGTGCCGACTTCTCCTTCGGACGGATAGTACTGCCAGAAGCCCTGCATCGAATCCACGATGAGCTTCTTGGTGAATGGAATTCCGTGTGCCTCCACCAGCGCGAGCTGCTTTGTTTCCTTGTTGCGGATTGTTGCCGGGCGCTGAAGCGTGTAGAGGTGGTACTCGAACAGCGACTGCTCTTGGAAGTCCTTCTTTTCCACGGCCTCGTTCTTGGCCGCAGCGAAGTCGAACGCTCCAAGCTGGGAGCGCGGCTGAACGATATTCACGTCGCCGGCTAGGAGCTTCAGTCTGGCGTTGCTCCATGTCGCTCCGCTCTGGTTGTCCATGGTTACCCAGCCCTGAAGATCCGCATGAGTGTTCCCATCCAGGGTCAACACGTAGTCGGCGCTCCACTGAACTCCGTGGGTGATGTAGCTCAGCTCCACATCGGCTGGGCCAGCCGTTTTGGAGGTTAGGTCCCACATCAGCGTCGGGACGCTGATCAGGCCGGCAGGCACCGAGGTCACCTCGACTTCGCCAGTGGGATCGAGAACGATGCGGCCGTCCGTCGTCTTGATCGCCATTCCACTGTAGGTTTGCGAGCTGCCTCCATCGGGGCTCGCCACAATCGCCGTCGGAGCGTTGAGGAGAACACCTTCCAAGACATCTCTCTGGCCACCGATCGTGCGAATGAATCGCACCCTCTGTCCGACCGACTTGTTGAGGATTGCTTCTGGGCTGATCAAGTCGTACTGGTAGTTCTGCTCAAGAACCTGGAGTCCGCCAGGATCGAGAAGGTTGCGGATTCCGACGCTGGTGGAGTCGATCTGCGAGGGCACGTCTCGAACCTCGACGGTCTGCCTTCCTTTCTTAAGATTGAGTGAGCGGACCTCTTTTACCAGGGCGAACCCTTGGTTGTAGACCGTAACCTCTTCGGACCCAGGCTTCTGCGCCAAGACGGTTCCCAGCGCCAATGCGGCTAGCATGCCTAGAATGACGAACGAAAAGGCTCAGCGATTCAGCGCGAGGCCAATCTAATGGCTTTGCGCCCCGAACTCGAACGTCACACGCCGAATTTCAAACTGGTCGATCAAGGCCGGCCGGCCGTTCAAGCCGTCCACCACCACGCCCCTTCGCAACGGTCGGAGACGAAGCCCGCTCACGGAATCGAGAAACCTCAGTGCCTCTTCTGATCCGTAGTGAGGGAACCTTCCTGCAATATCCATCGACTCCGGTGTAATCACTTCTTACTGGATTGTAAACCGAAATTTATTCGGCTCGCGACTCATTCCTGCACGTTATTACTACATGATTGCCGCATCCGCCTTCCTCGCCATCGCGCTTGATCGCCAGATGAATCGTTCTTCGATCGAGATGTCGATCTATGTGCCCAAATACTCCGAAGTGTTCTATCCCCGGATTGGAAAGCGCCAGATTCTGGACAGCGGACCTGACAGCCACTTTGCCGTGATCTACCGGAACGTCTCGCGACGGACGCAGGAGCTGTTCGTCGACGGCAGCTCATGGGGCGACTACACCTTGGAGTTCGCGTTGCGGACGCCCGGCGGCAAGCCGGCCATCGTCCGTCGCCGACAGCATGGCTACAGCAAGAATATCCCCGTAACGGTTCGCCTCGAGCCGGGCGACTCCTGGGTGCGGAACGTGTACTTCGATACCAGGAGCGCTTTTGGATGGGAGGGCTTTCCAGATTTCAAGCGATCCGCAAGCGTGGACTGCACCTTGACCGCGATATTTACGCAAGAGCCGCTTGCGAAGCCGTCGGCACAATCGAAGGCTTCCCAGCCTGATCCATGGCTTTGGACGGGGACCATCCGGTCAGCCCCCGTCCAAGTCACCTTCACGCGTTACTAATTAGCGGATTGCCTCTTCGGTCGTCGAATCGAACAGGTGGATCGCATCGAGGTCGACGACAAACTTGGTCGTCTGTCCCTCCTTGATGCGCGTCTCGTTGTCGATCGTCGCAATGAGGTTCAGCGATCCGACGCCTAAGTAAGCCACATATTCGTGACCGAGTGGCTCCAAGACGTCGACCTTAGCCGAGATCGTGTTGTTCACCGTAGCCGTGACGTTGGAAGCCAGGTTCGCGTCGAAGATGTCCTCCGGCCGAATCCCGAGGGTCACCGACTTGCCGCTCATAGAAGCCGCAGCATGACCCGTTGGGAGAGGCAGCTTGAACTCTCCGCAATCGATATATGCTTCGGCGCCGCCACCCTCGATCTTCGCATCGATGAAGTTCATGGGAGGCGATCCGATAAAGCTGGCCACAAACTTATTGTTCGGCTTGGCGTAAACCTTTTCGGGCTCGTCGCACTGCTGCAGCACGCCGTCTCGCATGATGGCCATGCGCTGACCCATCGTCATCGCCTCAACCTGGTCGTGAGTCACATAGATGGTGGTGATTCCCAGGCTTCGGTGCAGGCGAATGAGCTCGGCGCGCGTCTGGACTCGGAGCTTGGCGTCCAGGTTGGAAAGCGGTTCGTCCATCAAGAAGACCTTGGGCTTTCGGACGATGGCTCGGGCCAGGGCAACGCGCTGTCTCTGGCCACCCGAAAGCTCCTTTGGCTTGCGCTGCAGATACTTTTCGATATCGAGCATGCGGGCCACTTCGCGAACGCGTTGGTCGATGTTGGCCTTGATGGTTTGAGCCTCGCCCCAGTGGGAGATCTGCCAGAGAAACCCTTTTAGCTCGCGGAGCCGCAGACCGAACGCGATGTTGTCGTACACGTTCATGTGCGGATAGAGCGCGTAGTTCTGGAACACCATCGCGATGTCGCGATCCTTCGGCGGCACGTCGTTGACGCGCACGTCGCCGATCATGATGTTGCCGTCGCTGGTCTCCTCCAAACCGGCCACCATTCGAAGCGCCGTGGTCTTCCCGCAGCCCGAGGGCCCGACAAGCACCATGAACTCTTTGTCTTTGATGTCGAGGTTGAGGTTGTTTACGGCCTTAACGTCTTTGCCGAAAACCTTGGTGATGTTTTGAAACGCAACTCCTGCCAATCGGTTCCTCCGAAACCCCAGTCCATCCTGGGGCTCGCCGCGTCATTATAACCTGACTGTCAAGTTTCTGGATCGAGATTGTCCGGCTGCGCGCAGGTTGCGCAAGAGAAGTCGCGGATTCGGCTTTCAAGCTACGCCGTTCGCCGGTTTCGTCCCTTTGTTAGAATCGTTCAGGAGGCCCTTCAGTTGCTTTTTGCCTTGTGTCTGTCAGCGGTGTTGTGCGGTCCTGTTCAAGGCTCCGTTCGGGAGAACCGGATCACCTTTGATCGGGCCGTCCGAAGTTTGAAAAGAGCGGCGACCACCATTGAAATAGAGGCGTTGCTGGGCAAGCCCGACGCGATTCAAGACACAGGCGACAAGGTTACAGGGTGGGACGGCTTTGGCGACCTCATTGTTTGGATCTATGGTGAGAAATCCTTTCCAACGCTTGGATCTGTGTTCGTTCAGGGGCATCGTCTCTATGGATTCGCCGATTCTGTCCCAGCCCCCGTCGCAGAAGTCGTTATCGGCGATCAGGAGTTGGACACCCAACTCCTATTTATAGGTAGCTCGCTTGACCGGCTTGAGGAAGGCATGGACGGATTCGATCC
>DASZPA010000023.1:0-6330 GCA_035550555.1 Fimbriimonas sp.
CCCGCGTCGATCTCCTTCAGAATGCCGACGATCTGCTCCTCCGTGTACCGTTTCCCGTTCTGCTTTGCCATTGCATCCTCCTCATTTCCTGGAGACGGAGCAGTGACACTCCACGATGGTCAGTTTACGGGGGACTGGTCATGGCAACAGCCTATTCCGGCGTCAACAGGTAGCCGATGCGACTGTCACCTTGCTTGGCCGTTCCAACGATCCATGCGTGGTTGTTTATTCGAACGGCGGTCTCGAGAACACAGCCTGCCGTTCCACTTGTGATCGAATTCAGATCATACAGTTGTTTGCCGTTCCAATAGAGCGCGTGCATTTCGTTGGCATAAGGCTTTGAAGGCTTCCCTTCTCCGACCACCTCATCTCGCTCGTTGATGTCATGAGCGTCCCAATATCCTTGGCCCAGCTTGGGCGGCAGATCTCTGTACTTGCCGCCGATTCGTACCGCAATGTCTCCGCCTCCGATGGTCTGGTCATATCCGTGAAACCCAAGCAGATCTCCCCTGGAATTAATCGCTAGCAGTTCCCAAAATGGACGGATTTCCCCCTTCGGAGTGATCTCGACTATTCTTCCCTTGGAGTCTACAGAGACGGTGTGCGAAGTTGACCATCCGAAGTTGGTCATTCCAACCACTGTTCCATCCGTATTCATCGCCGTCCATTCAGTGTTGACAGAGCCGTCCGTAACCGAGCCTGTATCGCCGTTCGGGATAAGAGGAAGTGGGACGGCGCCGACGCCGTTTGGTTTGATTCGCACTCGATAGCAGCGAGACTTGATATAACCGAGAAACGTGTCATTGTCCAGCAGCCTTCGTGGTACGCGGTCCACGTTTGCTACAAACCGCCGACCACCTTTGTCCCAGAGAAAGGCGGTTGTCGAAAAAGGTTTGCTTTGAGTGATGAGCACATGATTCCGGTTGTTGATCGCACATGACGACCCAACTCCCAAGCGAACGGTCCGTCCATCCATAAGAACAACTGCGATAGTGTCATTCTTTTCGCCGACGATCCAACCGTTATCGTTCAGGTCCAGCGGGATAAAGTCGAGCCGATGGAAAAGGAAATGCGGTGGCGCTGCAAGGCCCAACAACAACATCTCATTTCTAGACGCTCTAGCGGGACCTCAGTTCTTGCAATTCACTAAGGTTGGGACCGGCTAATCTGGAGCATTCCGGCAATAGGCGCCGGCCGTCCTGCGACGACGAAACAAAAAGGGGGCGAGCCTACGACTCGTCCCCTCTGATCCGTCTCTTAAGCCGCTGCGGCTCTTGCCTGCTCGACGACTGCCTTGAACGCGGGCATGTCCGCGATGGCAAGCTCGCTGAGCATCTTTCGGTTGATCTGAATGCCCTGCGTGGTCAGGCCGTGGATGAGCTGCGAGTACTTGATGTCGCACTCGGTGCAGGCAGCGGTGATGCGCGCGATCCAGAGTCGGCGGAAGTCTCGCTTCTTGGCGCGGCGGTCGCGGAACGCGTACTGCCCAGACTTCATCACCTGCTCGTTAGCACGGCTGAAGACGTTCTTTTTCCTGCCCCAGTAGCCTGAGGCCTTCTCGATTACTTTCTTATGCCGCTTGTGGCGCATAAGACCGCGTTTGACGCGTGCCATGTTTTATTTCTCCTCGTTTGTGAGCCGACCGGGTCCCATCCCTTCGAGGGAGGTAGCGGTAGGGGAGTCGCGTCCCGAATCTAGGTCGGGACGCTACGAAACCATTGAGACGAGCTTTGCTCGGTCGGCGGTCGCCTTTGCCGCGCGAGCGGCCTTGGCATCTGCCACGGTTTCGGTCGATTTCTCTTTAGGCTGTGCCAGAACCAGCAGTCGTCGCATCCGCTTCTGCTCGCCCTGGAACACTTCCGGCTCCTGCTCCAATCTCCTCTTTCTCGAGGCTATCTTGTGCAGGAACTGGTGGTTGTTGTGCGACCTTCGCCGCGTGATCTTTCCCGTTCCCGTGATCTTGAACCGCTTGACCGCCGTCTTGTTTGTTCTGACCTTTGGCATCTTTCTTCTTTCCGGCGTTCGGCTTGGGAAGGAGCACCATCACCATGAGGCGCCCATCCAGCGTCGGTATCCGCTCTGCAGTTCCAACCTCGGCAACCAACTCGGCAAACTGGTCGAGCTTTTTACGGCCCAACTCAGGGTGAGTCACTTCGCGAGCTTTGAACATGCATGTGACTTTCACCTTGCTCCCGTCGGAAAGGAATTTGATCGCCTTGCCAACGTTGGTTAAAAGATCGTGCTCTGCAATACGCGGACTGATCTTTATACCCTTAACTTCCTGCTGCTTGCTCTTTTTATCCTTCCCTTGCTTCCCCTCCAGGTATTTGTGTTTGCCGTAATCGATGATTTTGCAAACGGGGGGATTGGCTGTGGGGCTGACCATCACGAGATCCAAGCCTTCGTCTTTTGCCTGCTGCAGCGCCTGACGGCTCTGCATGATTCCGAACTGCTCCCCTTCGGGGCCGATCACTCGGACATCTCTATATTTCAGTACGCGTTGGTTGATCTCTGGGCCCGGCTCTGGGCGTGGCGGTCGTCTAAATCCTGCTATGTTCGTTCACCTCGAAAGCTGTCGTTGAAAATGACATTTCAGTATATCTTCGGAGTTTCAAACTCCCCAAATAGAATTAATCGTCAAATGGCGCAAAAGCCATGCAATTGGGACGATGGGCGCTGCCAGGTGGCAGCGGTTTGAAAGGTTTATGCGGCCTTTAAATGGCCAAGTGGGGTCGTCAACAACGCAGTAATACTCCACAAGCACCGCGATAGTTGCAACCAGGGCCTACCACATGGCTTTTGAGAGGCCCAACTCCTTCTCATACCAGTCGAGAGGTTTGATCGGGGTGACGGGAACTCGCAAGAACTCGGCATCGCCGACCTTTCGGCTGTGATAGCCGACAATCTTTCCACGCTGGTCTCGGTAGGGGCGCATTGAGTCTTCCGCGAATACCGGAAGCACGAGATCCAGATGGTCCGGCGTCCTTCTAGGCACCGCCTCGCCGATCGCCGCGAAAGCACACTTTGCAGACGACGGGCGGAGACACTTGGCCGAGGATAAGCACCGAATCACACTTTGAACATGGGCGTTGATCGGGCCCAGATCCACGCCGTCCACTTTGAACCGGGGACCGTTGTAGTCCCCTGCACAGCCACTCCAGATGGCATACAGGTTGATCCCATCGCAGAGAAGAGCTTTAAGAGAGACTTTTTGGCCGGCTACGGTTTGTTCGCCTAGGCTCCCTTTCAGGAGTTTCGCCACCTGTTTCTTGCTACCGGCATAGTCGAACGCGTCGGCAGGTGGGTCGAACATGGAATCTGGGAGGCTGCTGGGGTACTCCACGGTCGCATCGAACGACTCCGTCTCCGAACCACCCCGTCTTGACTGGGGCACCTTCGGGTCGAACTTCAACTTCTGCTCGAGCCGGACGATGCGCCCAACGCCTGCATCGACGTAAGCGGTCACCTCGATGATTCCCACATGGTGATTGTTTGGATATCTCGCTTCCCGATCTGCCTTTGTGTTGAAGCTCGGTGGACCGTCATAGACGTCGCTGAAATGGAATCTGTATGCCTGGTAAGGCTTGCCACCGACACTGACTCTCTCTGGTTTGGCAGTTTTCGTTTCAATCGCCCTTTCAGCGGCATCGAAAGCGTTGAGGTCCAACAGAAAAGGCGCCTTCTTGGAGTCTCTCACCGAGAAAAGGAAGCCGTACCGCTCCGAGACCTTGGATCCGTTGTAGCGAACCTCGTCGATGGTTCCCACCCGGCGGACTTTGCCACCTGCCTTCCAGGCTTCGATGTGCTCCCACTTCTTGAACAACTGGATGTGGGTGTACCTGGCTTCCTTGAGAGCCTTGATCGCGTTTGCCCACACCTCGTCCGTCTTTGAGCTCGGCCAAAGGGCCGCGAGGATGGCTGCCGAAGTTAGGGCAGTGGAAGCCAACCAGATCCGTCGCCCTGGGTTTCTTCGCTTTTTACGGAGGGCGGCAACTGTCAGCTCCAAAGCGTCAGCCGGCACAGCCTCCGATCTCAACCCCTCTAACGACTTCTCAAGATTCATGGCGTGCCTCCTTGGTTTTGGTCAGAACAAAAGGTTCTTCCAGATAGAGCCTCAACTTGGCTCGTGCATCGCTCAGACGCGATTTCACAGTGCCCACCGGTATCTCGAGGGCTGACGCCGCTTCCCCGACGCTTAAGCCGTGGACCTCCACTAGAAGAAAGGTCTCGCAATGCTGCTTGGGTAAGCGGTGGATCGCGTTGAGAAGCACCTCCCTGTCGAGAATCTGCCTGGAGGGGTCCGGCGAGAAGTGTTCCTTCAGTTCGACGAACAAACGACGGCTGCGCCGCCAGTGCGAGTACTCATGAAGCAAGATCCCCACGATCCATCCCTGCAACGTGGTCCGTCCGTCGAACCGTCCTGCATGCTTGCAGGCCTTCAGAAGCGTCTGTTGCGCAAGATCCTGGGCCTCGACATGGTTCCGGCTCAGGTGCCGAGCAAGCCGATGAATCTTCTCGTAGTATGCACGGACGATCGCTTCCTGAGCGACGATATCGCCCACTCCAGCCGCCCGAGCCGTCTCGATTTCCCACGAACCCTCCATCCCGTATTCCTTACATAGCCATCAGGGGGCTCGCCGGTTCGGACTTTCTATTTGGACGAACTCGAAAACATTGTTTTCAGGCTGAACATAAGGAGCCAGAGTCCGGCGACTGTCAATGGAAGAACAACCAAGGGCACGCCACCTTCCGTACCGAATTTCCCACTTGAACCAGGCTGCCCTCTCAAAACAGCGCCGCCAGCCAAGAAAAGGACAAGTAGGGCGATCGGAAGTAACCCACAGCCCAAGGCAATCCTCGGTCCACGGTGCACCTGATCCTGCGGTTCCCTGTTCACCATTCCCGTCGCACTCTTCTGTCTTAAGGAGCACACAAGGAGCGCCGTTCCCACGATGCTACAGGTAGGAGAGGCGATGAGCAATATGGGGCCAACATTCGGGCTCCGCACAGGATCCCCAGCCAAAGGATCGACTGCCAAAGCGATAAGGAACCAAAGCGAGGCAATGGCCGTGACCTCCAAAAAGATCCCCAAGAAGATACCGATCGCTCGTAGATTGGCTTCCTTGTCAGACATGGGCTCTTCCATTCTTCTCAACTGCGCTCGTCCGCTTCGGTAACTCCTGCGAAGGTAGGACAAGCATGTCCATCAGGCTTCGCGCGCTTAACTCTCGTTCCCCAGATTGTCAGGGTGCTTGCCAGCACCACCAGCAAGAGCCATAGAGCAAGCAACTGCCACGGTGGAAGGAAGCCAGGAGGTTCGCTCGTACCTGTAGCCGTATGTGAGCCCCCAATAAACCAACTAAACCACATCAGCGGAATCACGAAGAAGATCCACGCTCCAAGCAAGTACGCGGCAACCGCTATCAGAATCCACCCGAAGCCCTGCGCAATTCGGCCAAGCACGCGTTTGGGATTTAGCCAGTTTGCTGAGGAGACCACCAACGAGGTTGTTCCGAAAAGAGCGAACGCTAACGAGGTCAAAAATAGGACGAGGCAGTTTGGCTCGCTATCAGGACCGTGCCCCAAGGCCGCTATCGGCGCGAAAGGGAAAACGCAAATTGCAACGAGCTCAAGCACGATGCCGAGACCCAAGGTGATGGCGCAGACATTTGCTTCCTTGTCGGACATCGGCTCGGCCATTGAGGCCAGCTACGGCAAATCGCGATGCTGGGTTGCAAGTTTCTCTGCGCCTAACGGTACGTTCATTCCCACTGCCACCACTGTATTACTAGCCTCTCCAGCGCCGAAGGTGCGGTCACATAATAGCCAGGCGGCGAAGCCCCTGGGAAGCTCATCCACACAACTCCGGAGGCCAGAAATCAACCGCGGAGCGGTTTCGTCACGTTAGCCCACGGCAATCGCCGTGGGTCACAGGCGCCATTTCGAGATCAACCTCGGAGAGGTTGTGTCACCCCGTAGCGAGTAGAACTTTACGGTGCAGGGATTGTCGTGCAATACAAACGACAGAATGTTGGTTTGTGTAGGATCATTCCTGCACCCATACCCCGTTCATTCTCTGCCGTTTATATTCATCTCGTTTTCTCAACCAAGGATCGACAGCCGTTCTTCGCCGATCGAGTCCTTCGATCTGAGCTTCATCGTTACTTGGGCGGAGTGGCAAGAACACTAGCCTGCCAACCCGTCATCGTTGGCGGAGTCCAGGATCACGTCCACATGCTCGTACAATTGGGTAAAGAGGCGAGTCAATCGCTTCTTGCGAAGGAAGTCAAACGAGTTTCGAACCGCTGGATGAAGGAACGCGCGCCGGAG
>DASZPA010000024.1:0-3201 GCA_035550555.1 Fimbriimonas sp.
CGACCACAAGGACGAGCAGGAAGAGGCCCAATCTCGCCAAACGGCTGGCGAGGAGGCAGGCCGTGACATATGGCATCCGCTTATCGATCAGCTCTTGCAGACGCGCGCTCCGCTCCCCGATAGCCTCCCGGACGTGCCGAACATGAGTGCTGCGAAGCACGTCGACCGCCGTCTCGGCGGCCACGTAGAGTCCGCTGAGGAACAAAAGCAGGATGAAGGCGAACGTGGACGTGATCCACAAGTTGAGTGATCCCGCTGCCGACGTCGGCTGGATCTGGCCGGCGTAGACCGAGGGAGCCAGGACCAGGGTGAGGATCAGCATCGAGGCGATCTCCCCCGCAGTCATCCGCGCAAGGCGGTCGGGATAGGATCGGGAGGGCCTTCTCATTTCGGAACCAACCCGAAGATCACCAAAGCGAGCGCCGTTCCTACGAACGCGCCGAGAGTGAGCTCGAACACGCTGTGGAACTTGGCTTCCCAGCGGCTTTGCGCCACGATCGAGGCCAGGAGAATCGCAATGCCGGCGACCAAGGCGTTATCTGTGAGGAACGCCGCCGCCACCGCTAGGAAGAAGCCGAACGCGGCGTGACCGCTGACCAGGCCGCCCTGCATGACGCGCCCGCTCTTGCCAAGACCCTTCCCGATCACAACGACGATAAACAGGATCAGGCAGCCGACGCCGAGCCGAGCGTAGATCGGCATGCCAAATCCGGCGCCGTTCAGGCTCAGCTTGATCGCTTCCCACCGGTTCTCACCAAGCATCAGAAGACTTCCGACAACAAGGGCGATAATCGTCGTGATCAACACGGCGCCGGCGGCGATATCCTTGGCGAACTTGGCCAAAGGATGGTAGTTGGGCGAGACAAGGTCGACCGTCGCCTCGATGGCCGAGTTGAACATCTCCGCGACCAGGACCAGCGAGATGGTGAAGAGCAGCACCAACATCTCGCGCAGAGCGAGGCGCGCGACGATGCCGAGAAGCACCACCACCATGACCACGTAGATGTGGAATCGCATGTGGCGCTGCGTTCGGAACGTAAAGACGATTCCGTTCAGGGCAACGTTAAAGGGTCCGAAGATATCGCGCTGCCGAAAGATCCTCACGCGATAGCCTCTTCATGGAGCAGCGAGCACCACTCCTCCCGGATGTCCATTCCCATGGAGGCGGCTACTCGTGCCATCCGCCGGGTCATCTCGGCCCGTTCATCCTCGCTCTCGTCGTCCAACCCGACCAGATGCAGTGCGCCATGAATAGCAAGTAAGACGATTTCTTCTTGCAAAGGGATTCCACGAAGCCGGGACTGGGCCTCGGCAAAGGGAACCGAAATCGCGATGTCGCCCGAGCAGGCCTCCCCTTCAGGAAAGGTCAAAACGTCCGTGGGGCGGTCGATCTGCCGGAACCTTTCGTTCAGGTCCTGGATTTCGGGGTCACCGGTCAGCAGCAGGCGAACGTCCGACGGCGCGACGCGCTCAATAGAAAATGCCGCGCGAATGGCCCGCTCCAAGGGCTCCGAGGCTACAGAGTAGCCGGAAGGATTAAGGACGGTAATGGAGTGGGTACTGGGAGGTTCCATAGATGACGCAACCGGCGATCCGAAGATCGATCGGCTGCGCGATGAGGCTTAGGGCCTAGACTGGCGTCGCCTCTTGAGCCGGCGGCGCTTTTCGCTCGGCTTCTCGTAGTGCGCGTGCTCCTTCAGTTGGCGCAAGAGACCGCTCTGCTGTAGCTTCATGTTAAAGCGCTTAAGGGCGCTGTCGATGGACTCATTCGGCTGAACGGTTACGTAGATCAAACTGGGTTGTGCCTCCGGAAAGGCTTATTATGGCAGACCTCCGCGCCCGTGCGCAAGTTCTGGCCGCCGAAGAGGATCATCGGCAAATCACATGCCGGCTGTAGGCTCCGACCTGGCCTGGCGCAAGTTAATCAGAGCATTTCTTCTCAATCCCTGCCAGCCGGCTCTCCTGACCGCCGAGCCTCGCGTCAGGACGTCCCACTCGGATTCGGACATCTCGGCAAGCTCCGTGAGCGTGGGCCAAACTCGGTCTTGAACGATGTCAGCTTCATGAGCCATTCCTGCTCGGAGAGGCTGGGTGGCACGGATCTCGTTGAAAGGGCAGACCTCTTGGCACACGTCGCACCCAAACGTCCAATCGCCGATCCCTGCTTCCAGTTCGGCGGAAATCTCTCGCCGGTGCTCTATGGTGAGATAGCTGATGCAACGGCGGGCGTCCACCTGCCAACGCTCTCCTTCAAAGACGATAGCTCCGGTGGGACACGCGTCGATACAGCGGCGGCAGGTACCGCATCCGCCTACTGCAGGAGCATCGGGCTCGAACCGCTCGCTTGTGAGCAGCACGCCAAGGAAGAACCAGCTTCCGCGCTTGCTGTCGATCAGGCAGGTGTTCTTCCCAAACCAACCGATCCCCGCTTTCTGCGCATAGTCGCGTTCCAAGACTGGCGCGGAGTCGACGCATGCGCGAGTCTGCCCAGGAATCTCTGCTGCCAGCTTCTTCAGCTTCGATCGAAGCACCTTATGGTAATCGCGTCCGAGGGCGTACCGGCTGATACGCGGATAGCCCATACGTTTCGGGCTCGGACGGTTGTAATCCAAGGCCACCACGATCACCGATTGGGCCGAAGGGAGCAGCCGCCGTGGATCGGATTTCACAGTCAAGTGGCGCTGCAGGTAGTCCATCTCGCCATGAAAGCCTCGGGCAAGCCACTGCTGATAGAAAGGCATGTGCTCGGATGGCTTGGCATCGCAGATTCCGACTGCCGAAAAACCCAGATCCGCCGCACGCGCCTTCAGCTCATCCTTTGTCAAACCTGAATGCAGGGTACCGGCCAAAATCGTCCG
Organism: Fimbriimonas sp.; assembly: GCA_035550555.1. Classification (GTDB taxonomy): domain Bacteria; phylum Armatimonadota; class Fimbriimonadia; order Fimbriimonadales; family Fimbriimonadaceae; genus Fimbriimonas. The sequence goes on from DASZPA010000024.1 coordinate 2,859, forward strand.
TGCGTGCAATCGTCCAGCGGGTCTCCAGTTCGTCGGTCTCTATCGAAGGTCAAGTGGTGGGAAAGAGTGGCGAGGGTTACTTGCTGTTGGTGGGAATTCACCGGGAGGACGACCTCGCCGACGTGGAGAAGCTCGCCACCAAAATCGCGAATCTACGTCTTTTCAACGATGTCGCCGGCAAAATCAACCTCTCGATACTGGAAGTGATGGAGAGCCGGCCAGCCTCGATCCTCGCGATCAGCAACTTCACCGTTTATGGAGACGTGGCGAAGAATCGCCGCCCGAGCTTCGTCGACTCCGCCCCCTTCGAGCGCGGGAAAGAGCTTTTCGACCTCCTTTTGCT
>DASZPA010000025.1:0-15124 GCA_035550555.1 Fimbriimonas sp.
CAGCCATGTTACTACCGGCTTGAATTGGAAGACCGACCACCTCGACACGGGATGGCCCTAGATCGCTCACGGGGCAGACAGAGAACTTACCGATTCCGAAACTTCGGGAACCCACGGGCTCAGAGTCAAGGCAATGTGCGGTTGAAGTCTGCCAGAGGTGGTCCGCCCACTAATGGCGTAGAGCCTAGGTCTAGGCCTCCGAGTCTTTGGTGCGCCGGAAAGGACTCGAACCTTCACGCCTTGTGAGCACATGCACCTCAAGCATGCTTGTCTACCAATTCCAACACCGGCGCGCAACGGACATTATACCGACGTGGGCGACGTCGAGACGCACATTTCTAGGGCGTCGACTCGGACGACCATGACGGTCGTGTTGTCGGAACCGCCCCCTTGCAGGGCCTGACCGATGAGGCGCCAGACGGCCTCGGCTGGGGAGAACGACCTGAGCGCTTGACCGATCGCGAAGTCGCCGACGTGGTTTATCAGGCCGTCAGAGCAGAGGAGATAGAGGTCGCCCTCCTGTAGGTCGTGGCTCTCGATCTCCGGGTTGACGGCGTCTTCGGCGCCGATGGCTCGGGTCAGGACGTGCTTGTAGGGGTGGGTATCGGCCTCTTCGGGAGCTAGGACTCCCTGGCGCAGGGCCTCTTCGACCCAGGTGTGGTCGTGAGTGAGTTGGACCAGCTCGTCGCCGCGCAGACGATACACGCGAGAGTCGCCGACCTGGATCGTGTATGCCTGGTCTTGCAGCAGCACCAGGCCGCTGAGAGTGGTTCCCATGCCGCGGCGGTCGGGAAAGGCGCGGCTGTTGTCCATCACGAACCGGTTGGCCGCGACGACGCCGCTGGACATGGCGGGCACGGGCTCGGTGGAGGGGTGGTGGAGGTAGACGTCGATGAAGGTTTTGCAGGCGAGCTCGCTGGCGATCTGGCCGGCGGCGTGGCCCCCCATGCCGTCGCAAACCAGAAAGATCAGGCCGCGCGTGGCGAGCTGGCCCGCGTCCTCCGAGATGAAGAACTCGTACTTGTCCTCGTTGTTCTCGCGTACGCGGCCCAAGTCGGTCTTCGCGGCGACGGTCACCCTAGGGCGCACGCGCAGCTCGACCGAGGGGACGAGCTGTTCGGCGGTAAATTCTGCGGTCGACTCCTCCATTTAGGCCTCCTTCGGGTTCACTCGAACCTTGAACTCGAGGCTGCCGAGACGGATCACGTCGCTCTCGGAGAGGCTGGTCTTGACGTTGGCCTGAAGCTTGGCGTCGTTGACGACCGTGCCGTTGGAACTGCCGATGTCGGTCAGGAAGACTCCGCTGTCGGTGACCTCGATCTGGCCGTGGCGACCGCTCACGTAGGGGTCGGAGATCGTGATGTCGTTCTCGGCGCGGCGGCCGAACGAGTTGACTCCGGCGCGCAGGGGGAACTCCTTGCCGTCGCCCACGAGCGTTGCAGGCGGCGCCTCCTTCTTGGGAGGAGCGGCCATCGCTGACGTCTTGTTCGAGGCGAAGACCTGCGTGGTGTTGCCCTTGGGTCCCCCGGGCATCGAGACGACGACTTCGACTCCGCCGAAGCTGATCTTCTCACCGCCTTTGAGCTCCTTCTTTTGGCCGACCGAGAGCGCGGTTCCGTCGACCTTGGTTCCGTTCGTCGAGCCGAGGTCTTCCAGGGCGAGGACACCGTTGTTGTAAGTGAACTGCGCGTGCCGGCGGGAGACGCGGCCGTCGACGATCGCGATGTCGCCTTCCCTGCCGACCACGGAAGTGCCGGGCCGAACGGCCTGCTCTTTGCCGGAGGTCTCGATGAGCGTGGGAAGCTGGACGGCGGGAGCGCCGAAGGCGTCGTCGGGGAGCGCCCGGTCGAAAATAAGGCCGCAGTCGACGCAGAAAATGACGCCTGCCGGGTTGAACGTTTTGCAGACGGGGCATTGGACCGGCTTGATGGTCTGCGTAGCGTTCAGGCTCGGCGCGGTGCCGAGCATGGTTTTGTTGGGATCGAAGTTCGGCCCGGCGCCCAACATCGTCTTGTTGGGGTCGGCCGTCAGCATCGTCGTCTTATTCGGGTCGCTCATGGCTTGGAAGGTGAGACGGGCTTGGCGGGTGGTTAAGTTTAGTCGAAATGGGTTGATGGGTTGTTTGGATTTTCACTATGGCGGGTTTGGGAGGAGACTTCACCACAACGGCACAAAGGGCACTAGGTTTCACTACGTGCTTTGCGGAACTTGGTGCTCTTGCGGTTTCACCACGGCGGTTCACGGATTCTTGAACCACGAAGGCACCAAGGCACTAAGAGGTTGCTGTCGCGTATTGGTGCGGGCGAGCTGGAACGCTGCCTTTCAGCACGGCGACTCGGAGGGCACAAAGTTCGAGTTCGCGCTTCGTGGAACTTGGTGTTCTCTTGTGTCTCCGTGGTTAGAGGAGAGCTTCGAGGATTCGGGTGACTTCAAGCTCGGAAAGACCTTCGAGCTCGAACTGCTTGTCTCGGGATTGGGCGCCTCGATGCAGGTGGACCTTGGAAGGGGCTAGGCCGAACGTTTCGGCAAGGAGCTTCCGGATCGATTCGTTGGCTTGGCCGTCGGTGGGGGAGGCGGTGGTCCAGGCTCGCAGGGTTTGGCCGTCCCACTGGAGCTTGGTTTGACTGCTTCTTGGGGTGACTCTGACTTTGAGGAGGGCCATAGGTTTAGCGGACTCTTGACGTTGACGATTCGGAAGACCCCGCGCCCGGTTCGCAAGCTCACCGACCTCTCCCCCAAGGGGTGAGGTTTGGCTTTTGCGGTGTTTGGCTCCTAGGAAATGTATTCAGAACCCTTTCGAGCAGTCGGCTTTGGGCGATTTCAGCCCGGAGCGGCCATCCATGGATCTCCCGCAAGCAGAACCACCGGGCTCAGGCGCTGGCGCTGTCGACGACTTCAAAGGTTGGAACGCCGGCTAGTTCTCTTTGGGCTCTTTCTAGGAGCAGGCGGAAGTCTTCGATAAAGCGTTGCCGATCCTGCCTCAGCTTCTCCAACTCCCAGCGGAACTCAGTGACTCGCTGTTGGGCGGCGGTCCTCTCCGTGTTGGCGAGTTGCCGCGCCTCTTCTACGATCAGGTCGGCGTGCTTCTGGGCGGCGGCGCGGATCTCGTCGGCGGTCTTTTGAGCCGTGACGAGCGCCTCTTGGACGAACTTCTCCTCGCGCTTGAACATCTCGAGCTCGGAGCGGAGGTGATCGATCGTCTCTTTCAGGCAGGCCTTTTCGGTCAACTCGCGCTCCAGCGCGGCAGCTGCTGCGGCCAAAAGCCGGTCCACTTCGGCGGGGTCGTATCCGCGAAGGACCTTGCCTAGCTTGGCGTTTTCTAAATCGATGGGCATGACGCGATCCATGCTGTTCTACTCTGCCTCCCGTCCGGCGGGTTCATCTTGAGCCCTCAATCGATTAAACGCTCCAACAGCCGTACAGGTTTTGGACAAGGGCTCGACCCGTACTTTAAAGGATCGGCAAATCTGCGGGCCCGCGTCAGGCACCGCCGCTCAGCTTTTTCTCGCAACGCGCCAGATTTCTCTTGGCCGCGCCGTCGTTCGGGTCTCGCTGCAGGTAGGTTTTCCAAACCCGGACCGCGTCGCTGTACATCTTCTGATTCTCGTATGCGTGCGCCAAGACGCGGAAGTTGTTGGGATGGCACTTGTGCTTAATCGCAGGCTCCAACAACGCGGGAATCTTGGCGTAAAGACGTTTCCGGTTGTAATAGTCGGCTTCCGGCAACGCTGCGTCCGGATCATTTGGATTTTGGCGGCGGTAGCGGACGTAAGTGGCCAGAGCGCCATCCCAGTCTTCCACGTTCTCTTCCATCCACCCAAGGTTGGTCCAAACGTCGTAGTCGGCAGGCCACTTCTCCGCTTCTACTCGCAGCAGCTGGATATCGGCGGGAAAATCGCCATCGTTGAACCAGATGTCCTGCTGAGTCAGGATGCGGTCGTTGGCGGCGCTCCAGATCTCGGCGACGCGGCTGCCCGATTGAGCGAGAGCGGCTCCCGAGAGGCTTGCGAAAACGGCGAGGAGGGCAACTGTGCGCATCTTTTATTCCTGATCGAGTAGCTCGCGAATCACGTCTTGGACGAGTTTTGCATTTGCACGCCCGCTTGTTCTCTTCATGATCTGTCCCACAAAGAATCCAAGCACATTCTGCTGGCCGGCGCGATATTTGGCAACCACGTCCGGACTTTCGGCGATGACTTCCTTGGCAGCGGCGACCACAGTGTCTTTATCGGAGATTTGCGTGGCGCCGCTCTCGGCAACGATCTGAGAGGGCATTTTCCCGCTTTCAAAGGCGTCCGCGAGCACCTTCTTGGCGGTCTTTCCGTTGATCGTGCCTTCCTGCACCAGCTTTACCAGCTCGATGATCGCGGCCGGTTTGACCTTGCTCTCCTCGGCAGTCTGGCCGGAATCGTTGAGCAGCTTGGCAAAGTCGCTGGTCATCCAGTTGCAGACGGCTTTCGGCTCGCCCCCGAGAGCGACGGCCTGTTCGAAGTAGTTCGCCCACGCCCGGTCGGCAATGAGAAGGCCGGCGTCGTAGTCGCTCAGGCCCAGCTCCTCACGGTATCGCTTGTGCTTGGCGCCCGGCAGCTCGGGGAGGCTCTTTCGGAGGTCTTCGACGTACTCCTCCGTGAACACCATCGGCGCGAGATCGGGGTCCGGGAAGTAGCGGTAGTCGTTCTCCGCTTCCTTCACCCGCATGAGAAAGCTGGACTCCTTCTGCTCGTTCCAGCCGCGCGTCTCCTGCAGCACCGTGCCGCCGCCTTCCAGCACCGCGATTTGGCGGCGCACCTCAAAACCCACGCCTAGCTGGACGCTGCGGAAAGAGTTCAGGTTCTTCAGCTCGGTTTTTGTGCCCAGAGTGTCTGAGCTTGCGATCCGCACCGAGATGTTCGGCTCGCAACGGAGAGAGCCCTCCTCCATCTTTCCGTCACAGACGCCCAGGTAGACAAGGATCTGACGGAGCTCCGAGAGATACTCCTTGGCATCCTCAGGGCTGGCGATGTCGGGCGGGAAATCCGTAACAATCTCCATAAGGGGCGTGCCGGCGCGGTTGTAGTCGACGCCGCTGCCTCCGCTGGGCAGGTGCATCAGCTTGCCCGTGTCCTCCTCCAGGTGGACTCGGCGAATCCTGACTCTCTTGCCCGAGGGGAGGTCGAGATAGCCGGCGTAGCCGAGCGGGTTGGTCTCGCCATACTGGCTCACCTGGTAGCCCTTGGGGAGGTCGGGATAGAAATAGTTCTTCCGGTGGAAGATCGACCGCATGGCGATGGTGCAGTTCAGCGCGAGCGCCGTTCGCACCACCATTTCGATCGCCCTCTTGTTGGGGACCGGGAGCGTTCCGGGCAGGCCGAGGCAGACGGGGCAGGTCCGGGTGTTCGGCTCGCCGCCGAAGGCGACCTGGCACCGGCAAAACATCTTGGAGTTCGTCGCGAGCTCCGCATGCACCTCCATGCCCACGCTTGGGATGTACTCAGCCATCTTGCAGGTTCAAGTTTACCGAGGGGTGGGAGAGTTTTAGATTTGGTGTACCGACGGGAAAGACTCTTCTCACCCGTTCTTAGCTCTTCAGGGTCTTTCGGAATCGAAAGACTCTTTGCGGCCTCTTATCCAGGGTACCGCGGAGATGTTATGTCTGGTTAGCTAAGGTGCCGGCGCCTGAAAGACGATTCTTTCTAGGATCGCGGTGGCGATGGCGTGGTTGCGCTCGTGGGAGATGGAGACGTGGATCTTCAGGCGGCCGGGGTCGAAGTTGGCGGAGCGGATGGTGGCTCGAGGCACTCCGATTTCGTCAGGCAGGATTTCGACGTCTTGCCAGGTGAGCGGAAGACCGACCGCCTTTTGGACTGCCTCTTTAGCTGCCCAGCGGCCGGCTACTTGGTGGGTTTTGACGCAGAACTCGCGCTCCATGGGGGTCAGGATCCGCTCTGCGAAGCCTGTACGCTTCATTGCCCGTTCGATGCGGGCGATCTCGACAAGGTCCACCCCGACACCGACGATCATTGATTGACTCTACCGGCTACTTGGCCTGGTTTGCGGCAAGGACAAGCTCAGCCAGATCCACCAGATTGATCTCCTGTTCCGGCTCGACGTGCTTGAGGCTGTCGCCCAGCATGATTCGGCAGAAGGGGCAGGCGACGGCAACTGTATCGGCGCCCGTATCGATCAGCTCTTTAGCCCGCCTGTTTCCAGGTCGCTGAGTGGGTGGCTCCTCCATCCACATTCGACCTCCGCCGGCGCCGCAGCAAAGGGTTTTCTTCCCGGCATGGACTGGCTCGAGCAGGTTCTCCGCAAGTGCTCGCGGCGCCGTTGCCTCGTCGTTGATCCGAGTGAGATAGCAAGGATCGTGCAGAGCGACTTTGCCACGCTGTGGTTTCGCTTCGAGAAGTACGCCCTTGCCGATGAGCTCTTCCAGAAGCTGAGTGTGGTGGAACACCTCCATCTGACGGCCCTGCTCGCCGTACTCGTTCTTCAGCGTGTTGAAGCAGTGTGGGCAGGCGGTGACCACCTTCTTCACGTCGTAACGGTCGAAGACCGAGACGTTCTGGGCAGCTTTCTCTTGAAAGAGAAACTCCTCTCCGGCGCGACGTGCCGGGTCGCCCGTGCAGGCCTCTTCGCTCCCCAGACAGGCGAATGAGACTCCCGCCTTCTTCAGCAGCTCGGCGACAGCCTTCGTGGTCTTCACCGCGCCCGGATCGGTCGCTCCGGCACAACCCACCCAGAAAAGGTAATCGAACCTCGCCCCGTCTCGGCAGAGTGGAATATCGAGGCCCTTCATCCAATCTTCGCGGCTCGATGCAGGAGTGCCCCAGGCGCTGGATGTAGAGGCGGTTTGGCGCAGCATGGTAGCGGCTGGACCAGTCAGCTTCCCCTCGCTCACCAGATTGCGGCGAACGTCCACGATGATGTCGACGTGGCGGATGAGAACGGGGCAGGCCTCCACGCACGCGTTGCAGGTCGTGCACTGCCATAAGGCTTCTTCGGAGATCTTCTCTGCGGCAGGGGCGCCTTCTTTAAGCGCCTGCTTGAGGTCTTGCACGACATACTTGGGGTTTAGGACCTTCCCTACTCCCCACGCCGGGCAAACCTCCGTGCAGCGGCCGCACTCCATGCAGGCGTCCAGCGACATAAGGTGCCAGCGAGAGAAATCGTCGGCCACGCTCGCTCCCACTTTCTCGGTCTGCTCGACCTCTTCCATCGAGATCGTGCGGAGACGGCCCATCGGCTCCTCTGGCTTACCAGCGACCGAGCCAACGGCCATGAGGATGTGACGGATCCGCATTTTGGGGATGGCTGCGAAGAACAGCCCGACGAGAACGGCGTGGAACCACCAGATCGATTTGTAGATGAGGACCTTGCTTTCGAGGCCCGACCAGTCTCCCTGAAGATGGGCTAGGGCCCCGCCGACCGGATCTGTCCAGTCCCACGGCTTGGGATCGACTGAGATTCGGGTGGCTTCTAGCCAGAAGCCGGTGACGCCGAGGACTAGGAGGAGGGCCAAGGTCCAGTAGTCGTTCGGGGTTGTGGTTATTGGGTTGGAGGTCTTTTGACGCCCTTCCGTTAGATGGACTCCTGGCATTTTCGGACCGGACGGCCCCCTCTCCCGGTTCGCTAGCTCACCGACCTCTCCCGCGGGGGGGAGAGGTGATAGGGCTCGCCGCGATAAGGAGTAGCGCCTGATCCAGGCCCAGCACACACCGATCACGAAGACAAGTCCCATCCAGTCGGAGATCTGTTCGTAGGCCAGGAAGTAGACGCCTTTGTGGAACTTGATCGGGGAGTAGGTGTTGACGCCGAGGAGGGTGGTGGCTAACAACAGGGTCATGAAGCCGTAGAAGATCGCCAAGTGCATCGGCGCGCCGCTTTTCCTCCGGGAGCTTCGGACCTTCTTCTGTCCGAGAACGTAAACGAGGACGTTTCCGATCCACTTGCGCGGCGATTGGCTGCCGGAGGCGAGGGGCCTTCCCTTCTTCCACAGCATCACGCGGTCGCGGAACTGCCAGATCATGTAGGTCACGCTGCTGAGGATGAGGAAATAGAAAAGCAGCTTCTCCGGGAGTGAGAAGTACAGGAACTCCTGGCGTGTGGGTGTCAAAGAATCTCCTCTTCGTCGAGTGCGACCGGGTAGAAGTTTAGCGCCCAGCTTCTTGGCTTAGCTGGATTTCTGTAAAGGCGCCGGCCCTGTCACCGTTCTTCCGCTGCACCATCCAGTCGTAAACATCCGACTCGGCGACATGGACGCGGTCTCCTTTCTTGATCTTTCGGTAGAGGGCCGGCTCCTGATCGACCGTGCCGTCGAATCCGTCGCCTGCTATTTTGGGATCCTTCAGCCAGAGATATTCTGGACCTGCTTCGGACTTGAACTTGGCTTTGATGGCGAAGCGTTCGCCCGGTTCATGGCTCTTCAAGCGTGCCTTGAACATAGGCAAGGTCTTGCGCGCCATTTCGATCGCCTTTTGCAGCTGGGGGTCGTTAGTCGAAACCATCTGGAGCCTGTGCGTGCCGTTTCGGACCACGGATGCCAGCCAATAGATTGGAACGCCGCAACAAATGAAGGGGATCGGCGCCACGAGCCACCACAGCTTCTTGCTCAAAGCAGGCTTCGCTCCTTGACCGAAAAGTAGAAGTTCACCAAATTGGCGGCCAGGTCTTGAGGTTCGGAATCAAGCACGTGGACGCCGGCCGAGGTCATGATCGAATAAGCGGCCTTGCGGTCTTCGGTCAACAGGGTGGCAGCCGTTTTCGCATAGGCATCTCGAAGCGTTGCCGTTGGCGCCAGCTCGACCTCGTTGATTCGCGGATCGGAGATGCGGCAAAGAAGAGCCAAGTGCCGCCTTGAGACTGGAACGAACGCGTTGAGAAGCTCGCGGGCCCGGTCGGGATCTTCGCAATCGGTGAACGTGACGACCAACGAGCGGCGGTTCCACCGCTGAGAGAGGTAGGCCATCGCGCCGCCCAAGTCCGATTCAAGAGGCTCCGCTACCAGATCGTGGCACGCCTCGATGACCAGTCCCATCTGATTTCGACCTTTGCGCGGCGGCAAGTAACGGCGGACGTTGTCCGCGAAGACCACCAAGCCAATCAAATCACCGGCGATCGTGGCCGCGTTCGCCAGCATCAGCAGAGAATCGAGAACGTGGTCAAGCTTGCGAACGCCATCGACTTCGGAGAGCATGTGCCTTCCGATATCGATGCAGACGATGACGACTTGATTCCTTTCCTGCTCGAACTGGCGAACGACCACTTCTCCTCTTCGTGCCGTGGCCTTCCAGTCGATCTTTCGGAAGTCGTCGCCTTCGGTGTATTGGCGCAGGCTCTCGAAGTCGGAACCTAGGCCGCGGAACCGCGATCGGCGGATGCCGATCTCACGTAGCCGCCCTTGCTGACGAAGGAGGTCGAACTCGCGCAGCGCCAGCACGTTCGGATAGACCCGGACGTCTTGCGTTGTGTCCAGCTTGAGTTGCTTATAGGCAAGTCCGAACGGGCATCTGACTCGCACGAAGGTGCCCTGGAACGAGTCCGAGCCCCGCTCCTTCGGGCGCACGGTGTACTCGAAATCGGCCTGGTCTCCCGGTTGCAGCCTTACCGAGAACTCCCGAGTCGTCGACTGGAACAGTGCCGGCGGCTCGTCCCGTACGACGAGCGAGACGGACTCGACGCCGTCGTTTTCAAGCTTCAGACGGATCTTGTTCCATGCTCGGACGCTCAAAACAGGGTCGAACGCTCGCGAAACGCGCAGCGACGCGCCGTCCGGCGCAAGGCGTGTGGTGATCCAGGCCGCCAGTATCAGCAGCAGGTCGTAGGCGACGGCAAGGAGGGGCGCGCCGATCGAGGCGGAGACCGCCGCGATGGGGATTCCGAGAGCAACCAGGAGCCAAAAGCGCTTCGTCGGTACCATCCGCTTTCGCTATTGTGCCTTGGGACCGGCCCAGATGCGCTGTAAACTACCCATTAGTGGAGCACGACGTGATGGTGCTCAGCCCGGAAAAGACGATTCTCAGCTTTCGTTTGGCCGGGTTGGGAGCACGGGTAGGAGCGCATATCGTCGACATCGCGGCGGTCGGGACGCTGGTCTTTGTGCTGGTGCTCGGGATTTCGATGGCTTTTGGATCCATCGATCCGGACATCGCCACCGGCTCCACGATGTTCCTGGCCTTCATCGTCCCGCTTGCCTATTTCATTCTGCTGGAGGGCCTTTGGAACGGGCAGACACTCGGCAAGAAGATCGCGAACATACGGGTTCGAATGGCCGATGGCACTCCCATTACTTTCAGCGCCGCGTTGGGGAGAAACCTTCTCAGACCGGCCGACATGCTGCCAGGACCCTACTTTCTGGGTCTGTTGGCGATCTTCACAAATCCCCGCGCCCAACGGATCGGCGACCTCGTCGCGGGCACCATCGTTTGCCTGGAACGGCGGCCAGAGCCTCGTTTCGCCATTGCTCCCCACTCCGTCGGTATCCACCCTCTCGAAGGCCATGTGGGAGACCTCCGCGGTATGACGGTGCCGGAGTATAACGCGTTGCGGCGCTTCGCGGACCGCTTTCCCGAGCTGCCGGCCAACATCCAAGAAAAGCTGGTCAACGAGGTGTGGGCGCCAATCGCGAACCGGCGCAAGGTGCCCAGTTACGACAACATCCACCCCATCTATCTGGCGGAGGCCGTCGTGATGAAGTACGGCCGTGAACATGGTCTCCTGTAGAAGCTGTGGAGAGATGGTGGATGATGTGGAAAGCCGGAGGCGCCGTGGATTGCAAAGGTGCAACGGGGAAACCGAGGCAGGGATTTCCACATCGTTTTTCACACCTCTCAAAAAGAGATCCTTGCGCAGTTTGAATCTAACAAGCAGTCAAAACGGCCATTCAAGGGACCTCGCCGTCTGGTTTTCCACAAAAAAGAAGGGCACTAATAAAAGAGATAAGTTCCTATGAAAAGCCCAGCTTTAAAAGAGAAGGGTGTGGAATATTCGGAAGTCCCCCGAGTGGGGCGAGTCCAGCTATCTCACTTCCGGAACTACCCTGAGCTGGATCTGGAGCTTGGAGTCGGCTTCAACGTGCTGGCTGGCGCCAATGGGCAGGGCAAGACGAACCTGCTGGAGGCCCTTCACTTGGTATCGACGACGCGGCTTCTCCGCGGTCAGAAAGACGTTGAGGCCATCCAAGAGGGGTTCGACCGGGCAGAGGTTTCGATCGAGCTGGAACCCTCGCAAACCCTAATGGGAATGCGGATCGAGCGCGGCACTCGCAAGCGCGCCCTCTTGAACGGCATGGGCCTGCCGAGAGCCTCCGACATTCTTGGCCGGCTCCCTTGCGTTTGTGTGAGCTCGGCCGACATGGAGATCGCGCGAGGCGAGCCGGCGGAGCGGCGGCTGTTTCTGGATCTGGAGCTCAGTGCCCGGTCTCCCGCTTACTTGCGCCACTTGAGCGTGTACAAGCGCGCGCTAGAGCAGCGAAACGCGGTTTTGCGGGAAGCGCGGGAAGCCGCTCAGCCTTCGGAGGTTTGGGAGATCTGGGAGGATCAGCTCGCCGAGCACGGGGCCATGGTCCGAGCCATGCGCCGAGAGTTCTGCGACGATCTTCGAGGCGCAGTTCCTCGGTTTCACGAGCAGATCGGGGGCGGAGAGGGCGCCTACGTCTCGTACTCCGCAAGGGATGCGAACGAATCTCGGGAGGCTCTGCTAACGGCGTATGCGCAAACACGAGGGCAGGACCTTCAAAGAGGCTCGACGACGATCGGCCCACATCGGGACGACCTTTGTTTCGAAGTGGCGGGCCTGGACGCACGACTGTTTGGGAGCCAGGGACAACAGCGCACGTTGGTCATTGCTTTGAAGCTGGCCACGCTTGGACTTACGTTGGAAGCAAGCGGAACGCCGCCCCTGCTCCTGCTGGACGACATCTTCTCCGACCTGGACGAGAGGCGAAGGGATGCGCTGGTTGCGGTGGTCTTGGAGCTGGCAGGGCAGACGCTCCTCACCTGCACAGAGGCCTCGGCGGCCGGCCGTGAGATCCTTCAATTGGCCCGGGTGTTTCATGTGAACGGCGGGCGGGTGACGTGAGGCGAGTTGAGAAGATTCTGCCGACGGCGCTCGATGACGAGCTAGTCCGGCTCGGGCATGCGCAGACTCTTTTCAAGCAGTGGGAGGAGATAGTCGGTCCCGGTTTGGCCCAACGGTCCTGGCCGGACCGATATGGCAAAGGCGTAGTTTGGGTTGCGGTGCAGGGTTCTGCCTGGGCACAGGAGCTTCGGTTGCGCAAGGAGATGATCCTAGAGCGCTTAAGGGCGGCATCCGGCGATCCGGCGATGTTCAAAGATGTACGATTTGGAGTACGAAAGCTGCCGGAGAAACTAGAGCCCGTGCAAGAGGAACCGACGGCGCCTGCCGAGGAGCTCTCGATCCGGGACATCGCGGAGCGGCGGCTGAAGAAATGGCGCAATGAAGGACCTGCTTGAGAAACGGCCGCTTCTTATCGCCTGTCTCTCACTGATCATTGCCCTCTCCGGTTGGCAGCATCCCCTTAACTTCTTCTTTCTGGCGCCCTTGTACTGGCTGAATCGCCGATCTTGGGCCATCGCCGGCATGTTCTTGGTGGTCGGACTGCTGTTTGCTCCGCGACCTTTGCCCATGCTGTACGAGCCGCACTACGCCATGGCTCCGCTTGTCGTCCAGTCGGTTCCTCAGGACGTAAGCTCAACGATTCGGCAAGGAGGCCGTCTCGTTCAAGTCGAAGGACAGAGCGCCGACGGACTCGTCGATGGGCTTCGAGTCCGCTTTCGCGCTCCTGCGACCCCGATCTTAAGATTGGGGGATGTCTTGCAAATCTCAGACCCTCTCCGGCCGGTGTCAGAGGTCGCGGACACTTCCTATCGCAATCAAAGGATCCAAGCAGTGCTCCGTTTGACAGAGATCCACTTCCTAAGGAGAGGGCCCGCGATCTATGAAATCCCTGGCGATATCCGCAGGGATTACGGGCGGTTTATCGAATCCACATTGACTGGCGAAGAAAGGCATATAGCCAAGGCCGCGTGGTTTCGCGCCGGCGACATGCCTCAGGATGAACAGTCCAAGCTCCTGCAATCCGGGCTGTACGGCTACTTCGGGGCTTCAGGCATTCAGGTTTACATGCTTTGTGGTTGCCTCATGGCGGTGCTTTCCAGCTTCCGGGTTCCGAGAGCATGGCAGGCGCCATTCGTGGCAGCTGTGCTAATCATCTTCACTGTCGCAACCGGAATCCACGCTTCGACGTTCAGGGCCAGCCTGGTATGTGTATTGTTCCTAATCTCCTTTTGGCTATCGCGAGAACCGGATTCGATTACCTCTCTTTCGCTGGCGGGCATTCTCTTTCTGTTGGTGTTTCCCACCGGTATCTATTCGCGCGGGTTTCAACTGACAATGACAATCGTCGCGGCGATTTGTTTGTTCGTTCACTTGGATTTGCCCGAAGAGAAATCTTTGTTTAGCACGGTCAAGCATAGGGCTAAACAACTCCTCGCCGTTTGCCTGGCAATCTGGTTCGCAGGGGAACCGATCTGGATGGTGCACGCAGGAGTGATCTCGTTGAGTGGACTGCCGGCTATCTTGCTGCTGGGACTGGTCATTAGCGCTATCCTGCTCTGTTGTTTGTTTTCGTACTGTGTCCATTGGATTTTGCCGGCAGTGGCCATCGGCATCATGAAAGGCTGTACCGTACCGCTGTTGGAATTCGTTCTGGGCGTCATGAACTGGCTAGCCAACCACGATTTGAGCTTTACGACTCCGTTTGTCAATTCCTATTGGCTAGTTGTGTACTATGGAGCCTGGCTACTAACCTGGAGGCCGCGTGCGGTACGTCCTTAGCCTCGTCCTGTCTCTCGTTGCGGGTATCGCGGTTGGATGGGTTCATCGCGACGCCGATCAAATCATCGTTTTCTCGGTTGGACAGGGTGATTGCGCGCTTATTCGTAGCCTTGATCACGCCGTCCTCATCGATGACGGGCCCCTGATTTTTGGAAAGAATACGGGACTCACTGTTCAGAAGCTAAGAGAGTCTGGGGTGAATGCCTTGGACGCCATCTTGCTCTCTCACGCCGATGCCGATCACACTGCGGAGACGCGAGAGTTGCTTCAGGAGTATCCAGGCGTTCATGTCGTTATGTCCGATCAGTTCCGCACCTACCCGGCGATGATTCATGAACTAAGTGACTGGCATCTTCCATCATCCAGCGTGGTGTGGCTGCCCCAGCGAAGCCACATGCAGGTTGGTAAGTTTTCACTCCTGATGCTGTGCCCACCTTTCTCGGGCGGCAAGGAGGACAACAACGGGTCGATGTTCGTCCGAGTATCGACCACTTATGGTCTGGCTACCTTCTCTGGCGATGCGCCGGATTTCGTGGAGAAGGCGATGGAGCCGACAGCCAACTGGCATGCGGAGGTTCTTCACGTCGGGCATCACGGGAGCAGGACGTCGACGGGCGAATCGTGGATTCAGGCGGTAGAGCCTTCCGTCGCCGTCATTTCGGTTGGACGAAATAATTCACACGGTCATCCCACGAAGGAGACGCTCGATCGCCTGGAAGCGGCTCACGTGCCGGTGCTTCGGACCGATCGGGATGGGGATTTGGTCTTCGATTTGATCGAGGGCAAACTTGTTAGAGAGAAATAGCCTTAGCTAAGCTAAACTAATTGTGTGAAGCAGGTCAATGTTCACGAGGCGAAGACGCACCTTTCCAAGTTGCTCGAGGAGGTGGAAGCGGGCGAGGAGGTCGTGATTGCGCGGGGCGGGAAGCCGGTAGCACGCCTCGTGGGGATCGAGGAAAAGCCGCCGCGCATCATTGGCCTTCTCAAAGGCAAGTTGGTCGTACCGGATGACTTTGACGATCCGTTGCCGGATGACATTCTCGATCTCTTTGAAGGCAAAGGCGACGGCTGGTGAGGCTACTCATCGATACTCAGATCATTCTTTGGCTCCTGGCGGACGATGCAAGGCTGTCGACTGGGGCCAAGGAAAAACTAAAGACCCAAGAAAACGAGGTTTTCTACAGCGTTGCCAGCCTTTGGGAGATCGGAATCAAACGAAATCTTGGGCGACTTCCAGTGACACCCTTAGAAGTAGCGAAAGCCATGGATGAGAGCGGATTTACGCGACTAG
>DASZPA010000026.1:0-3594 GCA_035550555.1 Fimbriimonas sp.
AGTCCGTCAAATCGTGTTTCGTGGCGCGACAACCCGCGCCCGAATTTTTACCTCCGAGTTTCCGGGTCACGACCTCATCAAGACCGACCTCAAATCGCCCTATGATGAAATCTATCTCCGGCGGAAAGGTGCGAAGCGCCGGACAACCAACCTTCCCGTTGTCACCACAGGCCTCAACCTTGATCCCGCGAAGCTGCCCGGGACGTTGACGCTCCGCTGGGACGGGATCACGCCGCTCGTCGAGCGTGCGAACACGCCCGAGAAGCTGCTAGACACCTGGGTCAATCAATTCAGCTTTCGCCTTGAAGGCGAGAACGGTGAACCGGGGCTGCGCCTCCCACAGATCGGCGCGCTCCATGCGATCGCGGCGCACTTTGCCGTTGGCGACACGTTCCAACCGGCGACAGTTGTGCTGCCGACCGGAACGGGGAAGACCGAGACGATGCTCGCCGCGCAAGTCTACCTGCGTCCGGCCCGTACGCTCGTACTCGTCTCAGGCGTTCCGCTGCGCGATCAAATTGAAGAGAAATTCGTCACGCTCGGCTATCTTCCGACCGCAGAGGCTGTTCCCATCGAACTCCCAGGGCCGCGCGTCGCAGTTATTTCAGGCGGCATTCGGAGCGTTGCCGAGGCCGAGAACCTGATCAAAGAGGCGAACCTCTTCATCGCGCTTCCTAACTCGCTGGACGCGTCCCATCCTGACGCGATTGATGCACTAGCGGCCGGTTGTTCGCACCTCTTCGTCGACGAGGCGCATCACATCACCGCCAAGACGTGGAAATCGGTTCGAGACCGCTTCAGCAAGGAAAAGGTGGTCCAGTTCACCGCCACGCCGTTCCGACGTGACGAGCAGCGCGTTGATGGCAAGATCATCTTCAACTACAAGCTGGGGGACGCGCAGCGCGCCGGGTACTACAAGCGGATCAACTTAAAGACGGTTGAAGAGTATGGCGACCAAGAGGCACGCGACGAAGCCGTTGCCCGCGCCGCAGTTGAGGCCCTTCGCCACGACCTGAACGACGAAAAACTCGACCACATCCTGCTTGCCCGCACGGAGACGCAGGCGCGCGCAGATGTGCTCGCCGAACTCTACCAAAGGCTGGCGCCGGAGTTCGCGCCGGTAAAGGTCTACTCAGACCGTCCGGACAGTCAGAATCGCGCCGCCCTGGCCGCGCTCAGAAACCGGAACAACACCGGTTCTCGGATCGCGGTCTGCGTCGACATGCTTGGCGAGGGCTTCGACTTTCCTCAGTTGAAGGTTGCAGCGTTGCATGACACCCACAAATCGCTGGCCATTACGCTTCAGTTCATTGGGCGCTTCACGCGCAAAGGGCCAGTGAATGTCGGAAACGCTACTGTCGTCACCAACATCGCGGATCCGCAGGCAGAAAGGAAGCTGGCCGGACTCTACGCCGAAGGAGCTGACTGGGACCATCTCATTCGGCGGCTCAGTGAAGCGCGAATCGATGACGAACTCAGGTTACAAGACGTTGTCGAGCAACTGAAACAGAAAGGCACGCTGTCGGCCGAACTGTCGCTTTGGAATCTGCGGCCTGCGATCTCGACCCAGTTCTACAAGACGAAATGCAAGGAGTGGATGCCGCTCCAATACGCGGACGTTCTGCCGCCTGGTGCCGAAACATGGTACGCACTCGACGACAAGGACAAGCTTCTCGTCGCCGTTGTCGCCCTGACCGAAGAGGTCAAATGGGGCGACTATCAGAACATCACAAACAGCTTCTACGACCTGATCATCGCCCGCTGGGACAGCGATGAGAGCGTCCTTTCGATCTATGCGAGCGATTATGATCGCATGCGCACGGAGCAGATGGCGAAGGCGATCACCAGCAACAACGTCGAGCTCTTCGGCGGCGATGCGATCTTCAACATCCTGAACGGCGTCGAGCTGCCGCTTGTCAAGAACCTCGGTTCGCGCCGGGTCGGTGCCATCAGCTTCACGACCTACTTCGGAACAAACGTAACCGAAGGGCTCGCGCACATCGACAAGTCCGAAGCCGAACTCAACCACATGGCCTGCGTCGGTTACGAAGACGGGGACCGCGTGCTGTGGGGCGGCGCGAAGCGCCGCGGCAAGGTCTGGCAGCTTCGCAAGTCCGGCTCGGTCGCCGACTGGGCGGCCTGGACGAAGACGACCTGGGGGAAGGTGACATCCGATGTCGACGACGTCACCAACATCATCAAAGGTTTTTTGCGGCCAATCAAACTAGCGGCCCCCCACGCGTCGCACGCGATCTCTGCCGAATGGGGCGAACAGGCTCAACTTAGCCTGAGCGAGCGGCAGTCGGTATTGTTCGGGACCATCGAGAAGCTGCTCTACGAGGTTGATGTCGGCATCGACTCCGTGGAGGCTGACGGCACCATCAACGTGTGCTTCGAGGCCGAAGACGTTGGGGCTGTCTACCGTCTCGAAATCTCACCGGCGCTTCCTGGCGGCTACGCCTACAAGCACACGTCAGGTCCCAAAGTTCAGTTCAAGAAGGTGACGAAGCCGGCTGAGCCGTTGGAGGTCTACCTGCAAAGGGATCCCGTCATTATCCGCTATGCGGACGGCACGCATTCGTACAACTGCTATCACATCCCGACAAAGCTCGATGCCGGGATCTATTCGAAAGATCAGCTGGAAACCTGGGACTTCAAGGGTATCCCGCTCAACAAAGAGTCGATTGGCAAGGCGGGTGACGCAGCCACGATCCAGTACCGCGCTTTCGCGCAGTTGCGTGACGAGTACGACCTGATCTTCAATGATGACGGCAAGGCCGAAGCGGGCGACTTGGTCTGCCTTAAGGATGTTGATGAGAGCACCATCAAGCTGACGCTCGTCCACTGCAAAGGAGCGATTGGCGCGCGCGTCTCCGGCTCCATCGAAAACTTCTACTTCGTCTGCGGTCAGGCCCAGAAGTGCATCACGAAGAAGCACAAGGGCGTCGAACGCCTCGCGAAGGACCTGAAACGGCGCGAGGCCCAATGGGCCGCCAACGGGGCGACGCGCTTCCTCAAAGGCG
Source organism: Fimbriimonas sp. (assembly GCA_035550555.1). Taxonomy (GTDB): domain Bacteria; phylum Armatimonadota; class Fimbriimonadia; order Fimbriimonadales; family Fimbriimonadaceae; genus Fimbriimonas. The sequence goes on from DASZPA010000026.1 coordinate 3,024, forward strand.
GCCAACGGGAGTTGTCGTACTTCAAGGAGAAGTCCCGGAAGTCGAAAGTTGAGTTTGAGGTCGTCCTCGTTCAGCCGGGGGCGAGCGTGGATAGTGTGACGGTGCCCATCCTGCAGCTTCTCGCCACGACCGAATTGTTTTTGAAGAAGACCACCGACGCGAATTTCCGCGTCGTGCTCAATGCCGCTTCAGAGTAGCCGACTACCCCTCTAGGGCGTACTTGCGCGTGAGACTTTTCGCACACGCATCCAGAAAGCGATAGGCCGCAAAGTCAAACTATCCGATCTCGGTTCCGTTGCAAACTTCGTCGCGGAAGCGCAGGTCGCGACGCAATACCCCTCCAAAGCCGCACCGCTTGGATTATATTGTCGAGAGCGCCGTGGTGGTGGTGGAAGGCGCGACCGTCAGATCCTTGTCTCACGGAGGCCACCATTATGATTTTACTCAGCGTGCTCGCCAGCATCGCCGCCATCGGCGTCATCTGCTGTCTCTTGTTCTACCTCGCGGTCTACGCCCTTCCTCTATTCGCAGGGGTCACGGCAGGCGTCTGGGCGTACGGCACAGGCGCCGG
>DASZPA010000027.1:0-13358 GCA_035550555.1 Fimbriimonas sp.
GCCTAGCCGACAGCCGTCCTTCGCTGATTCGGGCGAATCAGTATCAGACGAACGTCGGCCTGGGCGGGGATGACTCGATCGACTTCGAGCTTGACCTGAGCGGCTCGGGACGAGACTTCAACACCTTCAGCGTGAACCCGAAGGGCGCTACAAACATTGAGCTCGCGGGCGGTCGCGCCGGAAAGCGGGAGTGGGCCGGAGAGTTTCAGGCTGCGGCCCGGATCACGACGTCCGGTTGGGAAGCTGAGCTGCGAATTCCCTGGCGGGAAATGAAGCTGCCCTCGCCAGGACCTAGAGACGTCCGATTCAACTTCCAGCGCAACATCGCACGCACTGGGAGGGAGTTCGGCGCGTTCTACCGAAGCGTGGGCGGCGTGGCGAATACGCCCGTTTGGCGCTCGGTGGCCGTTCCCAGAGGTGAGACAGACCGCTCGATCAAGCTGCTGCCGTACACCTATCTCGGCTACGATCCGTCAATCGGCGCCGTCGTCAATTCCGGCCTCGATCTGAAAGCAGCCCTCAACGACAAGGTCCAGCTCGTCGGTTCCATCAATCCCGACTTTCGCAACATCGAGAACCAGATCCTTTCTCTGGACTTCAGCCGATTCGCCAGGCTGGCCGGCGAAACCCGCCCCTTCTTCTTGGAGGGGTCTGAATACGAGGGATCGGGAATCTTCGCCAGTCAGGTAATTCCTAGGTTCGACTTGGGAGTGAACGCTTACGGAAAGCTAAGCGACCGACTCAGCTTCGGAGTGCTGGACACGACGCAGTACGGTATTGGAAACGAGCTGGTTGCCAGCTCGTTCTATGCCCTGGACAACAATTCCAGCGCCCGCCTGAGCGCGACCGACTACAACGCCGACGGGGTTCACAATGGCGCTTATCAAATGAACTACCGGCACGGCTGGGGGCTGTGGGCGCTCAATTTCCAGAACTCGGAGAGCTACGATAGCTCCGTCGGCCAGGGAGACAGCTCAAATGTGCGGCTGATCTACAGGTCCCCCGGAGTTTTTGTGAACGCGTCCTATTCCCGCGTGGGCGCCAACTATCTTCCGCGCCTCGGGTTCGTTCCGGAGGTGGACTATGAAGGGTTCCGAGGAGGTATCTCCTACGACCGGCCTTGGAACAAAGGCGCCATGAGCGAAGCCGGCGTGTTCGGCAGCTATCTGGTCTACGACCACACGGATGGCAGCCCGTATCGGCGAGATGCCTCTTTCAGCGGTTACACGAGCCTGCGAAACGGGCTCACCTTGAGTTTGGACCAGGACTACGATCAGTTTGAGGGAGTGAACGACCACCTCACTTCGGTCGAAGCGAGCTACCCGGCCAACGATCCATATGACCAGATCGCGACGAGCTACAGCTGGGGGGAGGAGGCGCTGCTTCCATATAGCAGTCTCTCGGTCTCAGGCAGTCGTAGGCTCTTTCGTCGGCTCCAGCTCACGGCCAGCTATCAGCTTGTGAACTATGACGGGATCAACGATCAGCTTATCTGCGGCGCCAACTGGGATATCGGGCACGATCAGTCGATCTATGGACGGCTCACCGAGCAGTCAGGTCAGATCGGCGGCTATTTCGCATACCGTCGCAGTGGAAACCTCGGGGCCGAGTACTACTTGATCGTTGGAGACCCCAATGCGAACACCTTTCGTCCAAGTGTGATCTTGAAGGTAGTCGTGCCGCTTGAAATTGGAAGTACGCATCGGGTGCATCCATTGCACAAGTAGACTTGGTAGTCTTACAATATTATTGCATTATATCGACTTAGCATCGTATCTAGTTCTAAGTTCGAAAAACAAAGCGGTTGTTGAAGTATTTCGATCAAAACGGCTTTATACAACCGTCACCGAATCGTAATGATCCACCGTCCTTCAAACTCGCTTTTTGTCGTTGCTGGTGTGGGCGCCTTTCTGGCCGCCATTGCTGGCTGCGGAGGGTCCGGCTCCGGTGGAGGATCTACGACCGGAACGCCTGTGGCTTCGTTGGCCTATGGCCAACCCGTTGCCATCCCGATCCCTCTTCATGCGGAAGGGGGTGGGGTTTCGGCCTACAGCTCCGACAACCGCTTGGTGGGCGCCTTTGGTCTTGGTGACGTAACCAATGCCGCCTATTGGAGCTCGCCTACCTCTCAGCCGGTCGTGCTGCAAGGATTGGCGAATGGCTACACGGCGCTTGCAAACGGTGTGAACAATAAGGGGCAGGTTGTTGGATCCAGTTCTCCTACGATTAACGGTATCAAGACCGCCATCGTTTGGACCAATCCCTCGGCTGCGCCAAGTCCGTTGCCGGTTCCTGCGACAACCATTGCCTCTGCTGCCACCTCGATCAACGACAAAGGGGTAATCGTTGGCTGGATCACTACGACCTCCACGAATACAGTCAGGTTCGTCCTTTGGTCCAGCCCAACCGCCAAGACCTACACATTGTTGCCGGGAGTGCCATCGTCCAACCATCAACTCCCCAAGTTCATTACGAACTCCGGGAAAGTCATTACCGGCTATGTTCAAGCCCGTCAGGACGCTTCGATTTGGAGCAGCACAACCTCGGCTACACCCATCGACCTTGCGGCCATAGGCGGATCGAGCCAGGAGTCCGTTCCCTTGGCGGTGAACAATAGCGGCGTGATCGTTGGGGGTTCCGTGAAGAAATCGTTTCCCATCGGCGAAATGGATCAGCCGCCCACGATTTGGGTTCCGCCGAGCTACCAACCCACGACTCCACCATTGGACTCACAGTCCTACGATTTGAGCCATGCGAGCCTCAACGGTGTCAATGATGCCGGCGCGTATGTGGGCACGCTTCCCGACCAGAACATGCACGGCAACACCTATGTTTGGCTGCCTGGAAAGACGAACACGGCTCTGAATAGTCTGCTCCCGGCAGGTGCGCAAGCGTTTGGCACTTATCCAAGTACGCCGGTGGCCATCCTGAACGACTACTCCATCCTGACGGTCCTCGAAATCGACGACGCTGCCGGACACTTCCTCAGCAAAACCACCTACTACATCCCTGTAAAGAAATAGTTGCTAGGGGGCAAGCCATGGAATCGCGCCTAAAAGGCGTTTCTTGGCGAGCCTGCCCGAAGTCTTGAGAGGCGGGAGAATCTCCGAAAGCGAGGCTTCTCCTGCCTTTGATGGCGTATAACGAACACATTGGAGTGACACAAAAATGAAAAAGATCCTGATCTCGTTAAGCCTTGCCGCCGTCGCCGCAGCATCGGTGTACGCGGCATCCATTAAGTGGCAGCCTAGCTTCTCGACTGCTGTCAACCTGGCCAAAAACTCCCACAAGCTGGTGATGGTCGATTTCTACACGGACTGGTGCGGCTGGTGCAAGAAGCTCGACGCCGACACCTACACCGCGCCGCAGATCACCTCTCGATCTGAAGGCTTTGTTCCCGTGAAGGTCAATGCCGAGAAGGAAGGCAAAGCCGAGGCAGCCAAGTACAAGGTAAATGGCTATCCGACCATTCTGTTCCTCAAGCCGAACGGGGACCTTGCCTGGAAGGTCGTGGGCTACATGGGTCCAGACGATTTTGCCAAGCAGATGGACATGGCGAAAAACGTTCTGACCGAAGTGCCGGCACTGGAGGCGAAGATCAAGACCAACCCCAACGACGTGAAGTCGATCGCCAAGATCCTTCCGTACTACGGCGGCATGGAAGCACTCGACAAGGTCGGCTCGGTCGTTTCCAAGCTCGGGCGCGCCACGGGCGCCAACGCAGGGCTGATCGCCGATGCCTACAACGCCGCGGGCGACGCCTATCAGAACTCCGGCGACATGGTCAAGGCTATCCCTCTCTTTGAGAAAGCGATTGGCAGCGAGACGCCCAAGCAAACGGCGTACGCGCGCATCAGCATTGCCAGCTGCTATCTGCAGTCGAACGAAGCCAAGAAGGCCGTTCCCTATCTGAACGCGCTCGTGAAGTCTGGCCCCGAGGCCGACAGCTACCGCGACGAGGCGCAGAAGATGCTGAAAGCCATCGGCAACGCTCCCTAAGTTTCTCATTGCATCCAGCAGGAGCCCAGGACCTTCCAAGTCCTGGGCTCTTTGTGTTGTGGATACCGGTTTGCCGTGACCTTCCGAACAATGCCTTCTGTCTCTTGGTAGACTGCATGTTCTCGTTAATTGCTTCTGCTACTAAGCAGCTTAATCATGGCAAACCAATCTGCGAGCACTTGCGATGTAGCGATCATTGGCGGCGGACCCACGGGTAGCACCACTGGCGCGCTACTCAAGCTGCATAACCCTCAACTCGAAGTTACGATCTTGGAGCGAGAGCGGTTTCCCAGAGATCATATCGGCGAAAGTCTCTTACCGCCCATCGGCCCTATTCTAAACGAAATGGGGTGCTGGGATAAGGTTGAAGCCGCGAACTTTCCTATTAAACTGGGCGCGACCTACCGGTGGGGAAAGAACCCGGAGCTGTGGGACTTCGATTTTGTTCCAGTAGGGCGCTTTAGGGACGAGCCCAGGCCCGGGAAGTTTGAGGGCCAGAGGACTGCCACCTCTTTCCAGGTAGACCGTTCGATTTACGACACAATCTTGCTCGACCATGCAGCGGACCTGGGCTGCGACGTACGCCAGGACACCAAGGTTTCGAAAGTGCTCCGGGAGCAGGATCGGGTCGAGGGCCTCCTGACGGAGGTCGGAGACGTTATCACGGCCCGGCACTATGTGGATGCGTCTGGAAACTGCGGGATCTTGCGCCGTGCGATGGGGGTGGAATGCGAGCACCACCCGGCTCTGCAAAACATCGCGGTTTGGGATTACTGGCAGAACGCCGAGTGGGCGGTCAGAATCGGTGTCGGCGGCACACGGATCCAGGTTCGAAGTCTCCCTTACGGCTGGATCTGGTTCATTCCCATGGGGCCCACTCGAACCAGCATCGGATTGGTAGTACCGGTCGAGTACAGGAGCAGCTCCGGAAAGAGGCCCGAGGAGCTTTATCGGCAAGCTCTCCAGGATGAGCCCACCTTGAGATCGCTCTTGGTGAATGCCTCCTGTGAGGGACGTCTAAAGAGCACCAAGGATTGGTCGTTTCTTGCCAAACGGCACGCCGGAGAGAACTGGTTCTTGGCCGGCGAATGCGCCGGCTTTGCCGACCCGATCCTTTCGGCCGGCGTCACCATGGCCCACATTGCCGGACAGCAATTAGCGTATACGATTAACGAGATCGAGCATGAGGGAGATGAGAAGTGGCTCAAAGAGCAGTTCGAATATCGCCAGAGTCAGCGAATCACAACCCATATCCGTTTTGGAGACTACTGGTATACGGCAAATCAGCAGTTCAAAGAGCTTAAGGAGTTCACCACTAAGCTCGCCGATGCATGCGGACTATCGCTTTCGCCTGAGAAGGCGTGGGATTGGATCGCCCGTGGAGGCTTTATCGACGAAGAGCTGGCCATTGGTTTGGGAGGTTTCGGGCTTGCCTCCATCAAAGAGTCGCGCGACTATCTGACAGACCTAAGCTTCGAATCGCCTCTCGAGAAGTACAACGTTCTCAAGTTGGATCTAAGTGGAGCGACGAAGAAAGATCGTGCCAGCTACCTGGATGGGCGCGTGGGGAAAACGCCATGCTACTTGAGGGGAGGAAAGACTCTTCCCGTACGGGGAGTGTTCGAGCTTTTGGTAAAGGTTCTAGAGCAGGAGCAGAAACTTCGAAAGATTGTGGAGTTGCTCAACTACTATGCGTACCAAAACGCCAACAATAGAGATTTTGTAAACAACGTCTTGCCGCAGATCTCGCCTGCACTGGAGGCGATGATCCGCGACGGCTGGATCGAAGCCTCCTATGATCCCCGAGAGCCGTTGGCCAACCTCGACCAGGGATTCTCGGGCTTCCATGCCAACAAGGACACCAAGGCGTGACCGGAGTAGACGTGGCGATCATCGGTGGAGGTCCCGCAGGCTCGACCGTGGGTTGCCTGCTCAAGAAGTATCATCCGGCGCTCAACGTCGCGATCTTCGAGCGCGAAGTCTTTCCCAGAGACCATGTCGGTGAGAGTCTGCTGCCTCCTATTTCTCCCATCCTGGCTGAAATGGGCTGCTGGGACAAGGTCGAGGCTGCCAACTTTCCGATCAAGATCGGCGCCACGTTGCGTTGGGGCAAAAACCCAGAGCTTTGGGACTTCGAGTTTTTCCCTGCCGAGTCTTTCAAAGATGAACCTCGGCCCGCGAAGTTCGAAGGGCAGCGGCGCCTCACCGCGTTCCAAGTTGATCGCGCGGTCTACGACGAAATCCTCCTGAGGCATGCCGAGGAATCGGGTTGCGAGGTGCGCCAAGGAACAAAGGTCTCGAGGGTTCTTCGCGATGGCGATCGGGTCACTGCGCTCGAGCTCGACACTGGAGAGACGGTCACCGCTCGCCACTACGTCGATGCGTCTGGCAACAGCGGGATCCTGAGAAGAGCTTTGGACGTACGCTGCGACTATCCTTCAACGCTGCAGAACATCGCGATTTGGGATTACTGGCAGAACGCCGAATGGGCAGTAAAGATCGGTGTCGGTGCCACTCGGATCCAAGTTCGGAGCCTCGCGTACGGGTGGCTCTGGTTCATCCCGCTCGGACCGACGCGCACCAGTCTCGGGCTCGTGATTCCTGCCGAGCACTTCAAGAAACTTGGGAAGCGGCCCGAGGAAGTGTATCAAGAGGCACTTCAGGAGGACGCGGAAGTTGCCGCGCTGCTGAAGAACGCCACACGTGAGAACCACTTGCAAACTACAAAGGACTGGTCCTTCATAGCTGAGAAACAGGCGGGCGAGAACTGGTTCTTGGTTGGCGAGTGCGCGGGCTTTGCCGATCCCATCCTCTCGGCAGGCGTCAGCATGGCTCACATCGGCGCTCAGCAGGCGGCCTATACCATTCTTGAGATCGACCGAAAGACGGTCGACCCGAGCTGGTTGAAGGAACAGTTCAGTCGACGGCAGAAGCGGAGGATCTCCACTCACATCAGCTTTGCCGACTACTGGTATGTCGCCAACGCCCAGTTCAAGGATCTCAAGGAGTTCACGGCCGAACTTGCGAGAGACAACGGGCTGGAGCTTACGCCGGAGAAGGCGTGGCGGTGGCTGGCTCAAGGGGGGTTCATCGATGAGGATCTGACAGTTGGCGCGGGTGGGTTCAACCTGCTCAGCATCCGTTCGTCCACCGACTTCCTGACCAGCCTTGCAACGGACTCACCGTTAGAGGAAAAGAACGTTCTCAAGCTGGACCTTGAGGGCGCAATTGCGCAGGATGGGGCGGCCTATCAGGAAGGACGGGTCTTGAAAGTGCCCTGCTACGTCCGAGGCAGCAAGGTGTTGCCGCTGCGTGCGCACTTTGGGGTTCTTTTCCAGCTTCTGCAACGGGAGTCCCGGTTGCCCCAAATCGTCGATCAAATGAATCAGATGGCAAAGCAGTTCGCAAACGATCCAGTTGCGATGACCTTCTTGGGAATGCTTCCGGAAGCGATGGAGGGCATGATCCGCGACGGTTGGATCAAAGCCTCTTTCGATCCACGCCTTCCTCGCGCCCGCCTTGGCCAGAGTGGCGCCGGCTTCCAATTGAACCGCGACACGAACAAAGCCTAAGCCTGCAAGGCATAGCCGCAAAATGAACGTAGTGAGGCGAGAATGATTATTCCCAAGGGCCTAGAGCATATTCCTAAGATTGATCCCGAGATCATGCACGGAGATCTTTGCTTTGCATCTACTCGAATTCCGTTGACCGTCTTCCTCGATAACCTTCAGGAGGGCATGGGAATGGAGGAGTTCTTGTCGATCTATCCTACTGTGAAGCGAGAACATGCGCAGGCGGTCTTGGAATGGGAAGGTAACGCCATTCGTAGAGCCGCTGGGTTGCGCCGCGCTGGGTAGGATGCGGCTCCTTCTCGACGAAACCTTTCCGATACCTTGCGAGTGATTTCCTGGGACATAAGTGTGTGCACGTCATTGGCCTTGACTGGGCAGGCACTCGTAGTTGGCGAGCTGCTTGACCGGGCAGAATCCAACGGTTTTCGACGCGCCTATCACGTTCGATCGAAGAATTCCAGAACAGAACGAAATGCGCGGACGAAGGATTTCCGTCTACATAGTTCAGCCGGAGGGCCAAGGTTTGCAGGCCACTCGCGCCCTAATCGAATCAATTCGCTCAGCTTTGGAAGAGTGGAGTCCGGGAGAGGTAAAGACCTTTTCGAATCGGCGGAAACGCTCTACTTCGTAAACTCGACCTTGTCGTTCTGATGACGTTTGCGATAGGCGTCGATCGACTCCGCCATCTTCTGGTCGCTGCCTGGAGCGTGTCCTTGATAGCTAGGATTGGCTGTTGGGTGTCGTGCCGCGTCTTCCTGAGCCTTGGTCAGAGTCGGCTCGTCATTGTTGCAACCGGCGGCGGCAAGCAGGCTTGCGGCTGCTAGTACGATCAAGAGGTTTGAGATCTTCATGTGTAAGCAAAAGTCCAGGGCCTCGGCGGAAGACCCTGGACGTGACGTCGGGGTTGCGACCCTAGCGGTCCGCGTCCCACATGTTGGCGGGCCGGTTGTTAACCGGGTCCGGGTCGGTGGCTTGTGGCGCCATCGACTTGACGTGCCCGTCCACAAACGAGAAGTTGGAGTTCTTTCCGTTCGTGATGCTCACGCCGGCGGTCGGTCCATTCGGGAACGTGTTCGTCGGAGAGAGCGTCCCGTTGGGAATGTCCTCGGGGCCGAACCAGTCGTAATAGCCGTAGCCGATGTCGCCTGGGACTCTAATCTGCAGGAACGCCGCTGAGAACCATTCGCTGTTGTTGCCGAAACCGCAGCAGCCCTCTTTCCGCATCGCATCGCTGAACAGATCGGCAAGCATGATGGTGCCGGCCGGCTGCGTCACCTGAGTCGACGACTTGGTGTGCGGCATCATGTAGTTGCCGTTGTCGTCCTGGTTCATGACGCCTGCGAAGACCCACGGGTCGGAGTCCGTACCAACAGATGTGAAGCCGGCGGAGCCGTCCGAGTGCGCGTAGCCATTCGGGGCGTACGAGATACCGATGGCGTTCTTGAAGTTGTCGGGAGAGAACGAGGCAGCCCAGCTCGCATAAGCGGCGTCGTGCTTGGAGTCAAGCGGGCTTTGGAAGATAGCCAGGCTCTTGATATACGGAGTTGTCTTTTGGACCCACGTCCTGGAAAACGTGTTAGAGTCGCCGTCCGTGCTGTTCGCGTCCGGCAAGACGTCCTCATAGTCGTTCGCATACATCAGAACGCCTAACGTCAACTGCTTTTGATTCGACAGGTCCGAGGTCGCCTTTGCAGCAGCCTTAGCCTGCGCAAACACGGGGAATAAGATTGCAGCAAGTATCGCAATAATCGCGATGACAACGAGTAGTTCGATGAGGGTGAAACCTCGACGTTTCATGGCTTATAACACCTTTGGAATGAATTCATTGATCGGAGTGAAGCCTCGAACATCAAGACTGCACGGAGTGACGACAGACAAACGGGTGCCGGGCGGCGATGATCTGGGGTAGCCAGTCTAGCCAAGCTGGTTTGATAGACAGGGAGAGATAGGTAGCTCTTGCCGCGCCATGCGTCGGCGCTTCATGGGCGCCGACCCGATTCCCCACAGCCTCCTCGACGCCGCGCGAGATACAAGGGGGAGTAGCCGAGCGGAGTCCGCCGGCACAGCGACCCAGCTTCAAGAACTGGGCTGTGTTCGTTGATCGCAACGTGGGAGCAAGCTTGTCTCTCATGGTCGAGTCCGGTGATGCACCGGTAAACCAGCGATAGTGTATCGGTAAATCAGCGAATTGACAACAGGTTTTTGCAGAACTCACAAAAATTCGGTAGAGACGCGGTGAACGAAACCGGTCCTGGATGCCTGACGAGCCTGCCTGAAGGTGATGCCGGCCTCGTTCAGGGAATCTTATGAGGCCAGATATTTATCGAGACTTGCGCATTTCATGATCTACAATGAACATGCGCTTCTTTATGCGTCTTACTACTTACTGGAGATGAGAGCTAAGAGTTCGTCCATACCGACTATGAGAGACGTGGCCGCAAGGGCCGGCGTCAGCGCAACGGTAGTGTCGAGCGTTTTAAGCCGCAAGCCTAACGGCGTTCGTGTGAGCCAAGCCACGGCGGATCGAGTAAGGTTGGCCGCCGAAGAGCTTAACTACAGGCTTAACGTTTCTGCCAAAAACTTTCGTTGGCAGCGAAGCCAGACTATCGGTGTTCTCCATGGAATCGGATTTGCCCGCCACGAGTTCGACCGGGGCTCGCGCTACTTCGCTTCGCTGATGGATGGCATGGTCGACGGCGCCTTCAGCCACGACTACGCCGTGACGCTGTGCCCAAAGCTCATGGGATCGAACTCTTTGGACGCCCTGGGTGACGGCCGGTTCGACGGTTTGGTCTGGTACAGCGCCTCCCGCACGGCCGAGTTAGAGCTCGTTTCGATTCCCCTCGTCATTCTTCATGCGACGGGAGAGGATTTCGACTTTCGGCGTCCGACGGTGATTTGCGACAACGATCAGGGCATTGCGCTTGCCGTCCGACACCTTTATGACCTGGGTCATCGTCGTATCGCCTTTGCCGCCATGGGGCTCTATACACAGCGAGAGTCTCCACTTCGCCTGGCTGCCTTCCAAAGAGAGATGGGCCAACTCGGGCTCGCCACCGATCAGGAAGACGTGATCAACGTCGAGAGGTGGTTCGATGACATTGACCGATACTTAGCAAAGCCCTTGCGCCACACGGCACTCATCGCCAGTACCGAATCGCTCGCGGCCGATTTCATCAACCGCGCAGCCATGTTTGGCGTCCGAATTCCCGAAGACCTTTCGATCGTTGGCTTCGACTCCACGTCTTTTTGCGACGAGCTGAGGCCCAGGCTGACGGCGGTGAGGCAGCCGCTCAAGGAGATGGGACGTATCGCCATCGACTTGCTAGTCAAAGAGATCGAGAGAGAACCTGTCGAGAACCGCCACGTGGTCGTTCAGTGTGGGTTCGACATTCGTGAGTCGACGAGGGCGATCTAGGACCTCCAGATTCCCCAAAGGTTGGTCTCCTCCCACTGCTCAGCTGGTTCGCGGCCGTTGAGGCGGAGCGCTAGAAGGATGATTCCGGCATGCCATCCCTCGTGCCAGACCATGTGCCCCAGATATTGAACAGGATGGGAGTACGGACCGGTCTGCTGTGTCTCGTCACGCAGTTCTCGTTCCAAAGCCGTTCGAACGGCGTGAGCGCTTTTGGCGAGCTCGTCCTTGATCGTTTGGAGGTCTTCCAAAGGGGTTTCGCCGTCTTCTTGGAAGCTTTCGCCGAGGTTGTTCGCCAGATCGGGCGCAACTTTAGTAAGCCACCAGTATCGGACCTCGTGAACATGAGCCAGGTGTTTCGCAATGCTCCAACCATCGGGAGAGGGAAGGAACTGCTTTGACGAATCGTCGATGAGGCGGGAGATATTGGCGATCATCCCTGACTGGCGATCCCACATTTCGAGGAGTTGGGCTTGAAGGTCCTGCATTGGTCTGCCTGCTGCGTTTTGAGACTTCTATACTCCAATCAACGGGATGTACACCGGCGCCATTGAAGACATTGGACTACTGCTGCTACTGGCAGCGTTGGTTGCAATGGTCGCGCGGCGCTTCCGGCTGCCGTACACGGTGGGCTTGACGATAGCGGGCATCTTCGTATCATTGCTCCCCAGCCGTCCGTCGATACACCTGACGAGAGACCTGATTTTTGATGTCTTCCTTCCTCCCTTGATCTTTGAAGCGGCCCTGCAAATGGAGTGGCCGAGGTTCAAGGCAGATCTGCCCGTCACTTCTGTTCTTGCAACGGCCGGCGTAGCACTTTCAGGTCTGGTTGTCGCGGTCGGAACCTACTACGGACTTCACTGGCCGCTCGCGACGAGCTTGGTCACGGCGATTCTTATCTCGGCCACAGACCCCGTTGCAGTCATCGCATCCTTTCGCGACCTCGGCGTGGGAGGCAGATTGCAGATGTTGGTCGAGTCCGAAAGCCTGCTCAACGATGGCACTGCCGCCGTCCTGTTCGCGCTTGCGGTGGACGCAGTTGGAACCGGGTCGGTGGATGGCCGGCACGTCGTTCTTAGCTTCTTCGTAACGGTTTTCGGGGGTGCTCTGAGCGGCGCTCTCGTAGCGGGTATCGCGCTACTCCTGGTCGGGCGAACGCTCGATTATCTCGTTGAGATCACTTTCACAGTGATTGCTGCCTTCGGTTCTTTCATTCTTGCGGAGAAGCTCCATGTCTCCGGCGTCTTGGCCACGATGACGGCCGGAATCCTGATAGGCAACAGCCATTCCCGCGGATTTCTTACGCAGGAAGGCCATGTGGCAGTGGAATCCTTTTGGGAGTACGCGGCGTTCGTGGTGAACTCGCTGATCTTCCTGCTGATCGGTATCAGCGTCGCGGAGCAGCCGTTCTTGATCACCTGGCTTGCGTGCGTCGCAGTGGTCAGTCTGGCGATGGCCGGCCGCGCTGCCGCGGTCTATGGGTGTTCCGCTCTCTTTGTGAAATCTCGCTTTCGGGTGGAGCTAGCGAATCAACACGTTCTCTTTTGGGGCGGCCTTCGCGGAGCCTTGGCGCTTGCTCTCGCTCTGGGGTTGCCTGAAAGCTTTCCACAGCGCGCCAGCGTTTTGGCCGTCACGTTTGCCGTCGTGGCGTTTTCCGTGATCGTTCAAGGTCTCACCATCCAGCCTCTCCTGGGACGGGCAAAGGTCGCTTCTTGAATCCGGCTAACGACTTAAGGTCCTTTCCAGAGCGTTGGGAAACCGCTTCGCCCAGTCGGCTTCAGAGTGCCTTGCATTCGGATCGGAGACGAAGTCGAACTTGATGTGCTTCTGCTTGAGCGTCGTAAGCATCTCGTCCACTCCGGGGCGGAGCTCCGAGTCGAGCCCAATCCCGCCGATGTCGACATAGAAATACACCGGCATAGGCGGTGTCGGTGAGTTGGCGACCGTCTTGGCGTAGTCGTAGGAATGGCGCATGCCTTTCGGTGTGGCGAATGCCGGAGACATGCAAATGGCTTTTGAGAAGACGTCCGGGTGCTCCCATACGAGCATGAACGAGAAAATCCCTCCCGACGACGAGCCGCCTACCATCGTGTTCTTTCGGTCGGGCTTCGTGCGGTAGGTTCGGTCGATGAATGGCTTGAGCTTGTCCACCACGAAGTCCATGTAGAGCGAGCTCATTCCGCCGGGCGAATACTCGCTGGTCCGGTCCGCTGTGTTGTAAATTCCGACAACGATCAGCGGCGGAATCTTCTTTTCGCGGATGAGCCTGTCCGCTGTCTCGTCGATCTGCCAATCGACGCCGGCGAAGCTGGTTCTGGGATCGAAGACGTTCTCGCCGTCCTGCATGTAGAGCACGGGGTACCGCTCGCTTT
>DASZPA010000028.1:0-4687 GCA_035550555.1 Fimbriimonas sp.
GTTTGACGACGCCCCAAAGGAGAAGGTCGCTGCCTGCTGAGCCGGGGAGTTTGGGAGATGAGAGAGCGAGAAGCAGCGAAGAGACGCTTCGGCTGCTAGTTGAAGCCAGTGGAAGGCTTTCAGCGACCCTCGACACCCAGACTCTTTATGAGACCCTTCTCGACATCGTCTCCCAGGCGATGCACTGCGACGGGTTCCTCATCTCTTCGTTCGACTCCGAAAAGCAGCAGATCCGCTGCGAATTTGCCTGGGTGAACGGCAACCGCCTGGACCCCGCCCTTCTTCCGCCCGTCGTCTACAAGCCCGACGCCGGCATGCAGAGCCAGGTAATCCGTACGGGCAAGCCCATCTTGTTCGAAGACGTGAGCCAACGCGCCAAAGACCCAAGGGCCACGTTCTACGACGTGCACCCCGACGGAGAGATCGTCGATATTGCGAAGGTCGAGGAGCCGAGCAGTCAGTGCGCCATCGTGGCGCCCATCAAGGTCGACGAGATCGTGCTGGGGGTGGTCCAGGTGATCAGCGAAGAGCCCGACGTCTACACGGCGGACAGTCTGCGTCTCCTGGAGGGCCTGGTCTACCAGCTCGCCATCGCGCAGCAGAACGCGCACCTGTATGAGCGGGCCCGCCGAGAGATCGCGGAGCGCAAGCGCGTCGAGCAGGCGCTTCGTCAGGCCGAAGCCAATCTGCTCAAGACGCTTGACGCCATGCCGCACATCGCATGGTCCCTCAATGCCGATGCCACGGTCGACTACATCAACCGCCGCCTGGTGGAGTACGGCGGAGGCGACGATCCCTCCCGACTCACCGGGCAAAGCGGCTGGGCGAACCTCGTGCATCCCGAAGACGAGAAGCGTTTTCACGAGGAGTATCGCCGGTGCGTGCGGCAGGGCGAGATTTGGGATTGCGAGATCCGCCTCCTTCGGTACGATGGGGTCTATCGGTGGCACCTGAACCGCATGGTTCCGATCCGCGGCGATGACGGCGCGATCATCCGCTGGTTTGGGACGGCCACCGACATCCACGACCTAAAAATGGCCGAGGAGAAGCTCGTCGACCTCAACGAGGAGTTGGAGCAGCGGGTCGAGAGCCGCACTCTGGAGCTGCGAGAAGCGATCCACGAGATGGAAGGGTTCACCTACTCCGTCAGTCACGATCTGCGAGGACCCTTGAGAGCCATCTCGGCCACCAGCAGCATCCTTTTGGCCGACGCGGGCCCCGACCTCTCAGAGGACATGCGCGACATGCTGGTGCGCCAGGCCAACTCGGCCAAGCGGCTCGGCAGCCTCATCGACGACCTGCTGCGCCTGTCGCGCGTCTCCCGCTCCGACATGGTGCTCTCGGAGATCGATCTCAGCGGCCTCGCAAAGGAGCTTCGCGAGGAGCTTTCCGGCCGTTATGCTACGTCGGCGACGATTCAAATCGAAGAGGGCCTCGCCGCCCAGGGCGACATGCAGCTGATCCGCCTCGTCCTGGCCAACCTGCTGGAGAACGCGATCAAGTTTTCGCCGAGGGGGGGCACGATCTACGTCGGCCAGTCGCCAGGCCCGGCGTTTTTCGTGAGAGACGAAGGGGTCGGTTTCGACTCCCAGTACGCAGACAAAATTTGGCTCCCGTTCGAGCGCCTGGTCGGCGAATCGGAGTTTCCCGGCACTGGCATCGGCCTCGCAAACGTCAAGCGAATCGTCGAGAGGCACGGCGGCCGAGTCTGGGCCGAAAGCTCCCCCGGCGACGGCGCCACCTTCTACTTCACGCTCAGAAAAGAAGGCCCCGAGGAAAGGCATGAAACCGAGACCTAGACTGCGAATCGTAAATTCGCTACGCCAGGCCGCCGCCCCAGATTCTTGCACCCCTTCGGGGTGTGGGCTTATGGACACGCACCCCCGAAGGCGGAGCCAGACCAAATCCCATCGACCAGAAACCGATGGGGCCCGCTTGCCTCGAAGGGGCAACCGAACTTAACCGCGGGTCGAAGACCCGGGGGGTTGCGCGCGTCCCAAACCTCGCACCCCGAAGGCGGTGCCAGAACCTCCCGCGGGGCTAATTCACGGCATACAGGTTCCCGTCCGCGCTGCCGACGTATATCGTGTCGCCCACGACGACGGGCGACGACTGAATGCACCCCATCTCATAAATCCTGTTGACCCCCACGATCATGTCGTCATAGAACGTGCTCGCGAAGGCCGCCTCGTAGTTAGGCGAACCGTCCGGTTTGACGTACGTCCCCTGATGCGCCTTCGAGGCTTCCGTCTGAAAACTCCACGCAACCTTCTGACCCGCGAGATCGATCGCAAGCAGCTTCCCCTCGTTGGAGCCCACATACAGCCGATTCCCTGCCACCGCCGGCGAAGAGAACAGCGGCCAACCTTTGAAATTCAGCGAGAACGCCGCCTTTCCCGTCTTCTCATCCACCTCATAAAGCAACGAACTGTCGGAGGTCGCAAAGAACACCTTCCCGTTCCGGACCGCCGGAGAGCCCACGACCCAAGAACCCTTGTTGTCGAAGCTCCACTTTTTCTCGCCCGTCTTGGCGTCGAGGGCATAGAACTTCGAATCGCAGCAACCGAAGAAAACGGAGCCGTCCGCCACGCATGCGGAGGATTGAATACCCTGCTGGTTGTGGGTGTCCGGGTCCTCGCCGGTTTTGAACCGCCACAGAAGCTTTCCGGTTGCAGTGTGGATGGCGTAAAAGTAGCTGTCCCAGCTCCCCACATAGAGAATCCCGTCAGAGATCGCCGGCGAAGCGTGGACGACGTCGCCGGTCTTGCACTTCCAATTCAGGGCCCCGGTCTCGGCATTCAGCGAGTACACGTTCCCATCTCCGCTGCCGAAGTAGACCGCCCCCTTCAAGACCGTCGGCGACGAGAGAAAGCAGTCGAACGGATCGGGCATCGGTTCGGCGGCCGGCTCCGAGCCGTGAAGGTGCGTCCCGATGAATCGCCGCTCACCGGCCGTCTTGAACTTCCAAGCAACCTTCCCCGAGCTCTTCTCGAGGGCATAGAACGCCCCGTTGTAGCTGCCGAAGTACACGAGGTTGCCGCTCACCGCAGGCGAAGACGTGATGGGTGCGCTCGTCCTCACCTGCCAAAGCTTCGTCCCGGTGTCCTTGTCGATGGCATACATGCAGCCATCGGTCGAGCCCACATCGACCGACGAGCCGTCGACAGCGGGGCTCGACGTGACCCGCCCGTCCGTGTGGAACTTCCATTTGGCGTTCCCAACCGGCTCATGCGCGGAGGCCGGATAGACTCCCGTACGCTGCGGGTTGCCCCGAAACTCCGGGTCGGCGCCGGCGAGGCAAAAAGCAAGCGCAAGGATGGGCCAAACAGGAAGCTTCATTCTTTGCGGAGCGTACAAGGTCGGCCGATTCCACGACCGATTCTTTGTGCCGCTTTCCCGATTCGCGCCTCCGCGCGATTAACTTCTGGAGCGGCCGTCTTAATCATTCATCATCAAATTGGCCCTCTTGTCGCGGGCCGGCCAGAAGATGCTTGCGGCCACCCTCCTCCTCGCATTGGGAACCACCTACTACATCGACCCTGTCCAAGGCGACGATCACGCGCTCGGGAATTCGCCCGCGGCGGCCTGGCGTTCGTTTGGGCCGGCCTCTCGCCACCGGTTTGCGAGTGGCGACCACCTTCTAGTCAGCACGGGAGCCTTCGTTCCAGGCCCGCTGATTTTAAAGTCGCCCCAGAACCTCACGATCGGCTCGTTCGGACCAGGCCGCGCCCAGGTTCAGGGTGCTGCCGGTGACGGGATCGTCGTGGAAGGCGGCACTGGGCTCAGAATAGAGAACCTCACGCTGACAGGAGCCGGTCGAAACGCGAACGACGGGACAGGAGTGGCCCTCCTCGGGTGCGACGAGGCCAGCCTGTCCAACCTCGACGTGAGTGGTTTCCGAAAGAATGGAATCCAGGTCAATGGCTGCTCGAAGGCGCTGATCGAGCACTGCTTCTCCCATGCCAACGGCAACGCCGGCATCGAGGTGATTGGAGGGTACGGCCTCCCGCGCTCAAAAGACGTAACCATCCGGGACTGCCGGGCCGTCGACAACCCCGGCGACCCCAAGAATCTCACCAACCACAGCGGAAACGGAATCGTGGTTGGCGGCGTCGATGGATGCCTTGTCGAGTTCTGCGAGGCTGCAAACAACGGCTGGGACATGCCGCGCAAAGGCAACGGTCCCGTCGGAATCTGGGCTTGGAACGCGAGCAAGGTCACCATCCAGCACTGCATCTCCCACGACAACAAGAGTCCCGGCACGGACGGGGGAGGATTCGACTTCGACGGCGGGGTGACTGATTCGGTCTTGCAGTACAACCTCTCCTACGGCAACGTGGGCGCCGGCTGGCTGCTTTGCCAATACGAGGGCGCTGCCCCTTGGCACGACAACATCGTGCGTGGCAACGTGAGCTATCACGACGGGCTGGGCAACTTCAACAGTGGCCTCGCGCTCTACCTGCCCGACGGCATGCACAACATGTCGGGGGCGCTGATTGAGAACAACCTGATCATCAATCCGGACCACGCCGTCTCGACTATGGGCCACGTTCCCGGTGTCCTGTTCCGCAACAACACATTCGTGACTGGGAAAGACACTCTGAGCTTCGAAGGGGGCCGGCCAGGATTCGACCGCTCGCAATTCGTAGAAAACGCGGCGTGGTCGCCGCAGCAGGCTCTCCCGATC